>MGZK01000145.1:0-1020 GCA_001802125.1 Geobacteraceae bacterium GWC2_55_20
ACTGCGACTTTGTGTGTTACGTCGACGTTGGCTCTATGTCAATCCTTTGAGCCGTCTTTATTGTTGTCCTTGAAGACACGGATGCTGCTTTTCAGATTCTCGTCTATCACCCCTTCACTCTGGCTCACGGTCGGATCGACAAGGGAGCCATTCTGTGCGCGGAACCACTGGGCAGATGATATCAGGATCGTGGCATTGACCGTGGTCGAACCTTCAGTAATGACCAGCTCGGGATTCAGATCGATCTTTTGCTTTGCGTCGACCTTCGATCGATAGATGAATGTGGTTCCTGTTGCTGATGCATTTCTATAAACCACTCCCTCAACGATGATGCTATAGCGTTCGCCGGCGAGAAAATCGGCAAATTGAGATTGATCGGCAGCCGGGAGATTGGAAATGATTGATTGCTCCACTCTATGAACGTCGAACTCCATACGGCGATAGGTCCCAAACTTCATCGGCACGACGGCTATGGTTTGCGGTGTTTCGCTGAGGTTCAGGGTCAGCACGATGGGTGTAGCTTTGAACGAGGCACTGTCCTCTCCGGCTGTCTTGAATTTGATGTCTCTCAGAACAAACCGCGCCTTTGTGATGCGGATCGAGTCCACTGCGGCAACCTCAGCCGTCGATTCGGGTGAGATCCCCGATGACTTAAGAAGAGCGGTGCCGGAAGTTGTATACTTCGCAGTCATCGACAGTTCCCCTGATGTCTGCGCCGGTTCCGTGCTCTTGTCGCATCCGGAACTCCACAATGCTGCGAGCAACAAAGCGCTTGCGCTGATGTGACGAGTATGTGCGGTCTTCATTCTTCCCTCCAGTTCAGTGAACGATTACAACTGCAATATGGTCACATCAGGGCTGCTGTTCGGTGTGCTTGGTCACACACCCGACCGCTCAAGGCCTCAAACAGATGCCTTTTTGCACATTTCCGGTGCTATCTCTTGTCGTAGTCAAAAGCCTTGTTGGGGAATTTTGGAGCTGGCGGTACCTCCACCGGCTGCTTCTTGATCTGTTCCTGGA
>MGZK01000145.1:1182-13268 GCA_001802125.1 Geobacteraceae bacterium GWC2_55_20
ATGGCCCGCGACAGAACCGCCCTGGTGGTGGGCAACCCCCTGACCCCCTTCACAAACCTCCCCAGTGCCGAGCAGGAGGCCCGTGAAGTTGTCAAGGCCCTGGAGAATAGCGACTATTCCGCAACCACGCTGATCGGCCCCGATGCAAAAGGGACGACCATCCTCAAGGAACTCTTCGCAAGGGATTACCAGATTATCCACCTGGCCGGACACGGCGTGTTCGAATACCATCCTCCGCTGCCGTGCGACAGCTGCGGCCAGCCAGGCGAAGGTCCCCCGATCAGCGGCATGGTCATCGGCGAGAACCAGTTCCTGACCGCGGCCCAGATCCGGCAGATGCGCGCGGTACCGCAACTGGTTTTTGTGAACTGCTGCCACCTGGGGCATATCGACGACAACAAACCGCCCCGCAACCTGCCGCCGGACCTGGCCGCCAATCTGGCCACCGAGCTGATCAAGATGGGGGTGCGCTGCGTAGTGGCCGCCGGCTGGGCCGTACAGGACGATGCGGCGGCGCTCTTCGCCGCCACCTTCTACCGGGAGCTTCTGGGCGGGGCGTCCTTCGGCTACGCGGTCCTGACGGCGCGCAACGCCACCTATACCGCCCATCCCGATGTCAACACCTGGGGCGCTTACCAATGTTACGGCGATCCGGACTTCACCCTGGGCAAAGGCGAAACTTCCCGCCCCGTCGGTGTCCGCAAGATCACCTACGCCGCCATCTCCGAAGCAATCGTTGATCTGGAAAATATCGCCGCCGCGGCAAAAACCGCCCGGGGCCCGGCGGTTGCGGAATACCGGAAAGCCATCAGGGATATACAGCAGAACGTTCCGACCGCATGGCTGACTTCAGGCGCCCTGCAGGCGGCACTGGGACAGGCCTGCAGCGAACTGATGCAGTTCGAGGAGTCGGTCGGCCACTATAAAAAAGCCATTGCCGATGACAAATCCACCGCGCCGATCAGGACGGTTGAACAGGCCTGGAATCTGCAGTCACGTTGGGCTCAGGAGCTGTCCGTCAGCGATCCGGAAACGGCCCTGAGACTGGTCAAGGAAGCGGAGGAGAAGCTGATCGAGCTGAACCGGGCCATCGGCGAGACCTGCGAACGGATTTCACTGTTGGGGAGCGTCGCCAAACGGAGGGCGATGATCGCGGCGGGCAACTCCGAAAAGCAGATAGCACTGCGCGCGATGGCGGAACATTACTGCAAGGCCTACAACCTGGGGGCCGAACGGGGCAAACCGGAATTTTATCCGCTGGTCAACTGCCTGACCGGGCAGGCGCTGACCTATCTGCTCGATGAAAATGAACAGCTCGCCAACGACTTTTATTCTTCACTGGAGCAAGCCATAGCTCTGGCCGACGAAGACCACCAGAAGAACCCGAATTTCTGGAACACCGCAACACCGATTGACTGCATGCTCCTGAGATACCTGACCACCGGAGACCTTTCAGACTACACTATCGAAATCATCGCCAACTACGCCAAGGCCAATAACGTCGGGTCGCCGCGGGAATTTTCATCGGTGCTGGATAACCTGGATTTCCTGAATCACGTGCTGGCCTCGGCGCCGGAAAATGAGCGGCGGCGGAAACTGATGGCGGCCCTGAAAGAGATCAGGCAGGCGGCGGAAGCCACGGAAACAAGCGGCTACACTGGTGACAAGACAAGCGCCGGAAAGGCCGTTGAACCCGGCTCCCAGCATCGGTTGAAGCGTACCGCGACCACCGCTGCCCCGTCAAGAGACGCGCTGGGACCAACGCTTGGTGGCGGTCCTCCACCCAAAAAAGTTCCCAGGATGTCCGGAGCGCAAGCCCCGGCCTCGCAAGAACCGCAGCCGGTCCAACTGGGGGCGTCGGCCCCCAAACAGGCCAAGCCGGGAGGCGAGTTCACCGCCCGCTTCGTGGCTTACGAAAAGGAGCTTGAGCAGGAGGTCCGCGATCTGCTGACCAAGCTGGCTCCATCGTCTGACGCGGTACTCGGCATCCAGGAGTGCCGTTGGAAACGGGATACCCGCGTCACGGTCCGCCTCTCGGGTCGCGGACTGACCATCGACCCGCCCGAGCAGGAGTTGATCTGGCAGGGTGGACGCTCGCTGCTGGATTTCGATGTGAAAGTGGCGGACGACGCCGGGGAAGGAACTATCGCAGTCAAGTTTGACGCTGCGATCGAGGGGATTATCGTCGCCCGCCTGCGGCTGGAACTGGAGATAACCGCCAAGCCGAAGAAAAGGGGACAGGCCACCGCCAGCGGCGAACCGGCACGCACCGCCTTCGCCTCCTACTCCTCCAAGGACCGGCTGCGGGTGCTGGACCGGGTGGACGCGATCAAGATCAGCGCCGGCATCGATGTTTTCCAGGATTGCCTCGACCTCAACCCGGGTGAAGAGTGGAAGTCACGGCTCGACAACGAGATCAGGCAGCGCGACCTGTTCCTGCTGTTCTGGTCGAAAGACGCCAGCGAGTCAAAATGGGTCGGATGGGAATTGGAAACTGCGCTCAAGGAGAAGGGGGAGCAGGCATTGCAGCTCCATCCGCTGGATCCGGGGGTCAAGCCGCCGCCGGGACTGGAAAAGCTGAACATCGGCAGCAATGCCATGTGGGTGCGCAAGGGTTACGAGGCGCTGTTGGCGGAGCGCAAAGCAGCCGCTCCGTAGTTGACAATATTATAAAATCGAGGGCGGACAAAGGAAGGCAGTTCACCCTTCCAGCACTTCCACGACTCCATCGGCCTCGACAAGCTCCAGCCTCCGCAGCGGCCGATCCGCCGGCCCCTGCAGAACCTTGCCCTGGCGGTCGAAACGGCTGCCGTGGCAGGGACAGGAAAGCCCGTCGGATGTTACCGTGACAGTACAGCCCAGATGGGTGCAGACAAGGTCCAGCGCATATACCGTCTCGGCTTCGCGCAGCAGAGCCACCCGCGCTTCGCGGTAGACCAGCGCTCCCCGGGGTGGGATTTCGCTCCTGGCCACCCGCACCGCCACCTTACGGCGCTTCACGGTGCGCGGCGTCAGATAGCGCCAGAGCAGGCCGGCCGATCCGAGCATGAGAGCTATGGTCGTGATGAAACTTCGACGCGATTGAGGAACGTTTTCCATTTTTCGATGTACGCCTTTGTATAGGCCGGGCTTTTGCTGCTCATGCGCAGGTAGCGTCCGGCCGCGATGAAATCGCCGTTGACCGCCCGCTGCCCCTGCTGGAGCCAGAACGACTCCAGCCCCAGTCCGTCACGGCCGAGTTGATGGATGCGCTGCGTTTCCGGCTCCAACAGGAAGCGGGCCGGGTTGTCGTGGCACCCCTCGCAGGTCACGCTGCCGCGCTGGATCGTATGCGGGAACCAGGCCCGCCATTCTGCGGCCAGCAGCGTGTTCTCCGGCCCGCCGTTTCTGGCCGACTGGATGTCGGTATAGTAGGCGATGAACATCGGGCGGATCGGGCTGATCCGGCCGGCGGCATTCACCCCCAGCGGCGGAGCGTCCTGCCTCTTCAGGTAGGCGCTGCGAAGATACTCCGGATTTTCCAGCGCTTTCAGATCAAAATCCTCTTTCAGGGCCGGATCACGAAAACGGAGGAAGAAGGTGCCGTACTCCTGGGGCGCCCAGGATGAATGGCAGGCATAGCACTCCAGACGCTCCATGTGGGCCGGAATGCGGTGTTCGACAACTTTCGGGTCCGGTTTGTGGCAGTCGCGGCACCCCTTGGACGACTTTTTCCCCTGCGCCAGGCTGTTCATCGAGTGGCAGGCGCCGCAGGTGAGTCCGGCCCGGTAATGCACGTCCGGCAACATCTTCAGGAAGGTCTCGCCATTGACAGCGATGCCGCGCTGGTAACGCATGTTGTCCTCGCGCGGCGCCCGTCCCGAGTAATCCCAACCGGTATAGTAGCCGCGATGACAGCTCTGGCAATCGGCGACCTTCGGCTTTGCCAGCGCATGCCCGGAACCGTGGCAATCGAGACAGTCCTGTACATGGCAGGAATTGCAATTCTTCTCCCAGAAGCCGGAATCCACCTTGGCGTAACTGCGCTCGACGAAACGACGCTCTCCGTCACGCCTGGACATGGCATGGTCAAAGATGCGCTCGTGCCCGCCGTGGCATTCACGACAGCCAACGGCCCGGTTCCGGGCGGCAGCCGGGCTTGCCTCGCTCTTGCCTTCACTTAAGTGACAGGAAAGGCAGGGCAGCGCGGCATGAATACCGGCAAGCGACAACTTGTGGCAGACCGTGCAGTTCTCGGCGGCCAGCCCCTCGCTTGACAGCAGGCTAGCGGCCAGAAAGGCTGCGGCGATGTAAAGCATCATCAAGCGCACGATGATCCAGTCCTTTCCGGTAGATGGGATCCCTGGCCAGGCCATGGCAAGGCAGGCACAGGTTGACCGCCAGCGCCCGTTTCACTTCGGCTCCGTTCAGCGGCCGGGCCTTTTCCCTGGTAATAGCCGAAAAGGCCTTGACCTTGCCCTTGTTCATTGTCAGAAAACCGTCCAGGGGTTTGCTGTCGGAACGCTCGCACAACAGGGTGCCCCTGATGTTGTTGCCATCGACCACATGCTGGCCAAACCCGAGAAAGGCCGGATTGCCATGACATTCGGCGCAGCCGATCGCCCTTTTTCCGGTGTTGTGCGAGTAGAACGGCGCAAAGCGCAGCTGCTGCTTTCCCCTGAATTTAGCGACGTATTCTGCACTGGAGAGAGTTCCGTCCTCCTCGGCCACCGTGATAAAGGTCTGGCAGCCGGGCGTCACCGGCGAAATACGGCCGCGCTGGTTGAGCGCCAACGGGAAAGGGTACAGCATGCGATAGTCTTCGGTCTCGCTGAAAGCGCCCGCTGTTTCTTCGTCCTTGATAAAATCCATCCCCGGCTGGCCTTTGTCGTAGCGGGTGTGACAGCCATAACACTGCACCGAGGTTCGTGAATGGCAGGCATGGCATTCCAGGCGGCCATGCCCGGCAATCGTGTGTTCCGGCGTTCCGGTAATGACCTTGCTGCGGTGCAGCTTGCCGCTGCGCTTCCCCTGCAGCCAGATGGCGCCGTCCCTGTAAAATACGTTGGAGTAGCTGCGCCCCCGGGCGGTCTGGATCATGCGCATCCCGGATTTGGCCGGCATTTTATACGACCTTGATTCCCGTAGCGCCTCATCGTTCTCGCGGGTTATCTCCCGGTAGCGCGGCGGTTCGCTGGCGCTGCCGTGGCAATCCTCGCAGGCGACTTCCGTCTGCAGGTACATGTTGCGGTAGGCAAAGCCGTCTCCCATCACATCCCGCGAGGTGTGGCAGTCGATGCACTCCATCCCGGCCGCGAAATGGATATCCGGTGTGATGCTTGTCAGGTTGCGGGCGCCGCTGGTCATGATCGGCCCGCCCTCGCCCCCCCTGGTCGGGACCAGGCCGTTGTTGCCGTCGTACAACCCCTGGTACGAAAAGGCGATCCGGCCGCTGCGGTTATGGCATCGGGTACAGACCATGGTATCGGGCAGCGCGGCCATTTTGTGGCTGGCGGAGTGACCGGCCCGGCCCCGCATGCTTTTATCGCTACCCTGATAGGTTGCGGTGTCGTTCCAGGGAAAATGACAGGCGGCGCAGCCGGATGCATGAGCCGCGCCATAGGAAACGGCATTGCTGATCCCGATGTGGCAGCGTGAGCAGAACTTGCGGTACAGTTCGCCGGAAAGATTGTCCAGATCCTCCACCGGACGCAGTTCCAGCGGATTGCCGGAGGCATCGAAGGTTTTTCCGCCACTACTGGAATATTCGCGGCCGTCCTCCCCCTCCCAGGTCAGCTGGGTGTTGCGGATCATACCGGCATTGGTCTGCATGATCGTGGTTTTAACCCGCTCCAGCTGGTAACGATGGCAGCCGCCGCAGGCCGCTTCCCATGTTTCCGGTGAAGACGGATTTTCCGGGCCGCGCATGGTGGCATGACTCCTGGTCTTGTCGCTCGATCCGGGATCACCGCCATGGCAGGAGACACAGTCGCCGTGTGTCGCCGAAACATGCTCGATTCCGCCGTGGCAGGCAAAACAGCTGGAGCTGTCTTTATCAGCGACGCAACCGTTCAAGACGCTTAGAAGGAGCATAAAAAAGAAGAGGGCTGCCAATCGGCAACCCTGATCATATACCGGAAATTCTGGATTGATACGCATTGTCGGCTATTTTACGGTCTTTGTCGTCACAGCCGGAACCGGTCAACAATCTGCTGCAACTCCTGGGCAAGACCGGACAGGCGGGCCGCCGCATCCGCGGTAATCTGCGAGCTGGAAGCGGTTTGCTGTACAACCCCGGTGATGCGCTGCATGTTTCCGCTGATCTCGTTGGTGGTGGCGGTCTGTTCCTCGGCCGCGGTGGCGATCTGGTTGATCTGGCCGGTAACCTCGTTGACCTGTTCCAGAATCTCGCTGAGCGCGTGCCCGGAACGGGCCGCGTCGGAAGTGCCCTTCTCGACCTCGCTGACGCCCTCTTCCATCGCGGAAACAGCATTGCGGGTTTCGCCCTGAATCGACTTGATCATGTCTCCGATCTCACGGGTCGCCCTGGTAGTTCGCTCGGCCAGTGCCCGCACCTCGTCGGCAACGACCGCGAAGCCCCGCCCCTGCTCACCGGCCCGGGCAGCCTCGATGGCGGCGTTCAGCGCCAGCAGGTTGGTCTGGTCGGCAATATCCTCGATTGTGCCGATAATCGCCCCGATCTGCTCCGATTTGACACCCAGTGTCTCCACGGTACGGGCCGAATCCTGGACTTTGGCGGCGATTCTCGCCATCCCCTCCACGGTCTGCTGGATGATGGCAGCGCCGCTGGTGGCGGTGTTGCAGGCCTGGTTGGCACTTTCAACCGCCAGCGAACAGTTGGAAGCGATGTTGTTGGAAGTGGCCGCCATTTCCTCGCTGGCCGTTGCCACAGTGACCGCCTCCGCCGCCATATGGTCCGAACCGGATGCGATCTGCTCGGCATTGGCACGCAGTTCCACGGCAGCGCCGGACACGCTGTGGGAACTGGCGCGAACGCGCTGCACAAGATCGTGCAGGGTATCGGCAACCTGGTTGAAGCAGTTGCTGATCTCGCCCAGCTCATCACGACTGGTTACCGTCGAGCGTTTGCTCAGATCGCCGTCCGCCAGATACGCGGCGGTCTGCTTCAGCACTGCCACTGATCTGCTGATGGAGCGGGCAATCATGAGACCGATCGAGCCACCGATCAGTACTGCAAATAAAATTGCCGCCAGGATCAGATTGCGAAACAGGGCCGACCTGGAGACGCTTTTTTCATGGGCTGACTTTGCAATGGCGACCTCATGGTTCATCAGCGCATCCATTGCCTTGTTTGCTTTTACGATGGTTGGGTTGATCACGTCGAAAGTGATGCGGTAGGTCTGGTGAAAATCATCCGCCAGAACAGCTTTAATGGCCGGTTCCAGCCCATCCTTTTCGTATTTGCTGCGCTCTTTCTGGAAGTTTTCCGCCAGTTCACGCCCTTCCTTGTCGTTAATGGAAGCAGCGTACTCTTTCCAGACCTGGTTGATTTCTTCGATATATTTCTTTGCCAGATCGGTATGGGAACTGGTGGAATGCTCATGCATCGCGCTGAATTCGTTTTTGGGGTCGTGCTGCAGGGAGAGCAACATCTGGATACGGTTGGCTCGCATCAGGCCGTCGATCTTGTTCAGCAGCCCGATGTTTTTCATATTGACGGAGTGGACTTCCTCCAGAGCGCGGCCACTCTCGCGGAAGCCGATCAGGCCGATAGCGCCGATGACAATCATCAAAAGCGACATGAAGGCTACACCGCCCACTATTCTCGTCTTGATCTGCATGCACACACTCCCCAGTTAAATTGTTTCACCCGTATCGTTTATCCCGGCCCAGAAGAACCGGGAGCAGCTTCAGACAAATAAAAAAGAGGCATGCCAACGCTCATGCCTCCGTTTTCATATATTATGCCTGACTCAGCAACCGGATACTTCTTTTTTGCCCTTGGCGGCAGGTTTGGCTTCGACCGCTTTCTTGACTTTCTTGGCTTTCTTGACTTTTTTGGCGTCTTTTTTTTCTACTTTTTCAGCAGCGGGTTTTTCAGCCGCCTTCTCTTCCGCTACCGCTACCATTGAAAAACTGAGAGCCATCATTGCCGCTACCATCATCGCCACGATCTTTTTCATATTGTTCATTCTCCTTACTAAAGAGGTATGCCGGCCAGCCGGCTATATATAAGTATTCATTTTCCAGCATATTATGAAAAATGTCCAGCTTTTTTACATGTAAACAACATGATACGCATATCCCATTTGTTCAAGGTGTGAAAGGAGACAGAATGCAGGTGGTTACTCGTTACCGCTCAACACCTGCTGTTTCTGCAGACGCTTGTAATAAAAGTTCTGCCCGTACAGCACCGCGACCGGATTGTGCCCGGTAACACGGTCCTTCACCACCAATGTTGTCACCGGCGCTTTGGAGTGCCGGTTGAAGAGCATGTCGTGACCGACGCAAAGCCCCACGATAACATTCATATCGGTAGCAAGCCGGTTACAAATCTCCGCCTGGGCGATCGGGTTGCAGGCCGGTTCGAAGGTTCCCGGCCTGACTTTATCGCTTTCCTTCAACCCCAGCTCCAGCTTGTCGATACTGCCGGCCTTGCAGCAAACGCTGACTGGTTCGAAACCCTGGGCCGCAAGAATTTTCGCCAGACGTTCCGATTCGTCCAGAAGTCCGATGCAGGTCGCCATGCCGATTTTTTTGTATCCCATCAGCTTTGCAAAGGCGATCGTATCCTCGACCCTTGTCCAACGGGCGTTGACGGCATCACTGCCGGGAACCGGCTGGTAGCAGAGTCCCTCCACCCTGGCAGCTACAAAAGCGATCCTGGCATCCTCGCTCTCTCCGGAATACTGATCGAAAGAGCTTCTGACCACGTCTTGATATGCTTCGGACGGGCAATTACCCGGCTTGGGGGGCGCCTGGTCCGGATCACCGCTCCAGCAGTTGGTGGTGCCCCGGTTTTGCCATACGCTGCTGCACTTGGAACAGGTTACGGTTGTTTTCTCAGACATGAGGGCATCTCCTGCTTCAGTATTCACGAATTGCAAGCAAATCAGGTAATCAAGGAATTAAATAGAATATCAACTTCGCGGCTGACATCTTCATATGTGTCGAACAGATCGGACAGGAAGCTTTCCAGTCCCGGCGCAATCGGTTTTTTCGACAACTGTTTGAGCACCTTCCAGGCATTTTCCTCGGACATCCCCGGTATACTGGCCTGCGCCAGGCTGCCGGCAGTGACATGCGAAAGGCAGAAGAAGTCAGCCAGAGAAACGATTGCCGTCAGAATTGGGTCTTCGGTAGCCATCTCTGAAGCGTGGTGATAAGAGATCACATCACAGTACGATGCTGGAAAATTCCAGCGCTGGGCCAGGCAGAGACCGACTTCGCTGTGGGTGGTGCCGAAGAATTCATATTCGGCCTCGTAGGTTGTGTAGCTGGTGTTGCTGATTCCGGCCAGCATGCGACCATACTCTTCCCTGCAGTAATGCCCAAGAAACACCTTGCCTATATCGTGAATTATACCGACCAGATACGCTTTTTCCACATCTTCGTATCCGACCATAGTGGCGATGCGGCGGGATATGGCGCCCACACTGAACGAATGCATCCAGAAAGTCTTGATATCGAACGGCTGCTCTTTCTGCTTGAATCCTTCGATAAAATAGCTTGTCAGGATCATCTCGCGAACGCTCTTGAAACCCAGATACAGCAGAGCCCGCTTGACCGAGCTGATCTCGCTGCCGGAGCGGTATAGAGGAGAGTTGACAACCCTGATGACCCTGGCCGCCAGCACCTGGTCGGAAAGAATCATATCAGCAATATCGTCGGGATCGGCATCATGGTTGTCCAAAAGCGATATCACCTTGGAAACGATCGCTGGAATCGTCGGAAGATCACTGATTTCCTTGAACAGTTTACGGGCTTTTATCATCATTGAAACTTTATCCACAAAATTATCCTTTCATTGCGGCGCTTCCATCAAGGCCAGGAACTCATCCTCGCCAAGTACGGCAACACCCAATCCCCGCGCTTTGGCCAGCTTGCTGCCGGCCTCGTCACCGGCCACAACATAATCGGTTTTTTTCGAGACAGAACCTACCACATTTCCCCCCTGATCCTCTACCAGTTTTCTGGCTTCGTCACGACTGAAGCGACTCAGGGTTCCGGTGAAAACGAAATTCTTTCCGCTGAAGATTCCGCCGACTTTCTTGCTGGTGACGGATGGAGTCACTCCAGCCTCAATCATCCGCCGGATCACGGACAGATTCTCGCCGTTGTCAAAGAAAGTGCGGATGCTCTGGGCAACGATTGCGCCGATATCGCGGATACTGGTCAGTTCCTCCAGGGTAGCCGCTTCAAGGTTTTCGAGACTTCCAAAAGCCTGGGCCAGGGTTTTGGCGGTGCGTTCACCGACATGCCTGATGCCGAGGGCATGGATGAAACGATTCAATTCACGATGCTTGCTGGCCTCGATTGCCGCCAGCAGGTTGGAGGCGAGCTTGTCTCCCATGCGTTCGAAACGCATGAAATCGTCCTTACCGAGCCGATAAATATCGGCTACGTTGCGAACAAGCCCCAACGATAGCAGCTGTTCGACGAACTTGTCGCCCAGCCCTTCAATATCCATCGCTCCTCGGGAAGCAAAGTGCTTGATCGACTCCCGTATCTGCGGAGGGCAGGAAAGCCCCATGCAGCGCAGGGCCACTTCATCCGCTATCCGCACCACCTCCGAACCGCATTCGGGACACTTCAGCGGAGGCGGCAAGCAGCGTTCGGTTCCGGTTCGGCGCCCTTCAAGCACCCTGACAACAGCCGGAATCACATCGCCGGCCCGCTCCACCACGACGGTGTCTCCGATACGGATGTCCTTGGCCGCGATTTCATCCCAGTTATGCAGTGTGGCACGGGCGACGGTCACACCGGAGATATCGACCGGACGGAGTTGTGCCACCGGGGTAACAACGCCGGTCCGGCCGACCGAAAGCAGAATATCCTCAAGTACGGTTTCGGCCTGCCGTGGCGGAAATTTACAGGCAATGGCCCAGACCGGTGAACGGCTCTTCTCTCCAAGTTCCCGCTGTAACCGGTACGAATCGACCTTGACCACGGTACCATCTATCTCATACGGGAGCGATTCGCGCTGTGCCTGCATCTCCTGATAGTAGGCCACCGCCGCTTCAATTCCGGTTACCCGCCTTGTCAACGGGTTTACCGGCAATCCCCATCCAGCGGCCGCATCCAGAAAAGCCTGCTGGGATTCAAAGGAAACACCTTCCACATGTCCGGGAGCATAGCAGAAGATCGCCAGCGGACGTCGAGCGGTTACTCTTGGATCAAGCTGCCGCAGTGATCCGGCAGCGGCATTGCGCGGGTTGGCAAACGGCGGCTCTCCGTTTTCCTCCTTGTCCCGGTTTATAATTTGAAATGCGGACAATGAGAGATAAACTTCGCCACGGACCTCCAGCAGGGGGGGGATATTGTCGCCGTTCAGGCGCAGCGGAAGAGATCGCAATGTACGGATATTCCCGGTAACATCTTCACCGGTAATGCCGTCGCCCCGGGTCGCCGCAACTGCCAGCAGACCGTTTTCATAAACAAGCTCCACCGCAAGCCCATCCATTTTGGGCTCACACATATATTCAAGCGTTTCACCTTCCGGCAACCCCAGTTCATTTCTTACGCGCGCATCCAGCTTGGTCCTGATTTCTTCTTCATTTGTCGCGTTCTCCAACGAGAGCATCGGCAAGCGGTGCCTGACTGTTCTGAATTTGTCAAGCGGCGCCGAACCGACCCGCCGGGTCGGAGATTCGGGACTTGTCAGCTCGGGATGCTGTTTTTCCAGCTCCGCCAGTTCATTAAACAGAGCGTCGTACTCGGCATCACTGATCTCGGGCGCGTCAAACTGGTAATAGCGCTGACTGTGATGGATTATCATGCGGCGAAGCTCGGCGACTCTTGTCTCCGCATTCGATATGGGGTCATGATTATCGATAAGCGACAACTGCATCAGGGTCCTCATGTGATTTATTGACTTCGCGGCAGGGTACAGTATTATGCAGTCA
>MGZK01000146.1 GCA_001802125.1 Geobacteraceae bacterium GWC2_55_20
GAATCTGACTCGGACTTGCGGCCGACGGTGCGGCAGTGCCCCTTGTAGAGCTTGACGCGGGCCACGCCGTTGACGCATTTCTGGGAATCGTCTATCAGCGTCTGCAGCAACAGGCGCTCTGGAGAGAACCAGTAGCCGGCATAGATCTGCTTGGCATACTCGGGAATCAGGCTGTCGCGGATACGCATGACTTCGCGGTCCATCGTGATCTGCTCGACAGCCGAATGGGCTTCGCGCAGGATCGTTCCGCCGGGTGTCTCGTAGACGCCACGCGACTTCATGCCGACCGAACGGTTTTCCAGCAGGTCAACCCGGCCGACGCCGTGCTGTCCGCCGATGAAGTTCAGGTGCGCCAGAAGCTGGGCCGGAGTCATCTGTTCGCCATCAACGGCCACAGCATTGCCGTTTTTGAACTCGATCTCCACGTACTGCGGCTTATTGGGAGCCTTTTCAGGCGGCTTGGTCAGCACGTACATCTCTTCCGGCGCTTCGGCCCAGGTATCCTCCAGGATGCCACCCTCGAAGGAGATATGCAGCAGGTTGCGGTCGGACGACCATGGACGCTTCTTGATGGTCGGAATCGGGATATCGTTCTTCTTGGCGTAATCGATCAGCGCCTGGCGGCTGTTCAAGTCCCATTCGCGCCAAGGGGCAACAACCTTGATGGCGGGATTGAAGTGGTAGTAGGCCAGCTCGAAGCGGACCTGGTCATTACCCTTGCCGGTAGCTCCATGTGATACAGCATCGCATTTTTCCTTGGCGGCGATTTCCATCTGGCGCTTGGCGATCAGCGGACGGGCGATGGAGGTGCCCAGCAGGTAATGCCCTTCGTAAATGGCGTTGGCGCGAAACATCGGATATACGAAATCACGCACGAACTCTTCTTTCAGGTCGTCGATATAGACCTTATCGGCGCCGGTGGCCAGAGCCTTTTCACGGATCGAGTCAAGCTCGTCGCCCTGGCCAAGGTCGGCCGAAAAGGCCACGACCTTGCAGTCGTACTCGTTCTTCAGCCATTTGAGGATAATTGAGGTATCCAGACCACCCGAATAGGCCAGAACAATTTTTTTGATTTCCCTTTTTTTTGCCATGTACTTAGGTCTCCTTTATTTGTGGTTATAAAATACCTTATTCAACAGGTAATCCAAATCCGTGCATCTGCAGTCTGAAAGCACGGTTTTAAGAACTTGTCGGAAGCTGGAATCGGTCATCCAACTCTGCCAGCCTCTTTAATCCAAGCACCTTCATGGCCAAACAATTAGCCTCGTCCAACCAGACAAGTCGGGCTTTGGGGGACATATCCCGGAATTCTTCCAGCTTTTCCAGGCTGAAGAGTTGTAATGGACGTGTTCCAACATCAGCCATTGGAAAGCGCCTCCAGCGCTTTTATATCCTCGATATCCTGAGGACGCCCGGAAATCAGTTTCAACCTGATAAGATCCGGGATTGATGCCACTGGAATGGAAAAATCATCCACCACCTTAAAGTCCGGTCAGGCCGCGCCGATCAATCTGGCCATGATCGCTTTCTGAACATGCAGACGGTTCTCGGCCTCATCCCAGACCACCGAATGCTTTCCCTCGATTACCGAATCGGATATCTCTTCACCGCGATGGGCGGGCAAGCAGTGCAGCACGATGCAATCAGGTTTTGCCAGGGCCACCAGCGCATCATCCAGGCAGTAGCCGGCAAAGGCCTGCTCGCGAATCTTCTGTTCAGCCTCCTGCCCCATGCTGGCCCAGACATCGGTATTGATCACGTCGGCTCCGGCGACCGCAACTTTCGGGTCGGTCGTCAGCGTGATCTTGCCGGGAGCCTTGGCCATGGCCCACTTCATGACCGCGGCATCCGGCTCGTACCCTTGCGGGCAGGCCAGTCGCAGCTCGAAGCCGAAAATCGCCGCAGCCTCGATCCAGGTGTTGGCCATATTGTTGCCATCGCCGATCCAGGCGAAGACCAGTCCTTCATAGGTGCGCTTCTGCTCGATAACCGTCATCAGGTCGGCCATGATCTGGCAGGGGTGAAACAGGTCGGTCAGGCCGTTGATTACCGGCACGTCAGAGTAGCGCGCAAATTCATCGACGATTTCCTGGCCGAAGGTGCGGATCATCACGCCGTCACAGTAGCGGGCCATGACCCGTGCAGTATCCTTGATCGGCTCGCCGCGCCCCATCTGGGAGTTGGCGGAAGAGATGAACAGTCCATGCCCCCCCAGCTGAAAGACCCCCACCTCGAAGGAGACCCTGGTCCGGGTGGAAGCCTTCTCGAAGATCAGCGCCACGGTCTTGCCGTCCAGCAGTTTATGGGGAATACCCTGTTTCTGTTTCTCTTTCAGTTCACGAGCCAGGGTCAGCATCCCGTAAAGCTCAATTTCGTTGAAGTCGTGCAACGCCAGAAAATGTCGCGCCATCAATATATCTCCTAACCCTGTATGCGTGGTAACCACTTGTAACGTGCTATACTTCAACCTCAGCAAAGATGCCGTCCAGGATTCCGATCATGGTGTTGATCTCCTGCTTGGTCACGACCAGCGGCGGGACGAAACGCAGCACCGTATCATGGGTCACGTTCAGCAGCACTCCCCGGGCATGTCCCTTCTTGACGATCTCCGCCCCAGGGATCGACAGTCCCATACCGATCATCAGGCCGATTCCGCGCACATCCTTTACGAACGGATATTTTTTCCCGAGAGTTTCCAGTTCTCCCACCAGATACTCGCCGATCTCCTCGGTCCGGTTCAGGATGCCATCCTCCAGAATGGTCCGCACCGTGGCAATGGCAGCCGCGCAGACCAGCGGATTGCCGCCGAAGGTTGAACCGTGGGTGCCGGGCACGAAGGCAGCCGCAAAGCGGTCCTTGGCCAGCATGCAGCCGATCGGGGCCCCGCCGGCCAAGGCCTTGGCAAGGGTCATGATATCCGGGACCACATCGAAATGTTCATAGGCAAACATCTTGCCGGTACGCCCCATGCCGACCTGTACCTCGTCGAAAATCAACAGCAGGCCATGCTGATCACAGATGCGGCGAACTTCCTGAAAATAGCCGGCCGAAGGGATGTTTACGCCCCCCTCGCCCTGGATCGGTTCCAGCATTACGGCACAGGTGTTGGACGTGACCGCTGCTTCCAGCGCGGCCGCATCGTTGAAGGGAACGTGGGTGAAGCCATGCAGCAGCGGATCGAAGAAGCGCTGCACCTTTTCCTGGCCGGTGGCCGAGACCGTGGCCATGGTGCGGCCATGGAAGGAGTCGGCCGCAGTGATGATCTCGTAGCGTTCCGGACCATGGGTGTCGCGGCTGTATTTTCGGGCCAGCTTGATGGCCGCCTCATTGGCCTCTGCCCCGCTGTTGCAGAAGAAAGCCTTGTCGGCGAAAGAATGGCTGCAGAGCAGCTCGGCCAGTTCGATCTGCTGCGGAATCTGGTAGTAATTCGAACAGTGGATCAGCTGGGCGGCCTGTTCCTGCAGCGCCTTGACTACCCTGGGATGACAGTGGCCAAGATTGTTAACCGCCACTCCACCCAGGAAATCCAGGTACTCCCTGCCATCGGCGTCCCACAGGCGACATCCCTCGCCCCTGACAGGCACGATCGGGTAACGGCCGTAGGTTTTCATTATATATTTGTCGGACTTCTCTATCCATTGATCTGATGTCATTTCACAATCTCCGTACCGATGCCGACGTCGGTAAAAATCTCCAGCAGCACCGCATGTTCCATCCGGCCATCGATGATATGGGCTTTCTTGACACCATCCCTGAGGGCGTCCGCGCAGCAGACCACCTTGGGGATCATGCCGCCGGTGATGGCATCCTCCTCGATCAGGCGATGCAGGTCGCTGACGGAAATGCTTTCCAGCAGGGTGCCGTTTTTATCCTTGACCCCGTTGATATCGGTCAGCAGGATGAGTTTCTCGGCATTCAGGGCCGCAGCTACCCGCCCGGCCACCAGGTCGGCGTTGATATTGTAGCTTTCACCTTCCACTCCGACCCCGACCGGTGCGATCACCGGAATATAGTGGCCCCCCTCGAGTGTCTTGATCAAGTCCGTGTTGACCTTGATAACGTCGCCGACATAACCGATATCCAGCAGCTCAGTCGTGCCGTCGTCAGCCTTGGCTTCCTGCAGAAGTTTTTTGGAGAGCAGCAACGTGCCGTCCTTGCCGGAAAGTCCGACCGCCTTGCCGCCATGCTGATTGAGATAGCCGACGACCTCCTTGTTGACCTGTCCGACCAGCACCATTTCAACCACAGCCATGGTTTCGGCATCGGTCACCCGCATGCCCCTGACGAATTCAGACACGATCCCGTAGCGCTTCAGGGTCTCGTTTATCTGCGGACCGCCGCCATGCACGATGACGGCATTGATTCCCAATGATTTAAGAAGTATCACATCCAGCGCGAACGACTCTTTCAACTTGTCATCCGACATCGCATGTCCGCCGTATTTTATCACGAAGGTTTTTCCGGCGAATCGCCTGATGTAGGGCAAGGCCTCCATCAAGGTATTAGCTTTTTCGATTAAATGTTTCATATCCCGATTCCTACTCTAAAATAGAAACTGCCAACGTTAAAGTCGGCAGTCTACAGGAAGTCCGGCAAAATCTCAAAAGATTATTGCAACGGCAGAGAGATGGTGACAGTTGTGCCCAGGCCCGGTTCGCTATCCAGGCTGATGCTGCCGCCGTGCTGACGGATGAAATCCCGCGCATAGAAAAGCCCCAGCCCGAAGCCGCGCACCTGGCCGGTATAGTCCGGATCAACCTGGTAGAACTTTTCAAACACCTTGGGAAATTCTGATCTGGAAATGCCGACACCCGAATCAGAGATCACTATGCAGACTTCATTCTCGGATGCAACGGTAGTCAGCCCCACATGCCCGATATCCCCCGAAAACTTGAAGGCATTATCGATGACCTGGTACAGGGCGAAGCTGATTTTGTGTTTGTAAAGATTCATCAACGGCAATTGCCCCAGATTCAGATCAATCTCGATCGACAATTTGCCGTGGGCTTCTCTTGCCTTGGTCAACAGGTCGGAGGCGATCGCATTCAGATCGCATTCTTCACGCTGGTTCTCTTCCCCGTCAATCATGATCCGGCTGAACGTCAACAGGTCGGCAACCAGGCGGCTGAGGTAGGCGGACTCCTCATAGACCAATGAAGCGTTCTGACGAAACATCTCTTTATCGGAATCATAGACTCCACGCTGAATATTCTGCAGGAAGAGCGATATGCCGGTTATAGGAGTGCGCAATTTATGTGAGATCAACGAAAGAAAAGTACTCTTCAGCTGGTCAGCGCATTTGATATTTGTCAATTCTTCCTTGAGCGCTTTTTTTGCCAGCGCCTTTTCGACATAGGTCTTCAACTGAAGCAGATTGAGCGGCTTGTTGATAAAGTCGTCCGCGTCTTCCTTGAGCGCGTTGAGAATTACGTCTTTATCGGCAAAACCGGTCATTATGATCACGGCCGCGGTCGGGTCCAGCTGCTTGACCTGCTTCAACAGCTCGATTCCGGAACCACCCGGCATCATCACATCCGTGAGAATCAGGTCTACCGCTTCCTTCCTGTAGACACTGATGGCTTCCTGTATCGTGCCGGCCTGAAGCACCCGGTATTCCCTGAGAGCCCGTCCGCACAGATCACGGATATTGGGATCGTCGTCAACGACCAGAATGGTTGTCTTTTCGGTATTTATGGGAGCTTCTGATCCGTTTTCCACTGGTGTGTTCATATTATTTCCCTGCCCATGTCAGGCGCCGGCAAGAATCTTTGCGGCCATTGCCAGGGCGTCCCCGATATTTTCAGGCTGCGAGCCTCCAGCCTGGGCCAACTCCGGCTTGCCTCCGCCGCTTCCGCCAACAATTGGCGCCATCTGCCTGACCAGGTCTCCGGCCTTGATTCTTGCGCTCAACTCTTTGGTGACCGCTACCAGCAGATTGGCCTTGCCGCCAATATCCGCCCCCAACACGATCACCCCTTCTCCAATGCGGTCTCTCAGAGCATCGGACAGATCCCGCAAAGCCTTGACATCCTCCACCTTAACCTGCGTCGCCAGAAGCTTGACACCGTTAACCAGCTCGGCCCGGGACAACAGGTCGCCGGAAGCAACAGCATTGAGCTTGCCCTGCAACACTTCCATCTCCCGCTGCAGATCTTTCTGGCGGGACAGCAGCTTCTCAAGCCTGTCCAGCGGGTTGCCCCCCTCAGCCTTGAGAAGAACGGCTATCGCGTGCTGTTCATCCTCAATCCGGCGGACGAAGTCCAATGCGCCCGAACCGGTCAAGGCCTCGATTCGCCGCACTCCGGCGGCAATCCCGGCTTCCGATACGATCTTGAACAGCCCGATATCACCGGCCGCCCTGACGTGGGTTCCGCCGCACAGCTCCATGCTGATGTCGCCAACCCGAACAACCCTTACCGAATCGCCGTACTTTTCATCGAACAGCGCGGTGGCGCCGGCTTCGATCGCTTCGTCGATCTGCATCAGATTGGTGGAGACCGGGTCGTTCTCCATGACAAAACCATTCACCAGCGTTTCAACCTGGCGGATTTCATCCGCGCTCATCGCGGAAAAATGTGTGAAGTCGAAACGCAGCCTGTCCGCCGACACCAGTGAGCCGGCCTGCTTGACATGATCGCCAAGCACCTGCCGCAAAGCGGTCTGCAACAGGTGGGTCGCGGTGTGGTTGCGCGCCGTAGCCCTTCTGGCGGAAGTTGTCACGGTCAGATTGACCGCATCCGAAACCTGTACCGCCCCTTCCCTGACCTGACAATGATGCACGATAAAATCCGGGAATGGCCTTGTGGTTTCCAGCACCTCCAGATGGGCGCTGCCGGACGAGATTACTCCGATGTCGCCGGCCTGTCCACCAGACTCTCCGTAGAATGGGGATGACTCTACGATCACATCCACGCGATCGCCGGCAGCGGCGGAGGTTGCTTCAACACCGTCCCGCACGAGAGCCCTGATCGGGGAATAGGCGGTAAGGGCGTCATAACCGATGAACTGGGAGTGTACTCCGCGATTGTGGATAGCCTTGTAGATATCGGCAATTCCGGCCGCTCCGGATCCCTTCCAGTTTTCCCGCCCCTGCTCGCGCTGTTTTTCCATGCATGATTCAAAGCCGGCCTCGTCAATCGTAAACCCTTCCGATTCAACGATATCTCCCGTCAGGTCGATCGGGAAACCGTAGGTGTCATAGAGCTTGAAGAGCACCTCACCGGGAATCACGCTTTTTCCGGCGGACCGCAGTGAAGCCACCTCGTCGTTGAGAATCCCCAAGCCGCGATCCAGGGTCTCGTTGAAACGCTCCTCTTCAGCCAGGGTCACCTTTTTGATATAGGCCTCGCGTTCGGCCAGTTCCGGGTAGGCATCACCCATCATTTCACGCACCGCCTCTACCATCCTGCAGAGCAGTGGCTCGCTCACACCCAGCATTTTGGCATGGCGGGCGGCACGGCGCATGATCCGGCGCAGGACGTAACCGCGACCCTCGTTGCTCGGCAGGGCGCCATCGCAAATCAGGAAAGTGACGGCGCGGCAGTGGTCGGCGATCACACGCATTGACACGCTGTCCTTCTCGTTGGCGCCGTACTTCTTGCCGCTGTGGCGTTCTATGTGACGGATGATCCCCTGCAGCAGATCAGTATCATAATTGGAATGCACGCCCTGCATCACGGTGGTGATCCGCTCCAGCCCCATGCCGGTATCCACGGACGGTTTCGGCAGCGGCGTCATGCTCCCGTCCGCCGAACGGTTGAACTGCATGAAGACGTTATTCCAGATTTCCATGTAGCGATCGCAATCGCAGCCCACGGCGCAATCCGGTGAACCGCAACCCACTTCCGGGCCGTTATCCCAGAAGATCTCGGTGCAGGGACCGCATGGCCCGGTGTCACCCATGGACCAGAAGTTGTCCTTCTCTCCAAAGCGGAAGATCCGCTCGCGCGGCACCCCTTCCTGAAGGTGCCAGATATCGGCGGCTTCGTCGTCATCGTTATAAACCGTCACATACAGGCGGCTCTTGTCCAGCTGCAGCTCCCCGGTCAAAAACTCCCAGGCAAATGCTATCGCCTCTTTCTTGAAATAATCGCCAAAGGAGAAGTTTCCCAGCATCTCGAAAAAGGTATGGTGACGCGCAGTGCGGCCGACATTCTCCAGGTCGTTGTGTTTTCCGCCGGCCCGCACGCATTTCTGCGAACTGCAGGCCCGGTAATAGCCGCGATCCTCAAGGCCCAAAAAACAGTCCTTGAACTGGTTCATACCGGCGTTGGCAAACATCAGTGTCGGATCATTCTTGGGAAGGATGCCCGAACTTGCAACAATCGTGTGTCCACGATCGGCAAAATACTGCAAAAATTGTTTCCTGATTTCTGTACCTGTCATTTATTACTTCCCTTCAGCTTGAGGTGGAAATGTTTTTTTGGGACCCATCTGCTGGGTAACATCTGTCGGAAGCCAGGTTTCGATATAGCGCCCGTCTTCATCGATCCTGTTGGAATACCTCTTGACCTGCCCGGTTACGGTATCCAGCAGGAATACCGCGTTGTGGGTCGAAGAGGCCTGGCTGTACTTCAGGTCAAGCGTGGTAAAAGTGCCCTGAAACAGCTGGTATCGGCCGATCTCCTGCGACTGTTTCCCGGCATCGGCGGCCTGCACGTTGGTAGCTGTAAAAATGGCAATCGCTGCAACCATACAAAGACTTTTCATACTTGCTCCTTTCTTCGGGTCACTCGAAACTGACTGACTCGGAAGGCGGGCTCTCAAGGCCGCTGGCATCAAGAGCGGTAACATAGTATTCGGCTTTTTCCCTGGTTTCGGACGGTTTCCAGCTGGTTGCGGAAACAGTGGCCTGCTTCTGCGCTACCCCCAGAAACCCTTTCTTGTATATCACATAACCGAGCACATCTTTTTCCCTGCTTGGCTGCCACTCCAGCGACCGGCTTGCCTGATCGACAACCCTGAGACCAGCGACCCGGGCCGGCAGCGGTTTGGTCCGGGCACCAACAGCATCACTATAACCGCTAACCAGACCATCCCGGTCAAAGGCCCGGACCTTGTAAGAGACCTCGGCTCCATCCGCCAGTTCAATATCCTCGAAAACCGTATCGGCGGTTATCCCGATCTCCCTGTATTCCGGATCCCCCGCCTGTTTTCGGGCGACATGATATTCCTTGATGTCGTTCTCACGGTTTCTCTGCCAGCTGACAATCGCCTTTTTTAACAGGCCCGGCTTCACGGCCAACCCGGCCGGCACCTCCGGCGGCGACTTTGTGGTGGCCGCGGCACTATCCGTCATCGGGCTGAACGCGCCGCCCGAATTCTGCGAGCAGATCCGGTAGGAATAGCTGGTTTTATCGAGCAGCGGCCGGCTGTCATCGACAAAGCTTGTCATCTCCCCCCGGACTTCGCCAATTTTCTCGAACTTCATATCCGCCGATGTCAAGGAGCGAAAGATCAGCACCTGCGTGATCTCATCTTCCGCAACGCCGGAATTCCGCCAGCGCAAGGTAACCTTGCGCGGCTGGCCGCTCTCGGCGGTCAAGTCGGCCGGTTTCGGCGGCACGTCCCTGGTCTTCGCGTAAACCGGTTCGGATGGATCGGTTTCGATGCCGCCCTTTTTATATGCGCTCAAGCGATACCAATAGGTGGTATTGTCCGCCAGATTTTTGTCGATGTAGGAAACCGTGGCAGGCAGATCCAGTTTTGCTATCCTGGCGTAGTTCCCGTCACGGGATTCGGAGCGGTAGAGAACATAGCCTTCGGCCGATTCGCCGCTGTAGGCATCCCAACTGACCGGGATCCGGCGGATAAGATTGCTCAGGGGCCTGACCTGCTTTGGCGGATGCAGCGGCACCACGCTGAGACGGGCCGACATCTCGCTCTCGGCTCCCTCGCTGTTGCAGGCGGTGATCGTGTATATATATTTGATGCCGTCCTTGAGATCGCCGTCATAGTATTCAATGTTTTCAACCGGCAGCTGCACCACCATCACCAGAGTGTTATCACTCTCATTCTTGCGATAGATCTTGAAGGCGGCCGGTACCGTACTTGAAACCGAACCGGCGCCCGGCCTTGGACGCCATGAGAGCCTGGCTCCCTTGATGTCCGGCTGTACATTCAGGAATATTGGGGCCGGAGGAGCAATCACCGTGGCGCCGCGCATGGAAGCTGTTAAATCGCTACCGATACCGCTCTTGTTTACCGCCGATATCCGGTAGTAGAATACCTCGTTCAATTTCAGACGGTCATCAACGAACATCGGCTCGGTCGTGGTCCCGTGCAGTGAAAAGGGACCATCCGGGTGCAGCGAGCGATAGATATTGAAACCGGCAATCTGTTCCATGTCGCTCATCTGCCAGGTCAGCCTGATACTGGTGGAAGTTCCGCTGACACTTATGTTCCTGGGTTGCGGGACAACCACCTGAACCACTTCCGGCGTGGCCAGAGACTCCTGCACCGACTGTTTCACGCGATCGACGATAGTGGCGGCAATGCTCTGCAGCTGGCGGGTAAAATCGCTTTCAGATATGCGGAAAGTCCCCTTCATCAGCGTTTTCTTGGAACGGACCGCGACCAGGTTCACTTCCAGGCTGGCGCCTGTATCGGTCATGCTTACGCTGCCATGCACGGTATAGTCAAGGCCGGCCTTGAGCCCGACTCTGACTATGCCGTCATGGTTAAGGTTATCGAGGCGTTGTCCTTCAATCTCTATGAAATGCTCTACTTTTTTACGTTCAACCACTTCAAAATGGCCGGTCTTGTCGATACTGTCGAGCAGGGAGGAGGAGATGTTTTCGGTAAAAGCCATCGCCTGGAGGCTGGTAGCCATAAATGGTATGCAACCGAGTCGTGGCTTGAAGCTCGCCACCTGTGCCGAAGCGGAGCCGGCAATGCCCAGCAGCAGTAACATTGCAGCACACAATATCCTTACAGCCATTTATTCCCCTCCCGGTATTGCAAATCAAACAATCATTGAAATGGCACGGCGACCTTATATCGGATAATTCTCCGACTGCTTCAGCCACCGGTCAAGCTCGCGCCGGGCGTTTTCGGTGACCGGGGACTTGATGTTTTTCACCTCTTCCGTTACCACGGCAGCCATGTACTTCTCGGCCACCGGCTCGATCTCCCCTTTTTTCTTGAGAGTCTCGGCCGTATTCAGATAGCTTTCCTGCAGGTTCTGGAAGCGGGAAAGCACATGGTGTCCCAGGTCGGTAATCGCCTCGTCAACCGCCTTTTCAAGCAGTTCCGAATCGGGCGGCAGCTCGATCTTCTGGTAGGCGATACCGGCGATGTCAACACCCTCCGAATAGTTGCCCACGGCCTCTTTCTTGCTCTTCAGCGTCTTGGTGATCACGACCTCGCCCGATTCCACATCCACAACCCGGAACGAGATAGTCACGTTGGCGGTTTTGCGGTGTGTTGCCACCTTGTAGCGGATAGTTTCGGTCTTGTCTTTCTCGATAAATGGCGGTGGAGCATTTTTCCGTTCTTCATCGGACGCCCTGGGGTTGGCGGATAGCCAGGTCATGTATTGCGGATTCGGCTCCCGCTCCTTGCCAACCGTTGCAATCACCATCTTCTGTCCTTCTTCCTTGTTGTTCTCGACGGTGTACTGCAACAGGCTCCCGAAAATGAAATAATCCGTTCCCTTCAGCTTGCCGGACTTCTTGGCCGTTTCAATGTCGTACATGCCGGCCTGGCCGAGCTCGATTTCCTTGATCAAAGCCCCCAGTACGTCGCGAGCCAGGATCTTGACGTCGCCACTGGCATTCTTGGTCATGTGCGACAGCAGGCTGTCGGTTACCAGGCGTCCGGCATCCAGGCTGTTGGTGGGCGGGTTGAAGTCCATGATCGCGATTTTCTTGATCACCCTCTGGCGCACCTTGTCTTTTAACTGCTGAATCGTTTTGTAGATTTCCTTCTGGGAGCCGGACAGCTGATAGGCACATTCGGTCAGGTACAGGGCATAACCGCTATATCCCGCCGTATCCAGCTCCTCCCCCTTTGCCAGCAGCTGGGAAATAATCTGGCTGCGCAGTTCGTCCGCTTCAGGCGTCTTGAAAGCCGACGGAGTGAACTCATAGGCGCGCATCGTATCCACATAGGCGCTGTAGAGCGTCTTGCCCTTCAGGTCCTTGGCGGCCCTCTCCATCAGCTTGGCGCCACCTTCCGAATACAGCTTTTTAATCCTTCCGGACTCGCCGGCATTCGGGCCGAGCTGTTGCGCCCGTTTCAGGAAAAACTGCACACGATCCCACTTGTTTTCGGCGGCAAATTTTTCCGCCTTCTCCAGGTTGACGGAAGCGATATTTTTTGACCTGGCATCGTTCAGTACCGCGGTCAATTGGCTGTTGGACGGCTGCACCGCCAGCGCCGCCTCGATGTTACTGATCAGACCGTCCACATCGTCAACGGATTTCGAACGTTCCGCCTCTTTCAAATAGTAGGAAACGGCGCTGTTTTCAGTGGTGCTGATCTTCATGCCCAGGTCCAGGTAGTTGGGATAGTAAGCCCGGATTTCCTTGAACAAGTTAAGAGCGGTCAGCCAATCTTTCATCTCGACCGCTTTCATAGCGCTGCTGTAACTATCCTCGGCTTTTTTCGCCATGGCGCCCATCTGCACCTTGAGCGACTCAGCCAGGGCGTTGGCATCGGCGTTGGCGGAATCTATTTTCTGGGCCTTGTCCACAAAGCCCTGTGCCGTGCGCAGGTTCTCATACTTCTGAGGAGTTATCGACAACTGTTCCCGGGCGCTGACAATCGACTGCTGGGCCAGGCGGGTTCGGATACCGTTCAACGCCGTACGGTATTCGGGATTTCCGGACTCCTTGCTGTAGGCATCCTCATACATCGGAAGAGCATCCTCAAAGCGGTTCTGGCGTTCCAGTTCACGGGCAAGATCGAAACTGTCCTTTCCGGGCGTGGCACACCCCCCGGCAAAAATCACAGCAGCGCCAAGAATCGAATATATCTGTCTACGCATCTCGTCCCCCTCTTAATGTACTTTATCCATCTTGACCCTGACGGTGTTGCCTGAAAATGAAAACACGTTGAACCGGTATCCATCCATGTTGGCGGCAGCAATTTCATCGGCCATTTCCCGCGCCTTGCCGGTTATCTCGACATCGAGGTTGAGCGTGCCGTCCCGGTAACCCCGCTCGAAGGTCTCTTCGATGCAGTTCACCCGGTTCTGCAGCATCACCCGCAACCAAGCTATGTCGGAAAAAGCGACCCCATCGATTGTCAGTCGTACGGTGCGGGTTCCGGAAACCATTTTACCCCACTTGGCAACCAGCTGTTTGTTCATGTTTTCAGCCAGTTCCCT
>MGZK01000147.1:0-17388 GCA_001802125.1 Geobacteraceae bacterium GWC2_55_20
CAGCGCCGCCTGCCTGGGCACATCGCTGGATGTGCCGACCCTGGACGGCGACAAACGCATCAAGGTTCCGGCCGGCATCCAGCCCGGCACCAAAATCCGTCTGAAGGGGTGCGGCATCAAGCCGCTCGGCTCAAATTACAAGGGCGACCTGTATGTGAAAATCAGCGTGCATGTGCCGGAAAACATGAATGGAGAGCAGAAGAAGCTGGTGGAAGAGCTGGCCGCGAAGGGGCTGTAAGCGGGAAGTCGGGCTGCTTGATCGATGTAAATAAAAACCTCCGGGGCTTAGAAGTCCCCGGAGGTTTTTTACATTATTTCAAGGAGGTCATCAGCACCACCGCATGGGCCGAAATTCCCTCGCCTGTGCCGGTGAAGCCCAGCCCCTCCTCGGTGGTGGCCTTGACGTTGACCTGGCCGACCTCGGCATCCAGCACCCTGGCGATGTTTTCGCGCATTGATGCGATGTGGGGCGCCATCTTCGGCTTTTGGGCGATGATGGTGGCATCCAGGTTGCCCAGGCAATAGCCGAGTTCGGCGGCCAGTTTGCCCACATGCTCCAGCAGCTTGAGGCTGTCGGCCCCCTTGAAGGCCGGGTCGGTATCGGGAAAGTGCCTGCCGATATCCCCCTCGCCGATCGCCCCCAGGATCGCGTCGGCTATGGCATGCAGCAGCACGTCGGCATCGGAGTGACCCAAAAGCCCCTTCTCCCAGGGGATATCCACCCCGCCCATGATCAGTTTCCTCCCCTCCACCAGCCGGTGTACGTCGTAGCCGTGTCCTATGCGCATATGTTTTCCTTTCTTCTGATTTGATTAGTAAACTGCTGCAGGCTGTTCGATGAGTATGTCTTGGAGCAGGAATGGGTTATTCCGTCGAAAGCCTCTCACAGACAAGCCTTTTGAATTGAGAAACAGAGAGAATCGTTGTGGAGAGGAGCTTTTGCGCCTGACTGAAATCCCGGTCACCGGTAATAAAGTAATCGGCACCGGAAACAATTGAACAGGAAAGGAATTTGGCATCCTTCTGATCACGAGGAAAATCAATGGAAAGATCGACCGGCCACACCACGGTAATTCGGTCAAGCAGTGAAAACCAGGCGTGCAATATATCTGTCGGCAACCTGAACTTTGGACGGGAAAGCACCTCCCGATATTCCGTTAATATTTCCGAGGAGACAATCCACTCCATGTCGTCACATTCTGCCACGAAAAGTATGACCGCTTCCGGATCGCGATCCTTAAGAATTGCCGAAACCAAAATATTGGTATCAATAACTATTCTCATCGACCGGCTCGGTACGCCTCGATCTCTTCGGCAATCATATCTTCCGAAATCGCCTGAGCCTGGGGCAACGCCTGAGTCGTTTTGAAAAGCGCCCGCAGTTCGTCAACCTGAGCCACCTTGTCATCCTCGGCAATCATTACCACTTCAATACGCTGACCTTTGTGGAATGGTAGATTGGTTAATTCCATCTTTGCCGGGTCACTAATGGTTACGTATTGTTTGTAAGCAAGCATAAGAACCTCCTCGTCGCATTGCCTTTATTGTACAATCAACTTACCGTTATTTTGTCGATAATTAAATATCGATTCGTATCGTCTGGTTTTCTATGGACGCCATGTCGGCAAATGACAATTTATTGCCGACGTTCCGTCTATATAAAAATCATTTAGTTACATGGTGTTACGCTGACCGAGTAGGATCAGGTTATGAGTCCAGGATAATTGTCTCACCAGTGATGAGACTTTTTCATCTTGGCAATACGTCTCGTAGTTTAATGCCGCGATAGGTAGCAGGTGTAGCGTGTGAGCATGAGATCGTGATTTTCTTTTTCCGCACCCTTGAGCATCCGGATCGTTTTCCTGCCGCCGGGAAAATGATCGGTACTGTTATGCCACATCGTCTGACATGTCTTTAAGCTCTTGTTCTAACTGTTCAACCGTGGGCAACTGTGATTTTACCTCAAAGGGGATTTCTCTTGTTATGAAAGAGCTGACACCAATCGGTTTGTTGATATCACGCAAGGCATATTCCACGTCAAACCGGTCTTTACCTTTACAGAGAATCAAACCGATACTTGGGGCATCACTATCCGAGCGGAGTAAATCGTCCACGGCAGAGAGATAAAAATTCATCTTCCCGGCATATTCCGGCTTGAAATCACCAATCTTCAGCTCTATCACGACATAACATTTCAGCTTGGTGTGGTAGAACAGCAAATCCAGAAGATAATTTCTGCCATTAATCTCAACAGGATATTGACGCCCAAGAAAGGCAAAGCCTTTGCCGAGTTCAAGCAGAAAGCGGGTGATATGGGTAATAAGCTGATTTTCAACATCACGTTCAATTGCTTTTTTTGAGAGTGTCAAAAAATCAAAAAGATAGGGGTCTTTGAAGCTTTGCTGCGCCAATTCCGATTGTGGTGATGGAAGAACCGTGTTGAAATTTGTTGGCAATGCTCCCTGCCGGAGGTGCAGTGATTGCTCCATCTGCAACTCAAGAATTGGCCTTGTCCAGCCGTTTTCAGTACATGCGGCCATGTAAAACAGGGCCACATCCATGTCTTTTACCTTGCCGAGGATTGTTCTGATGTGGCCCCAAGGAATTTGTCCCACGATCTGTGGGACAGTTTCAAAACGCGGAGAGAAGAAGAGGTACATCTGCCGCATGGCAAAAAGGCTTGTGCGGGAAAAGCCTTGTATTCCGGGATGTTCGTGTCTCAAATCAGAGACCAGTTGTTCTACCACCGCTGTGCCCCAGCTGTTAGTTGACTGGAGGGACACAATTGATTGCCCGATATGCCAGTAAAGAGCGATAAGCTCGCTGTTTGCCGCCAGCACGGCGCGAAGTTGCGAGCTTTTTATATGGCGCTTGATTTCATCAAGCACTTTGCGATAGTCAGGATTTATACTGATTTCCACGATCCGCTCCTTCTTCGACAATCATTAAGCTTCCAGAGATGCACCGGAAAATGTGTGACGATGTGACGTTTTTTCTATTCCTTCGGAGTAGGCGTAGGTCATTGATGGCCTGTGTGCTTCTATAATTCCTGACAATGCGGTAGTTCTATGGACGGCCTATTGACATAAAGTAACTTTATTTGCCAGATGTTCGCCCATAGAATTGTGTTGCATATTTGCATGGTTATGTCGATTTGCATAGTTCTATAGACATTTTTTCAAATCAACTTTGATTGATTCCGCTTTGTTTTGTCCATAGGTAACGCGTAAGACGCAGCTTACCTTTTTTGCCAATCTCTCCTCGTTCAACCATTATTCGTAACTGGTCTTTCAATAACCGCCGAGGGATTTCATCTCCAATCCGTTCGTGAATCTCGCTGATGCCAGCATCCCGATATATTTCAAGATCTCGCAATACCAGTTCATGAAGTCTGTGCGCCTCAATTCCTTTAAGGGTTGTGCTTCCTTTGAAATCAAGCCTGATAGAGGTCTGCATCTCTTCAAATTATTCTTGAATGAAAAACGCTCTGAAATCATCTAAAGCACCATTCAACTCATCGTTGATTTGCCTATATACCAATCCACGTAGCACTGAAAAAGGATATTGAAACTGGGAATTTCCCCTATAACCGCCACTTAATATAGAGCCTACTGATGTCATTCTAAAGCTGTTTGCAGTGTACGTCGCATCTTCTATTTTAATTGCAAAACCTGATTTTCTATCAAACGTAATAACATCGTAGTCACACATAACTACCGTGTTGTCCGTAGAATATGTGTTATTGCAGTAAGCAATTTTTATATTTGAATCATCAGGTTTATATTTCAAACCAATAATCAGACAGACAGGCATCATGCTGTATAATTTGAATGATTTTTTAAAGGTGCTGAAGTTATCTTCAATGATATTCTTATATTCATTCAAAAACTCCAGAAACAACCTATTAATAAGTGACTTAAGGGTTGATTCATTGTAGCCACTGTGAACATATTGTGAAAGAAAATCAGCATCTGGAATTATAAAATTATTTATACTTGTATCAAACCTCTTAACCACCTCAAGACTTTCAGTTAACATTTGTTCCAAGTTCCTAAAATCTATATCAGCCCCATACTTTAGCTTACAATCTTGATTTGAAGCTGCTTGAGTAGCAGAATTATGTATGTGAGCACGATCCTCAGCAGTGAATGAAATATTATAAGAGACAATATTACCGTTCCAAGTTTCTTGTATAATTCCAACTCGCTTTTTCTCTTCGATCAACTCATGTTCAAAATACCTATAAGCATGCTTGTATCGTATGGTGAAATCAATTGTATCGAAGCTAATAGGAAGAAATCTCCTTACGCCTAGCTGATATCTCTCTGGGAAAAAATTTAATTTATCAAGAACACCAAGAACTCTTTCAAGGGATAGGTAGTAGCAATTGCCCTCATAAAGGTCACATTTCTCTACCAACTTCTTTATTTGGCTAATTATTTCGTTATCTATTACTTCTTTATCTATTGAGAGTTTTTGAAAACCATTCGAAGAGCTGGTCCAATGCATCCCCGAAGCACCTAACAAAAAAGTGACATTTGAATCTTTACTTTTTTGCCAGTCAACAGGGACAAATTTTATCCGCACATTTTCATGCTCAATGGATCTAAACCCATACATACCCAGCATACATTTCTTAATATCGTATTCTGCAATAAATCCGATCTTTCCCCTTGTTTCAGGAAAAAACTTATAATTTGAAGCCGCAAAATGCTTGTCAAGAATCTCCGTATACAAATTAAGATATCGTTCGGCATTGATCCGCAGTGAGTTGTCAAATATCTGCTGTTTATCCTCATTTGCCATTGAATAAAAAAGCTTAAGCGCTTCATATAAGACAGGATTTGAAACACACGCAGCTATTTCGTTTTTTAAATATGAATCAGCGCTGGAATTCCATTGCTTTATGTGGAATGCAATCAAGTAGTCTCTAAATCTTTGAAAATAAAATGATACCTTAGTATTCATTCCATCAGATGAGTATTCAAGGATGTTGCTCTCAAAGAGAATGGGTAACAGTCTTTCGCTGACCCTCAAGCCTAATTCGTGTCTGACGGTGTCGACCTCGATACTATCTGCTGCATTGTCAGCGAGTAGCCTAGCTATGCTTTTTAGCTGAAAAATTCCCTGTTCCCGTTCGTAGTCTTCCAAATACTGAACGATAATTTTAAAGTACCTTTCATAGAAGCTTATTGCTGCTAACGTCAAATGTTCTAATCCATCGGCCTCTGCGACTTCAAAAAAAACTCTCAACAAAAATGGTGAGCGTCTGCATTCGTCTAAGACTTTATCTTCAAAGCAGCCATTGAAGTTGTAGAACTTACGATAACTGCCTACAAGCGTATGGAATTCTTTGGGCGTAAATGTTTCTAAAGTATAAGTTGACACCTCTTCTGATAGTGCTGTCGGAATTCCTGCTTTCGAAACAAATTGATCCCAAGGATATTTTTTGCATGACACAACAATTTTAATTTTGTGGTTCTTAACTTTTGAGGCAAAGTTGCCAAGATCCTGAACTTTAGTGGCAGATGTCCACTCGTCAACACCATCAATAAAAATAATAAGCGTTTCTTTTATAACCCTGGTGATTCTCTTAATCACAGCAACTTCATCATAGATAGAACTAAATTCCCAATTAAAGTCAGTAGCTATAGATTTTGAAAGCCCATCAACCAGATTAAAACCACGATAAAACATTACTGGGTATTGACTCTGATATTTCATGGCCATGCCACACATTTCACATGTTTTACCAGCGCCAGACTCACCAACTACCGCAAACACAACCTTATTGCTTTGCAGGAAAATACTGAATGCATCATCCAATGCAGTTCTGCTCGCATACAATTCAGGAATGAACTTTTTGTGCCTTTCTGAAGCTGAACCGATAATTGTTTTGGCAGCTTCAATAAACTGACTTTTACAGAACAATTTTACATTTTCAGAAGAATATCCTATGAAAAATTGAAACGCTTGATCGTATAAATCTTCCAAGTCCGTGCCAATCTCATACCCCTTAAATCTAAAGGTTCTCGATATCTCATCCTTAGTTTTGGTTTCGTATATTTTCGTATCTTTAGCATTTGTTACAATAGCAAATGGTGCCATTGGATGGACTATTCTGGCGTAGTTAATAGCTTGTTCTTTGTCATCATCTCCCAAATCTACCGAATCATTTTTCACTTCGATAACAAAAAGGTTAGTACCATTATGTTTCACCAGAATATCTAGTCGAGGACTTGCTGCTGTTATTTGTTTTTGGGTGTCAACTCTTGCCGTGAATCTTCCAAGCCGTATTGGAAAGCTCATCTCAAAAAAAAGTTCGTTAGACTCAAATCCCAATGATAATAACAAAGGCAGAATTACCTTTGTTTTGATATCTTCTTCTGGATTTTTGTCTGTGCGATTTTTAGTCATTTCAATACACTTTTTGCATTCTTCTTTGCCGGTTTCTCCCCCACCACCAACGGCGCGGTCAGCGCCTGATACCGCTCGAACAAAAACGCCACCCGCTCGGCTTCGGTTTTGAAGGCGATTTTGCCATAGGCGGCATCCACGGCGCGATCCAGCGCCTGATGGGCCTTAACAAGTTCCGGCGGCATAGTCAGAGGATCGTAGAGGTCTGCCAAGGTTGAGGTGGGAAACTTGGTGCGGGCGTCAAGCACCACTTGGGCGGTGGTCTCTATGGCGGACTGTTGTCTTTCGGTCGGCTCGGGCCAGGGGAAGTTGTTGTAGACGATACCTGCAGAGTAGCGATAGTCACTTTTCAGACGTCCGCACACTGAGCGCATCCAAGCGTTGTGCATGGCGGAACAGAGGATGCCGAAGTGGTAACTGGTGGCGTTGGGAATGATCAGAACAAGATTGCTGGCAATGCATTCTGGCGACATAAACCCAATAGGAATGTAGTTGCGGCGTTCAGACGAGACACTTGGAATCAGCAAAAACGGTTTAACTGGTTGCCTGTCTTCTGTGAAAAGTGTTGGGCGTTGTGCCCATTCACGTGTAGCCGCTTTTTTGCTTACAAGCCTAGTCTGCTTTACTCCTTCAACCCGCTTTAAAACCTCAGGCATTTTCCGAAGTTTATCTGGTGGACAATCCTTGAGCCATAAACACCAGCGCGAAATCCGGTTAATAAATTCTTCTGCCCCGACAAAAGAACGAATCCAGCCAACTGCATCAGGTTCTTTTTGAACCAGTTCAGTTTTTTCCTCATCATTCATCAGCAAGTAGCCTGCGTCTGTTGGTTGGCTCCCTTTACACATCTCTGCAACATCACTCAACGGCTTGTTACGCTTGCACAAGACCACATCCGGCCCATCCACCAGATATGGGTTTATGTTGTTTGCCTTGATGGCATGCGGTTCGCTTTGGGGAGTATCATAATCGAAAAGGAGTTTATCGGTGACATCGGCCAAGCCGAAACCGACAATCACGCAATGCACGGCGGCCTTGCCGCGTGCCTCACTGTTCCACTGAAAGGTACGATGGGCAAAGTGAATCCTGATGCCGCGCCGGAATAGATCGGGCCAGAGAATTCCGACCTGTTCGCCCTGGGTGATGGAGTTGGTGGAGACAAAGGCCGTACTAACGGCTGGATTTTCGACCATATAATCAGCAGCCTTGCGATACCAACAGGCCACGTAATCCAGCACTCCAGCCCCCTTGACGTCCGGAAAAACAGCCGCAACCTCATCCCGCTGGGTATCGTTCAAGAGTTTCGATCCCACAAACGGCGGATTCCCCAACAAATATGACAACCGGTACGCCGGAACAACCTCGTTCCAATCGATGCGTAAGGCATTGCCATGTACGATATGCGGCGCTTTCTTGAGCGGCAGACGGGCGTAGTACTGGCCGAATTCTTCCGACACCTTCAGATTCATCTGGTGATCGGTCAACCAGAGCGCCACCTCGGCAATACGCGCCGGCCACTCCTCGATCTCGATGCCGTGGAACTGATCCACGTTGACGCCAATGAGCTGGAATACATCCAACATGAGCTGGTCGCTCTGTCGCACATGACGCAGTACCTCCAGCTCCAACAGACGTAGCTCACGATAGGCGATGACGAGGAAGTTGCCACAGCCGCAGGCCGGGTCGAAAAAAGTCAGTTTCGAGAGCTTTTTCAGAAACTCGAAAAGCTGGTTCCGGTTGCGCTTGACCTTGCGGAACTCTGCCCACAGTTCATCGAGAAAAAGCGGGTGGATCAGCTTGAGGATGTTGGTTTCGCTGGTGTAATGGGCACCCAGGTTGCGCCGGGCGGTGGTGTCCATGATCGACTGGAACAACGAGCCGAAGATAGCCGGAGATATGCGGCTCCAGTCAAGGGCGCAGCAGTCCAGCAGCGCTTCGCGCATCTGGCGGGTGCAATCGGAGATCGGTAGGGTTTCACTAAAAAGCTGGCCATTGACATAAGGAAAAGCGGCCAACTGCTCGTCAAGCGCCGCTGAGCGGCGTTCGGGCGCGGTATCAAGCACCTGGAACAGTTTGGCAAGATGCATTCCCAGATCGCTGCCGTCTTCCGCCGTGCGTTGTTCCAGATAATCCTGAAACTGGCAACGTTCAAACAGTGCCGTATCCTCGGCAAACATGCAAAACAGGATCCGAACCAGCAGCACTTCAAGCGGATGCCCGTCGTAGCCGGACGATTTTAGCAAATCGTGCAGTTTTCCCAGTTTCTCCGCAGCCTGGATGTTGACCGGGTCTTGCTGGCCGAAACTGCGCGTTTGGTAACCGGCGATGAAACCGAAGAGCTTTATGTTTTTGGAAAGATTGGCAAGGGAGAAGTCGTGCTGTTCATTGTTGTCCAGATCGTAAAGGCGGAAACGCGCAAAGTCTGATACCAGCACATAACGTGGTAGATCACGTTCTTTCAGGCCGGGAAAATAATCGAATGCCTGACGCGCGGCACGGTCCAGATCCTTGCCGCGCGACTTGTGCTCGACCAGAAGCACCCCTCTCCAGAGCAGGTCGATGAATCCCCCGTGTCCATCATCCTTTTTAACCGGAGCTTCAAAAGATGCGACCCGCCGCCGGGTAATGCCGAAGACGCTAAAGAAACCGTCCCAAAAACTTTTGGCTTCGGCATCTTCCGAACACTCTGTAGCCCATTCACGGCTGAAGGCCAAAGCGCGGTCACGTATTTCATTCCAGGAAAGGGGCATAGAATACCTCATGAAAATTTGAACTTGTTTTGGCTATGTTACAAAAACAGCACGGTATCTAAAAAGTTGATAACTCGTGCTGTGAATGGTTAGTTATAAGAAACTGGTTAGACGAACTCAGCCCACCATCTCTATTTTTTCTCCGATCCTTTAGCGTTCTTCTCCCCAAACCAGCAACGGCGGTGTACTCTTGACCGATCCGTGATCGGTTTGCCGGTGCCGGCAAAGTGATAACCTGGTTACACTTCAACTGGTCGGCTAATTCCGATCAAGCATGCTGTGCGTTAATCTACCCTTCCGCCTTCAGATCCCGCGCCATCAGTTCCGTCACCGCCTGGCGGGCCGGTTTGTCCTCGTGCAGGATCTGGTAGGTCTTCTCGACGATCGGCATCTCGACCCCCAGGCGGCGGGAGAGATGGTAGATCGATTCGGCGCTCTTGACCCCTTCGGCCACCATGCGCATCTCGGCCAGGATTTCGGCCAGTCGCTGCCCCTGTCCCAGCTTGAAACCGACGGTGCGGTTGCGGGAGAGGTCGCCGGTGCAGGTCAGCACCAGGTCGCCCATGCCGGCCAGACCGGAGAAGGTGGCGGCCTGGGCCTGCATGGCCTGCCCCAGCCGGTTCATCTCGGCCAATCCGCGCGTGATCAGCGCCGCCCGGGCATTGTGGCCGAAGCCGAGACCGTCGCAGATGCCGGCAGCGATAGCGATCACGTTCTTGACCGCGCCACCCAGTTCCACCCCGATCACGTCACTGTTGGTATAAACCCTCAGGGCCGGGCAGCTGAACGCGGCCTGGACACGACGGGCGCTGGCCTCGCTGCGCGAGGCGGCCACGATCAATGACGGCAGCCCCTCGGCAACCTCGCGGGCGAAGGTCGGCCCGGATAGCGCTACATAGCGGGAAAGGGTGTTGTCACCCAGCAGCTCCGTGCAGACCTGGGACACGGTCAGAAGCGTCTCCAGCTCGATCCCCTTGGAGGCATTGGCAATGATCGCATCCGCCGGGATAATCGGCGCCAGCTGCTTCAGCACACCGCGCATCACCTGCACCGGCGTCACCAGCAGGATCAGGCCGCGGCCGCTGACCGCCTCCTGGAGGTCGGAAGTGCAGACCAGTGCCGGATGCAGCTTGATGCCGGGAAGAAACAACGAGTTGGTGTGGCTGGAGTTAATTTCCGCCACCAGCTCCGCTTCGTAAGCCCAGAGCAGCGTATCATGGCCGTTGGCCGCCAGGCGCGACGCCAGCGCCGTACCCCAGCTGCCGCCGCCGATAACTGCAACACGTTCCCGATTAATCGTCATACTCATCGTCATATGCTTCCTCTAGTCGCGGATCATATCCTTCCGCCAGTGTCTGGCGGGCAGCGTCGATGCTGTCCAGCAGCAGCCGCCTGATAAACGGATGCCGGCAGTCCGGGAGAAACCCGCCCACCAGGCTGAGTGCGGTCGCCAGGGTCTGTTGAACCGTGGTTTCGTCACTGTCCGTCTGTTGCAGAAAATCGGCTGTCAGCAGCAGGTTTTTGATGATTTCCGCCCGGCGCGGACTGATCAACTCCTCGCAGCAGCGGACGATCTCGCTCTCCAGCGCCTCGGAGGTTACCGCGTCGGGGCCGCCTTCAGCCTCCAGGACTATGAACCTGTCCGCCACATCATAGATCGCCATCTCGGTCAGAATCCACCCCTCCAACCCCGGATCATCCAGCAGGTTATTGCTGCTGGCAACATAGCCCGGTATCTTGTCCACGATTCCCTCCAGGTTGGCCAGGCTGAAACGTGGAACGTAAAGCTCAGGCTTGATGGTATCGGGACGGAAGAGCCGCATGTCCACATAGAAATCGGGGGGGAGGTAAAAGTCCTTTTCGTTGCTGCGGTGGAGCGCATCGCGCAGCGAGGCCATGGCGTAAACCGGATCGACCGGAATCAGCATCTCGCCGCCGGCCACGTCTTTGAGCACATGGTTGTACTCTTTGTCGTCCTTCATCCGGTAGCTTACAGCATTCAGCAAGCCGTCGCTCTCGCCTGTCAGCAGCAGTATCGCGGCATAGGCTTTATCGTCAAGCCGCCAGGAGAACCAGAGCGAACGGGAGCCGTAGAAATCGATCGGTCCGGCATAGACCTGATGGAAGGGGAGCGGGTGTTGAAAGGAGTGTGGTAGTTCAATCGGCTCACGGATGCCTACAAAAGAGAGTCGGCGGATGCTGCGCTGGATCAGCGCCGACATATCACCGTTATGGCGGGATCCGGCCCGCTCCAGCACATCCAGGGCAAAGCCGCTTTTGGCGCGCCCCAGAGCCAGGATCGCCTCCTTGACAATTTCCGGCTTGTCGAACGAAAGCAGGATTTCCAAAAGGGCCATCGCTTCCGGGGAGCTGTTCTCCGAGAGCCGACGCATCATCTTCAGCCGGAACTCGTCGGTAACATCAAGAAAGCTGTCGATAAAGCGCACCAAGCCGCGCTCTCCGTCTTTCAGGCAGTCGTCGGTGAATCCTTCCAGCGTGGCGGAACCGTAGCCGGTCATCACGGCAAAGGGTGGGGCGGTGACATCGATACCGCTGTCGTGCAGCACGTCCAGCAGGGCCAGCTTGCCGTCTTCCTCCAGATCCTTGCGTTTCAGCGTGATCTGGATCAGTTGGTCCATCCAGGCCGAGGCGTCAAAGAAATCCAGCATGCAGGTATAGCGGTAGATGGCGGTGCCGTTTTGCTCCTGCCACAGCTTGCGCACCAGCGGCTTCAGCGCCCGCTTACCGGACTTCTGCAGCCGTCGCCCGATGCGCTCCATCTGCTCGCCGGTCAGATCGTCCCTTTTCAGGAAATCCAGCAACCGCATGATCCGCCGGCGCTCGCGCAGGGAATTGTCAATTTTCAGCGTGAAGGCACGATTCATCTAGGCCTCGGTTTCTTCAACCCCTTCAGCTCCTTCAACGCCATCTTCACCGTCCAGCTCGTCCTCATCCTTCTCGGCCAGGCGGGCTACCGCGACAACCTTCTCGTTACCTTCGGTGTTCATCAGCGTGACACCCTGGGTATTGCGGCCGATCACCGAGAAACCGGAAACCGGCACCCTCAGGATTTTGCCCTGGTCGGTGATCACCATCAGATCGTGATCGTCGGCGACCTGCATCACGTTGACCACGCAGCCGTTGCGCTCGGTGGTCTTGATCGTGATGATGCCCTTGCCGCCGCGCGACTGGTCGCGGTATTCGTCCAGGTCGGTACGCTTGCCGTAGCCGTTCTCGCAGACCGTGAAGATGGTCGAGCCGACCGCGGCATTGTCCACGATCTCCATGCCGATCACCCGGTCATCATCGGCAAGGTTCATGCCGCGTACACCACGGGTGACGCGCCCCATCGGGCGGGCATCCTCTTCGTTGAAGCGGATGGCCTTGCCGTTGCGCGACGCCAGGAAGATGTCCTTGGTGCCGTCGGTCAGCGCCACCGAGATCAGCTTGTCGCCATCGTCCAGGTTGACGGCGATGATGCCGCCGCTGCGCACGTTGGAATAATCCACCAGAGGGGTCTTCTTGACGACGCCGTTCTGGGTCGCCATGAACAGGTAGGTGTTCTCGCTGAACTCCTTGACCGGCAGGATGGTGGTGATCTTCTCGCCGGCCGAGACGTTGACCAGGTTGACCACCGCCTTGCCCTTGGTGGTGCGGTTGCCTTCGGGGATTTCATAGACCTTGAGCCAGTACATGCGTCCGGCATCGGTGAAGCAGAGCAGGTAGTCCTTGGTGGAGGCGATGAAGAGCTGTTCGACGAAATCCTCGTCCTTGGTCTTCATGCCGGTCTTGCCCTTGCCCCCACGTCGCTGGGAACGGTACAGGTCCACCGCGCTGCGCTTGATGTAGCCGGTGTGGGAAATGGTCACGACCATCTCCTCGTCCTCGATGGTGTCCTCCAGCGTGATGTCGGCGCTCTTGTCGGCGATTTCCGAGCGGCGCTTGTCGCCGAAGCGGTCGCGGATCTCGCCCAGTTCACCGACGATGATCTTGAGGATCTCGGTGTCGGACGCCAGGATTTCCCGCAGGCGGGCGATCAGCTTCATGATCTCTTCGTATTCGGCGATGATCTTGTCGCGCTCCAGTCCGGTCAGGCGCTGCAGGCGCATCTCCAGAATCGCCTGGGCCTGGATATCTGACAGCTGCACCGCGTTTTCAAAACCGGCCGGACGCGGAAGGTTGAGCCGGGCCAGAAATTCGGCATCGGCGAACTTGCCTTCCATCAGCCCCAGCTTGGCTTCGGGCGGGGTCTTGGATTCGCGGATCAGTTCGATCACCGCATCCAGCCAGTCCAGCGCGATCTTGAGACCTTCCAGGATATGAGCGCGGGCCAGGGCTTTTTTCAGTTCGAAGTTGGTGCGGCGTGTGACCACCTCGCAGCGGTGCTCGATGAAACAGTCCATCATCTCGCGCAGCGTCAGCACCCTCGGACGGTTGTGGACGATCGCCAGCATGATGATGCCGAACGAGGTCTGCAGCTGGCTCTGCTTGTAGAGCTGGTTCAGCAGCACCTCGGCGTTTTCGTCGCGCTTGACCTCGATTACGATGCGCATCCCCTGACGGTCGGATTCGTCGCGGATCTCGGTGATCCCTTCGACCTTCTTCTCCTTGACCAGCTCGGCGATTTTCTCGATCAGGCGGGCCTTGTTGACCTGGTAGGGAAGCTCCGTGACAATAATCGCCTGGCGCTCGGAGCGTTTGGACGCCTCGACATGAGCCTTGGCGCGCACCTGGATGATGCCCCGCCCGGTGGCATAGGCATCGCGGATCCCCTGACGGCCGTAAATCGTGGCGCCGGTGGGAAAGTCCGGCCCGGGAACCATCGTCAGCAACTCCTCGAAGGTCATCTCAGGGTTGTTGATAATGGCGATGATACCGTCAATTATTTCACCCAGGTTATGGGGCGGTATGTTGGTGGCCATGCCGACCGCGATACCGGTCGAACCGTTGACCAGCAGGTTGGGGAACTTGGACGGCAGAACCGTCGGCTCCAGCATTTCGTCGTTGTAGTTGGGCGCCATGTTGACGGTTTCTTTGTCCAGGTCGGCCAACAGTTCGTGGGAGAGATGGCGCAGGCGGATCTCGGTGTAACGCATGGCGGCCGGCCGGTCGCCGTCCACCGATCCGAAGTTCCCCTGTCCGTCAACCAGCATGTAGCGCAGCGAAAAATCCTGGGCCATGCGCACGATCGTATCGTAGGCGGCGGTATCGCCATGTGGATGGTACTTACCGATAACATCACCGACCACACGGGCCGATTTCTTGTAGGGCTTGTTGTAGTCGTTGCCCATGTCGTACATGGCGTACAGGCAGCGGCGATGGACCGGTTTGAGACCGTCGCGCACGTCCGGCAGCGCCCGGCCGATGATGACCGACATGGCGTAATCCATGTACGAGCGCTTCATCTCGTCTTCGATGTTGACAGATATCTTGTTGATTGGGGTTTCTGTTGGGGTCTGCATTGATACCTCGTGTGTGCTGTTCAAATCAGATCTATTGTTTTATTTCCGAATGCCGGATCAAGGCGGCACTCCTGAGATTTTTCAGAGAGATAGCTCCTGGAAAAATAGACGGAGACTTTATCACATTTTCTCGGCCAAGAGAACCCTATTTAACGATATGCCGAAATGAACGGAAATTCGCCTGGATCGATACAGCAGCACGTTTTATTCCAGTTACCCCCACTTTCGGATTTGCCGGATTCGTTCTGATCCGGGATAGCTTCCCGGTTGCACGCCGTAGCACACATAATTCATATTTCCTGCTATAATTCCAGTATCCAAGAGGTGTGCAGAAAGCCGCAAACACGACAAAGGAGAGCGTATGAGAACAGTTAAGCTAGTTTTGTGCGGAATGGCATGGATGATTGCCGCCGTGCTCGCGATGCCGGCCGGGATAATGGCACAGGAGGCGGTGGACAGCGGCCAGCCTTACAAGTTCAGCAAGGAAGAGCTGACGCAGATGCTTGCGCCGATTGCGCTCTATCCCGATGCGTTGACCGCCCAGATCCTGATGGCCTCCACCTACCCGCTGGAAGTGGTGGAGGCTGATCGCTGGAAAAGCAAGAACAGAAACCTGAAAGGGGACGAACTGGACAGCGCCCTGCAGGACAAGAGCTGGGATCCCAGCGTCAAATCGCTCTGCCATTTTCCGGACATTCTGGCAGCCTTGAGCGACAAACTCGACCAGACCCGGAAACTGGGCGACGCCTTCCTGGGCCAGGAAGAAGAGGTTATGTCCACCATCCAGGATCTGCGCCGCAAGGCCAGTGAACAGGGCAACCTCAAGACGACCGCAGAACAGAAGGTGATCGTCGAGCAGGACAACATCCGCATCGAACCGGCCGAACCAGAGGTCATCCGTGTGCCGGTCTACGATCCGTACTATGTGTACGGACCCTGGTGGTATCCCGCCTATCCCCCCTACTACTGGTACTATCCCTACGGCTACGTCAGCGGGGCCTACATCGGCTTCGGCCCAAGCATTTTCATCGGCCTGAATGCCTTCTCCTGGGTCTGGTTCGACTGGCCGGTCCACCGCATCCACATCGACATCAACAGGACCAGCAGGTTTCATCGCCACTACGACAGGCGTGATGTGTACGGGCCGGTCTGGCGGCACAACCCTGGACACCGCCGGGGGGTTGCCTACCGGGACCGGATAACCAGTGAACGCTTCGGTTCGCGGCCGCCGCGCGTATCTGCGCCAACTCCCGAGCGGCGCGGTTATCCCGGAGGACGCATCGAACGCCAAAACGGTATTCCGTCCCAGGTTCCCCGGCAACGCGGCGACCGGCAGGTCGCGCCACAGGTGCGGCAGGAGCCGTCCGGAACGCGCCTCCCCGATATGCGCCGGGAAAATATCGACAAGCCACGTCCGCAGCCCGATCGCGAAAAAACTAAACGCATGGAGATCCGTGATACTCCCTTCAGGGGCATCGGCGAAGGCAGTTCCGAGCGCAGGGCGGGCGAGCGCGGCGGAATCAGCAACCGCGGCAATGAAATCAGGGGTGGCGGCAATAGCTTCCGTGGTGGCGAGACACGCAGCTATGGTGGTGGCGGTTCACGCGGAATGCAGATGCAGCGCCAGGATAGCGGCGGTTCCCACGGTGGCCAAATACAGCAGCAGAGAGGTGACGGCTCACGTGGAGGCGGACAGGGTGGCGGTTCACGCAGATAAACGGGCAATTCTTTCAGGTTAATGACAGATAACAGGGGAGGAAACATGAATTTACCATTATTGCATGCAAATATAGCAAGAAGATGCGCCCTAATGCCGGCCGGCCTGGTCATAGTACTGCTGTTGATCACTGCCTTGGCCTCAACCTGCCTGGCCGCCGATATACGGCAGAAAAGTTTCCGCTCGCCGGATGAGGCGGTACAGGCGCTCGTCACAGCGATCCGGGGCGATGATGAAAAAGCGCTGCTGGCGATTCTCGGTCCCGGAAGCAGGGAGCTGATCTCCTCCGGCGACAGCGTGGCCGACAATAATGGCCGCGACAGATTCGTCGCCGCCTATGAACAGAAGCATTCGCTGAAGGCCAAGACGGCCTCTGCCATGATACTGCAGATCGGCGACGACGAGTGGTCCCTGCCGATTCCGATCGTCAAAAAAGGGAGAGAGTGGGTTTTCGACAGCGCAAAGGGAAAAAGGGAGCTGCTGAACCGCAGAATCGGCCGCAACGAGCTTCAGGTTATCGAAGTTATCGATGCCTATGTGGATGCACAGCAGGAATACGCCAGCAAGGATTGCCGCGGCGCCGGAAAAGTGGAATTTGCCCAGCGACTGATCAGCACACCCGGCAATCATGACGGGTTGTTCTGGGAGGCGAAAGCGGGCGAGCAGGAGAGTCCTCTCGGGCCGTTGATCGCACGGGCGGCAAAGGAAGGATACGCAACAGAGGGCAATCTGTCACCGTTCCACGGCTATTATTTCAAGATCCTTAAGGGGCAGGGCAAAAACGCCAATGGAGGAACCTACAATTACGTGGTCAAGGACAAGATGATCCTCGGCTTTGCGCTGCTGGCCTACCCGGCCGAGTACGGCAATTCCGGGGTTATGACCTTTCTGGTCAATCAGGATGGGATCATCTACGAGAAGAACCTGGGCAAAGGCACCCGTCGCATAGCTGAAAAAATCACGGTTTTCAATCCGGACCGGAGCTGGAAAAAGGTCCAGCGCCCGGAAGCGCCCGGAGCGGATAATGCCGGCCCGGCTGGCA
>MGZK01000147.1:17404-31837 GCA_001802125.1 Geobacteraceae bacterium GWC2_55_20
CGGCCATAACGACCGCCCTTTTTTATCCTAGAAAAAGCAGTTGTCCACGAAATGAACTAAAAACACAACATAAACAATAGAATAGACAACATCATGGTGTGGCCTGTTTGTGAATTACTGTTTTGTTGTATCGCTTTAAATTTTCGTGTCTTTCGTGGATCCAAAAGCCGTATTCAGGTTTATCTGTTGCGCAGGTACTCGACCAGCAGGCGCACCCCGACCCCGCTGGCTCCCTTGGGACTGCAGGGGCGGGCCTTGTCCCCCCAGGCCGTGCCGGCGATGTCAAGGTGGGCCCAACGGGTTGCGCCGACGAACTGTTTCAGGAACCAACCGGCGGTGATGCTGCCGCCGTCCCGGCTGCCGGCGTTCTTCAGGTCGGCGATATCACTCTTCATCGCCTCGCCGTACTCGTCCCACAGCGGCAGTTGCCAGAGCCGTTCGCCGCAGCGTTCGCCGGCCGCCTTGAGCGCATCCAAAAGACGCTGGTCCGTGCCCATCAGACCGCTGGCCTCATGCCCCAGCGCCACGACGCAGGCGCCGGTCAGCGTCGCCAGATCGATCATCGCCGCCGGTTTGTACTTCAGGCCAAAATGCAGCGCGTCGCACAGGATCAGGCGCCCCTCGGCGTCGGTGTTGGTGATTTCGATGGTGGTTCCGGACAGTGAGGTAACCACGTCGCCCGGTTTGTAGGCCTTGCCGTCGGGCATGTTCTCGGCGGTGGGGATGATAGCCACCAGGTTGAGCGGCAGCCCCAATCCGGCCACGGCCTGCATCGCCCCCAGCACCGTCGCTCCGCCGGCCATGTCGGTCTTCATCTCCTCCATTCCGGCGCCCGGCTTGATCGAGATGCCGCCGGAATCGAAGGTAATCCCCTTGCCGACCAGCACCACCGGACGGCTCCGCTCTCCGGCGCCGCAGTACTCCAGCACGATCAGACGCGGCGCTTCGTTTGAGCCCTTGCCCACCGCCAGCAGCGCGTTCATACCCAGTTTTTCCAGCTCTTCATACTCGTAGACCCGGCACTCCAGCTTGTGGCGTGCCGCCAGCTCCCGCGCCGTATCGGCCAGAAAAGCCGGTGTGACGACGTTGCCGGGCTGCGACACCAGGTCGCGCGCCAGCCGTACTCCCGCGCAGACAACCGAAACCCGTTCGATGCCGGCTCCGGCCTCCTTTTTGGTGAGCCCTTTCGGCAGAAGCAGGGTCATGCCCTCGAAGTTGAAGCGCTCATCCCTGTCCCTGGTTTTGTACAATTCAAAGGCGTAGCTCCCCAGCAGCGTTCCCTCGGTGACCGCTTCCAGCGCCTGCGGCAACCCGCCAGCCAGCTGCAGGGCGCTGCTGAATGTGGCGATCCGGGCGGTCCGCAGCGCCTGTACCGCGTTGCCGGCGGCCTGGCGCAAGCGTTCGCTGCTGAACTCACCCTTCTTGCCGAGTCCCACCAACAGCAGCCGCCCGGCCGGCAGCCGGCCAAGGGTGTGCAAAAGGTGGCTGGTTTTTAGCTTTCCGCTGAACTCCCTGCTGGCTGCCAGACGGCTCAGGCAACCGTCCAGCGCGGCGTCGCAGGCACTGAACAGCTCATCTTTCGCGTCCTCGAAACAACCGATAACCAGGGCCGGGGTTTCATGTTTGAGCGGGTTGGCGGTACTCACGTCGATTTTCATATGACACCTCGAATAACAAGTGAAGTTTTGCTCTATTCCTGTTCTTTTATCAGGACATCAAGCGGAACCTGCAACGCCACCGCCAGCGACTTGAGTGTTTTAGCCGTCCCCTGGCGTTTGCCGTTTTCTATTTGAGAAAGAAACGCCTTGGAGATACCCGCAAGTTCGGCCAGAGCCTCCACTGTCAGCCCGCGCTGTTCGCGCCAGAGCCTGACGGGATGCTCACCGCCGATCAGTTCGCGCCGGACGATGGACTGGGGAATACGAAAACCATCGTCCTCGGCATGAAAGCGCTCAAGGGCTTCGATATCCTCCCGGTCTTCCATGGCTTCCACCATGCGCTGATAGAGCGGGAACGGCACGATGGCATATTCGTGTTTGCCGTGCTTTTCTATAAACTGGATTCCTGCTGTCATTGGTATGCACCTCCCCGTGGGGCTATTCGGATCACTTCGATTACCAGCTTGCCTTCGTGTACCGCGTAAAGAACCCGCCAGTCACCCACCCGCAAACGGCACTCGGGTCTATTGACCAGTTTCTTCACGTTATTGTTCGGCGCGAACGGATCAATGGCCAGTGCGGAGACTTTCTGCATGATGAGCAAGGCCGTTGTTTTCGGCATGCTCTTCAGGGCCTTGGCTGCGTCTCTGGTATATTCGATGGTGAACATGGATAAAAGTTAGCATAGTGCTAACAAGGTGTCAAGTGACTGTTCCCAGCTCTCCCGGAAGATCCGGGGTCTGAGCGGAGCAGATACCGGTAGATCAGGACGGTTCCGCCCAAAAGTCGGCAACTTCGCCCAGGATGCGCTTTGACACGAGCTCTGTCACATCTGCGTCGAACCAGTCGGACGGCATCGCCCGGCTATAGCCGGGCTCCAGGAACCTGCTGTCCATCAGCACCACCAATCCTTTGTCCGTCCCGGAGCGGATCACCCTGCCGGCCGCCTGTATTGCCTTGGCCATGGCCGGTATCGTGTAGGCGTAGTCAAAACCGGCGCCGTATTTTCGTTGGTAATACTCCCGCATCTGTTCCCGTTCCAGATCGTAGGTCGGCAACGGCGGGCCCACCACGAAGGCGCCGATCACCGTTTCGCCGGCATAGTCGATTCCCTCGGAAAACGAGCCCCCCTGCACCGCAAAGATGATCGTCGGATCATTCCCGGCGCGAAGATTCTCGACAACCGCCCCGATAGCGGCCGCCTTCATGCCACGTTCCTGCCTGATGACACTGAATCCCGGCGGAGGCTGAAAGAGCGCGGCGACCCGTTCCAGAAACCCGAAACTCGGCAGGAAGACGAAATAATTCCCATGGCGCAGGGCCGTAATCCGCTGAACAGCATCGGCAATCCTGTCATAGTTGCGTTCACGCTGGCTATAACGCGTGGATATCTGCGGGATCAGCAGCAGCTTGCGCCGCTCGCCAGGGAACGGACTTCCGAATTCCGCGGTCCTGACTCTGCCGCTATCCAGACCGGAAAGGCGCACGTAGTAGTCAAAGGGCTTCAAGGTTGCAGAGAACCCCACCACCTGCTCGTACCCTCGGTAGCAATCCACCAGCATCGCCGAAGCATCACAACAGGTGATTTTCAACGTGCCGCCAGTAGAATCAGGGTGAAAGGTCGTGAAGAACTCCTGCCGGTCGGAACCGCCCATGAACTCCAGGGTCTCGGTGAACTCCGCCCAGTAGTAGCAGAGCCGCAGGATCACGTCCTCGTGCCCTATCTCCACTCCCGAGTCGAGATAGCGTGACAGGAAGGCGCACAAACGCGCATGCCGGTCACGAAACAGCTCCAGGGGCGGCTCGACCCGCTGCGGTTTTGCGAAACCGTTCTTCTGGCAGGACTTAACCGCCTGAATACAGCCGTCTAGCAGTTCCCCGGCCCCATGGCGAAAACGGGGATGTGATTTTTGAATTCCGTCACGCATCTTTTCCAGCAGGACGGTTGAAATCGCCGGGGAATAGTAGTCCATGGCCCGTGCCGGCAGATTATGGGCTTCATCTATCACCAGGCCGGGCTTGCCGGTCTGGTTTACAGCCATATCGGTGATGCGGCCCAAGGCCGAGCGCGGCGCAAAGACATAGTTGTAATCGCAGATGACAATGTCCGCCTCCCGGGCGCTGTCGATTTGCAGTTCAAAGGGGCAGACCTGGTGCTGCTGACCCAGCTCCCGAAAGGTGCGGGCCTTCAACGTCCTTTTTCTTGCCAGTATCGCCAGCAGACCCTGTTGCTGCAGCTTTCCGTAGTAATTGCGGGCATACTCGCAGTAGACCGGATTGCAGAGCGGTTCATTCTTGAAACAGATCTTGTTTTTGGCGGTGATCGTGAGGGATTTGAGTTTTGCTCCCGTCTCCTGAAAACGGGAGACGGCATCCTCCGCAACCGGGTGCTGGCTGTTTTTCGGCGTGACATACACCACCTTCTGTCCGCGAAGCAGCGCCTGCTTAAGTACGGGATAGAGCACACCGACCGTCTTGCCAAGGCCGGTGGGAGCCTGGATCAGCATGGGATGTTTCTCTTCCATGAACTGCTCGATCGTCTGCATCAGTTCGATCTGTCCGGGACGGGGATTCGCAAACGGAAAGCTGAAGTTGGCCGCTGTTTTCCGGCGCCTGGCGGCGCGCTTTTCGGCCTGTTTCGCCTCCGCAACCAGCTCCTCAAGACGGCGCTCCAGCCAGGTCTCGTAGAGTGGTCTATCGAGGGAAATGTCGAGGTCTTCCGAACTGCCGTTCCGGGACGAGACCAGGTGAAATGAAAGGGCGGGCAGGGCGTGGAATTCGCGCCAGTGGAAGTAACCGTAGCTCAGCAGCTGCAGAGAGTAGGGGTGCTCCAGCGGGTTACCGGCGAGCTGTTGCGACAGTTCGCGAATGTTAAGAGAAGTCTTGATCTCCTCTATCTTTGGCGGATCGTGCCTGAAGATCCCGTCCATCCGCCCGTCGACCCGGAATGCAAAGCCGCCGCGTTCAAAGAGGCTGCTGACCGGAACTTCCGCTTGATAGCAGGGGTCTGCTTTGGCTTTCTGCCTCTGCAGCCGGGCATGTATTTCCTGTCCTTCAGCCGCGGCGCGGCTGAAGCCCGAATGTGCTTCCAGGCTGCCGGTGCGTGGCGACGGCAGGGCAAAATCACGCAGCGCTATTGTAATCAGCTTGTTCATTGCTTTGTTGATGAGTCAGATCGCCTTGAGGGTCTCAAGAAACTCCCGGATGAAGAGATCGATGTACTCCCGGCTGATGGCGCTGGAATGCGGCGTGATCAAAACGCCAGGCTGCTCCCAGAGCGGCGAGGAGAGGGGCAGCGGTTCGCTTGCAAAGACGTCCAGTCCGGCGCCGGCCAGCGTTCCGTTGCCGAGTGCCGCCAACAGGTCTTCCTCCCGGTAACAGTTGCCGCGACCCAGGTTGTACAAACAGGCTCCCGGTTTCATGGCATTGAAATGGCGGGCGGTGAAGATACCCTCGGTCCCGCTCCCGCCCGGCAGCAAGAAGACCACGTGATCAGCGGATGGGAGTTCCTCTTCCAGCCTGTCAAAGGTGATCATCCTGTCAATGTTGGGGTTGGCCCCGAATCCCGACAGGTTGCGCCTGACGCCGGTAACAGTGGCCCCGAAGGCCTTCAAAAGCTCTGCCATGGACCGGCCCAGCGAGCCGCATCCGACTATCAGTACCTTTTGGCTGAAGAGCCCCACGCAGTCATTATAATCAAGGCGTCCCCATACCCGACTGTTTTGGTCTTCCAGCGACCTGCCGATCTTCCGGTTAAAGAACAGCATCATCGAGAGCAGGCTCTCGCGCATGATGCGCCCGTGAAAGCTGCCGTAAACAGTCCTGACCCGACCGGACGGATCCGCGGAAACCCAGTCGTGACCGGCAGCGGGCGTAAACAGCAGCTTCAGCTTTGTGGCCCTTTCATACCAGGCGGATTTGAATACCCAGACCAGGGCAGCTTCGGCTTCGGGGAGTTTATCCATGAAATCGCTGTTCCCCTCGGCCACGGTAATCAGGGTGTCCGGCAGAACCTCGCGGATCTGGTCAATGTGCCGTGGTTTGAGCGAGAAGGCATCAATGCTGTTTTCAAGGTGGACAAGCAGATTGTTGATTTTCATGGTGTACTCTTCGCTTTCAGTGACAGATACAGGGAAGGGCTCACAAAATGTCAGCCCTCCTTTGAAAGATGCTAATTCAGCTCCAGAGGCGCTTCTTCGAGCTCCGCCAGCTGCTCCCGCAATTGCAGTATGTGCTCTCCCCAATAGTTCACGGTGTTGAACCAAGGAAAGGTGTGGGGAAATAGAGGATCCTGCCACCGTCTGGCAAGCCACGCGCTGTAGTGCAACATGCGCAGGGTGCGCAAAACCTCGACCAGGCGGAGTTCGGCCGGGTTGAAATCGTAGAATTCGCGATACCCCTTGATCAAGGCTTCCAACTGGGCCAGCTGACGCGGGCGCTCACCTGAAAGCATCATCCAGAGATCCTGGACCGCAGGGGCCATGCGGGCATCATCAAAATCCACAAAGTGCGGAGCGTTGTCCCGCCAGAGGATGTTGCCGGCATGACAGTCACCATGGGTTCTGATGAAATTGACAGGGCCGATTCCAGCCATGATTCCGTCGATGGCTTGAAGCAATTGACCTGTGACGGCCTCGTAGCTCGGCCGGTAGTCCAGGGGGATAAAGCTCTCCAGGATCAGGGGCACGCTGTCATATCCGAAACTTTTGCTGTCCAGGGTTGGACGGTGACTGAACGGCTGAACCGAACCGATACTGTGAATGCGCCCGAGCATGCGTCCGAGTATGAGCAGGTTGTCGAGATTATCGAACTCGGGCGCGTGGCCTCCCTGTCTCGGGTAGAGCGCAAAACTGAATCCCTTGTAGATGAAAAGGCTCTCGCCAAGGCTGTTCCTGATGGGCGCTACCACCGGAAGTTCGTGCTCGGCCAGTTCAAAACAGAAGCGGTGTTCCTCCAGAATCTGATCGTTACTCCAACGCTCCGGGCGATAGAACTTACTGATGAGGGGATTCCCGTCTTCGATCCCGATCTGGTAGACCCGATTCTCATAGCTGTTAAGAATCAGATTGCGGCAATCACAGTAAAAACCCTGGCTTTCCACGGCGTCGATAATGAAGTTGGGGGTAAGCGCCTGAAAAGGATGTGAACTCTTGGTCATATATATTTCTCCAGTATTTGAAACCGCATCATCATAGCATTATCAGGTACCGGAGCAAAGGAGAAGCGCGAATCTTTTTGCGAAACCAGCCGATCCGGACAAAGCTTCTTTTCGCATGCAATTACCAGCTACTGACGGGGCGGCCTTGAGCCGCCCTCTTTTCAAAACACCTCGTGCAATGCATATATAAATCACCACTTTAAATTTGCATGGAAAACCGGTTTTCCAGATGCTACACTACGCCCCCATGATCGACACCCCCCGCAACATCGCAGCACGGCTTGAGCGCCTGCTGGCGGCCAGCCGGGTAGTATATCTTCCGGCGCCATACTATTCAACCGGGGAAAACGCATTACCAAGTCACCCAAGACCTATTTCATCGATATCGGACTGGCCTGCAATCTGGCCGAAGTGCGGGACGAGACGCATCTGTTATACGCAAACCCTGCCGCTGATAACGCGGTTACGTTGGACGAGTATTTTCCCGGATTGGAACAAACATTGAGCGACAGCCAAAACCATGCCGATTGAAAACCTGCAAAACTATCTCTCCCTGCTGGAACAGCACGACCAGCTGGCGCGCATCAAGGCGCCGGCCGACCCTATACTGGAAATCGCCGCCATCACCGACCGGGTCTGCAAACAGCCGGGAGGCGGCCGGGCGCTGCTGTTCGAACATCCGTCCGGCAGCAGTTTTGCGGTCGCCACCAATCTGTTCGGCTCGCTGAAGCGGGTCTGCCTGGCGTTGGGAATCGATCACCCCGGCCGTCTGCACGACCGGCTGGGTGAACTGCTGGACAGGATACCGGAAATCGACTTCCCCAACCTCGACCGGCAACTGGCCGGGCTGCCGGAATTCAGCCGCTTTGCCGCCGTTGACACCAAGGAAGCGGATCCGGAGTTGATTTCGGCCGCTCAACCTGACCTGACCCGGTTCCCTTTCCTGCAGAGCTGGCCCAGGGATGGTTCGAGTTCCGGCCATGGACGCTACATCACGCTGCCGCAGGTCTTCACCAGCTCCCCGGAAGGCAGTAATCCCAATTGCGGCCTGTATCGCGCCCAGATCCGGGGCCCCCGCGAGCTGGCCATACAGTGGAAAACCGGCAGCGGCGCCGCCCGGCAGGCAGCAGAGTTCCTTAGCCGTGGTGAAAAGATGCCGGTGGCGATAGTGCTGGGGGGCGATCCGGCCATGCTCTTCAGCGCCATGCTGCCGCTTCCGGGCAATCTGGATGAAACCGCTTTTGCCGGGTTCCTGCGCGGGGAAGCGCTGCGGACAGCAACCTGCGGCACGGTTCCGTTACGGGTACCAGCCGGCGCTGAGGTTGTGATCGAAGGCTACGTTGAAGCTGGTGACACGGTTACGGAGGGGCCCTTCGGCAACCATACCGGCAGTTATTCTCCCGCAACGCCGGCCGCGTTGATGCGGGTCAGCGCGATCCGTCACCGCCCGGATGCGATCGTTCCGGCCACGGTGGTCGGTCCGCCGCCGATGGAGGATTGCTGGATGGCCGTTGCCTGGGAACGCCTGCTGCTGGCATTTTTGCAGAAGCTTCTGCCGGAACTGGCCGATATCCACTTTCCGTTTGAATGGGTCTTCCACCAGAGCGCCATAATTTCCCTTGAAAACCCGCGTCCCGGCATGGTACGGGAGATGGCTGAAAAACTGTGGCGTCTGCCCTGGTTCGCCTCCGCGCGGATGCTGGTATTTGTGGATGCGACCTGCAAACCGTTGGAACTCCGGCGGGCCGCCTGGCAATGCATCAACCTGCTGGAGTATCGGCACGATCTGATTCATGATGCCGCCACCGGCCGAACGGCATTGGACGCCACCGGTTGCCGGTCGCCGCGGAACCGGACAGAAACGGATCAAGATATCGCAAGACTGGTTGGGAGGCGTTGGCGGGAGTATGGCCTTGCGTAGTTTCTTTCTGCTTATCATGCTATTGCTGTTGTTTCCGCTGTCGGCCTGTTACCATATGCGCGCCGAGGCGGTGCCGATCAAGTCGCGTGTGGTCGAGGTCAAGGCCGGTCCGGCTGATGCGATGCGCCGTGTCCGCCAGCTTATTGAAGACGAGTGGAAGAGCCGTATTCTGGAGGTTGACAGCTCCGGTGCAGTGCTGATAACCGCCCCCCATCATTTTTTTACCGACACCGGCTTTGGCATGCCGGCCGGCGGCCGCAAGTACTATACGCAATTGAGGATTGAATTCCTGCCGCGCCCGGGAAAGACCGTGATTCAGATCGTTCCCCATAACTTTGAAATGCGCACGTCGTATGCGTACAATCAGGACGGTAGGGTCGGCACGCTTTACAAGCATTATCCATATGAATATTATCCGGGGATGTTTGATCTTTCCAGGATCGATAATGAACTGGCCCGGGTTGAAGCCATGATCAGGGCTCTTTTCCAGCAGCAATAATTCAAACAGGAGCAGGAAATGACGGACGCCGGGAGTATTCCGAAGATACGCATTTTTCTCGATATGATCAAATTCTCGCACACGGTCTTTGCGCTTCCGTTCGCATTGACCGGTGCTCTGCTGGCTGCGGAAGGTTTTCCGGGCGGCCGCCAGATTGTCTGGATCATGCTGGCGATGGTGGGTGCCCGTACCGCCGCCATGTCGCTGAACCGCCTGATTGACGCCGAGATCGATGCCCGCAACCCACGCACCGCCGGGCGGGCCATACCGGCCGGGCTGATCAGCGGCAGCATGACACTTTTTTTTATCGTGATATCCACGGCGCTGATGCTGTTTTCGGCAGCCATGCTCAATCCGCTCTGCCTGAAGCTGTCACCGATCGCGCTGTTCTTCCTGGTGCTCTACTCATACTGCAAACGCTTCACCTCGCTGGCACACGTGGTGCTGGGGATCTGCCTGGCGGCGGCGCCGATCGGCGCCTGGGTTGCCGTGCGCGGACAGATCGAGGCGCCGTCACTGCTTCTGGGCGCGGTGGTGCTCTTCTGGGTAGCCGGTTTCGACATCCTCTACGCATTACAGGACCGGGAGTTCGACAAGGCTGCCGGGCTGCACTCGATACCGGTGCTGCTGGGGATCAACGGCTCGCTCTGGACGGCCCGTATTTTTCATCTGGTGATGATGTTGCTCTTGATCTGGCTTTTCCTGATCATGGACCTGGGGAGCATCTTCATGCTGGGCATCCTGGTGGTGGCGGGCATGCTGTCCTATGAGCACTGGCTGCTCAGGCATGGCAACCTGGACAAGCTGGATGCGGCCTTTTTCAACATGAACGGATATATCAGCGTTGCGATCCTGTTGTTCACGGGCGCCGATATTCTGACGAGGTAAGCCATGGATAACGGTAACATCTTCGTCGCGATGACCGGAGCCTCCGGTTCGGTCTACGGACTGCGCTTGGTGGAGCAGCTCTGCCTGGCCGGGTACCGGGTAACCTTCAGCGCCAGTTGCAGCGGCACCGCCGTCTGCCGCGAAGAGACCGGCCTGGACCTGTCCGGTGATCTGGATAAGGCCTTAGACCGGCTCTATCAACATCTGGAGGTGGAATCAGGCATTGAGCTGGCCCATCCCGACGACCTGTTCCGCAGCGCCGCCAGCGGCTCCTCGGCGCCGGACGCAATGGTGGTCTGCCCCTGCAGCATGGGCACTCTGGCCCGCATCTCCTGCGGTATCTCCGGCAACCTGATTGAGCGCAGCGCAGACGTGATGCTCAAGGAACGTCGCCCGTTGCTGCTGGTCCCCCGCGAAACGCCGCTTTCAGAGATCCACCTGGAGAACATGCTCAAGCTGTCCCGCTGCGGGGCGCGCATCGTGCCGGCCATGCCCGGCTTTTACACCCGTCCCGATTCGGTGCTGGAGATGGTCGATTTCGTTGTCGGCAAGCTGCTGGACCAGCTGGGCATCGCCAATGACCTGTACAAACGCTGGGGCAACCAGTGACTCCTCTTGCCAGTGCCTAAAGCTTCATTTCCCCCCAACATCGCCGCCTACCTGGCCAAGCGGGCCGTCTCGGCTCCCTGGCGGATATGTCCGCCACCGCAGCGCACTTTCGCTGGCGCGGTGGTGATCCCTTCTCTGGCCGAAAGCGCCAATCTCCGGCTGACGCTGGAATCCCTGTCGCATAATCCTGCCGATCTGCTGGATCGATTCATGGTGCTGGTGGTGGTCAATCAGCGCGTCGATGCCGGCGATGTTGAGCGGAACGACAATCTGGCCACGCTGGCGATGCTGCCGGAATGGAAAAAAGAGTATCGCCTGGAGCATCTCTGCTGGGTTGACACCAGCTCGCCCGGGCAAGAATTGCCTGCCCGGCAGGGTGTCGGTCTGGCGCGCAAGATCGGCCTGGACCTGTCCCTTTTGTGGCTGGATTACCGTGCTGGCGATCCGCTGCTGGTCTGCCTGGATGCCGACACGCTGGTGCAGCCCGATTACCTGCCGGCGATCGTGGCCCATTTCTCCGGTTCGTCCCGCGGCGGCGCCAGCATCCCCTATCGGCACCGGCAGGCCGAGGATCCGCAGGGGCAGCGGGCCATCGAGCGTTATGAACTGTTTCTGCGCAGCTATGTGCTGGGACTGGAACTGGCCGCTTCACCCTATGCTTTCCACACTGTGGGGAGCGCCATGGCCTGCCGGGCATCGGCCTATGTCGCCGCCGGTGGAATGAACCGGCGCCTGGCGGGAGAGGATTTTTATTTTCTGCAGCAGGTTCACAAGACGTCGGGGGTCGCGCCGCTGGCGGGTACGATCGTCCACCCCTCGCCCCGCTCATCGCTGCGGGTACCTTTCGGGACCGGACGTTCGGTCGGTGACATTCTGGCCGAGGGAGAACAGCGGCTGATGTTCTACCGGCCGCAGGTCTTTTCGATACTGGGGGAATGGCTGGAGTGCGTGGCCGGCAGCCTGGATTCGGGTGGGAGCGAGCTCTTGGAGCGGGCCGGAAGGATCGCGCCGGTTTTGCGGGGTTTTCTGGAACAGGCCGGATTCCGTGATGCCTGGGATGGCCTGCTGAATCAGAACCGGGATCCGGCCCGGCTAGCGGCCGCTTTTCACGGCTGGTTCGACGCCTTCCGCACGATGCGGCTGATTCATGTGCTGAGTGATCAGGGCTATGCGCGTATTTCGCCGGAAGAGGCCGTGCCGCCACTGCTTGCTCGGGCTTGCTACCAATGTCCGGGGGATCTGTCCGGGATGTTGCGGGTGTTGCGTTCCAGTCAGGGTGTCTGATGCGGCGGCCGGTCGAAGACCGGACTATACCGCTTCAATCGACGTTTTGTGCTTTCAGTTTGTGCTGCCGGGCGATATCGGCCTTTATCCGCCTCAGTGATTCCGACACCAGCTCGTCCGGCGATGTGGTCAGCCGGTCGGCCTTTACCAGGCAGGTGAGCGCTTCATCCAGCCTGCCGTCGATCTCGGCGCAGACGCCCAGGTTATGCTGAAGCCCGACCGAATCACCCCCGGCTGCCGCCAGCTCACCCCAGATTTCGCAGGCCCTGTCGATGCGGTTGCCGGCGGCGAATTCCAGGGCTCCCTCGAAGCGCTCCACCAGCTTCTTGTCCACGATCCCGTCGGTGCGGTCGGACAGCCTGATCTTGACCGGTATGTTGTGCGGCGCGATGTCGCGGCGGATCGACTGCAGGATCTTCCCGCGGGCGGCGTTCTTCATGTCGGCATCGCCGGCCAGCGAGGATTTGCTGTCTTCGCACTTGGAGGAGGTCTCGCTCCCCTGGTACGATTCCGAATAGACGATGCGGCCGGTTTCCACATCGATCAGTTTGGGGTTGATCTTGACCACGGCGTCCTTTTTGGTGCAGCCAACGGTATAGGTCCTGGTTTTTCCGCAGATCGAGTTGCCGATTTTGACACATTTGGTCCGTTCGGCGCGGTAGTGGGTGGTGTTGATGTTGGACTCGACCACGTCGCCGGTATAGATCCCCTTGGCTCCCACCAGCCTGCCGATGTTTACCATTGTTTCCGGTGAAACGGCACCGCTGGTAGAGAGTTTCTGTTCTTCAATTACCGCGTCCAGCCTGTTGCGGTTGACTATCTCGAAGAACTGCCGGTCATCGATTCTGATGCCGGCAATCAGGGTTTCCAGCTCGGTGGTGAACTTGTCGCCATCCCTGCCCGAAAACGGGACTACCGCCACCTTTCTCAGCCTGGCCGCCTCGGTCGAGTTGCCCGGCTCCTTTTGCATGACCATTATCGAAGGTTTGGCACAGCCGGCGATTACCGCCAGGCACAGCGCAAGCAGCAGAACTCTCATCTCGGACCTCCCCGGAATTTGCATTGCAGTGCAATCATCCTCTTCAAGGAACCATCCGCTCCGGCGCATGATCCCGCTACTGTCTACATTATCAAAACCACACTGTCAACGGATCAATGGCAGCACGATCATCACCCGGACGTGGGCCTTACCGCACTGATGCCGGTGATGTAAACCACAGATTCTCCCCCAGGTTTGCGAACGGTCACCTCATCGTCCAGCCGCTTGTGCAAAAGCGCCTGCCCGACCGGAGAGTCGATGCTGATGCGGCCGATGCTGACATCGATTTCGTCCGGCCCGACCAGCTGATAGCAGCGCTCTTCCCCGGTTTCCTCTTCATAGGTGACCCAGCAGCCGAAGGAAGCCATGGTCGGATTTGCCGGAGGGACCGCCACTTTCAGCACCTTCAGACGTGAGCCGAGGTGCTTGAGCTTACGGTCGATCTCCCGCAGCCGTTTCTTGCCATAGATATACTCGGCGTTTTCGGAGCGGTCCCCCTCGGCCGCGGCATCCGATACCCCCTGGACTACCTTGGGGCGTTCCACCTTCCAGAGCTGGTCGTACTCATCACACAGTTTTTTGAGCCCTTCGGCGGAAATCAGGTTTGTCATGCGTTTTCTCCGATTTTAATGAAAAACAGCCCGCGCGGGCGGGCTGTTCAGTGTTGCGGGATTGTGGACCGATTACCTGGATACGTCAAGCAACTCCACGTCAAACAGCAATGTGGCGTTGGGGGGGATGATTCCGCCCGCTCCCGATGCGCCGTAACCTAGTTTGGAGGGGATGATCAGCTTGCGCTTGCCGCCGACCTTCATGGTCATGACACCCTCGTCCCAGCCCGGAATCACCTGGCCGACACCGATCACGAACGAGAACGGCTCCTTGCGGTCAACCGAACTGTCGAACTTTTTGCCGTTTTCCAGTGTGCCGGTGTAATGCACCTTGACCTGTTTGCCGGCCACCGGCGAAGCGCCTTTGCCGACCACCAAGTCGGTGTACTTCAAGCCGGATGCGGTCGTGACCATCTTGCCGCCGGAACTTTTTACTGTCTTTGCGGCATAGGCCGGAACCGCGATCAGTACCGCCAGGATTCCGGTTACCACCAGTTTCATCATTCGTTGCATCTCTGTGAACCTCCGGATTCGATTTTTATTATTGCAGCGGTAAAGAATAGATGGTTTCGCTCCCTCTGGCAACAGGGATTTTGTCTGGCTCTCCGGCCGTTATCAGTTTTTCATTTTTACACCAGTCAAATAAGCAAAAAGCCCAGCTTCTGGCGGGGCTTTTTGCATCAACGGTAATTCCTTCGGTAGCTACGGCGCAACCACATACCAGACCGTGTTAAAGCCCTGGCCGGCCGTATCTCCCGGTTTTACG
>MGZK01000148.1 GCA_001802125.1 Geobacteraceae bacterium GWC2_55_20
CCAATCTTCAACATCAACAGTAAAACAGTTTATAAACACATGGACCCGTCAGTAACAAAGTGAATTTTGTGCAAGTTATACTATTGGCACAAGAGCGTCAAGTAGAGCAAGATCAGAGACCTTTAATGCTGTATGTTCCAAACCCGAAGGATGCGACCTTTCCGGCATTAAAATATCCACCAAGAGTTAGTAAGGACATTATTCCAGGAGTGACAGCGACAAAGCGGGAGGCGCCGAACAATCCGGCATGGTTCGGTCGCTGCGACCAGGGCGGATGTGAATAACGGATTCCGTCACAGAGACACACGACCTGCTTGGCATCACTCGATAACCCCGCAAAATCTATTTCGAGTTCACCATCGCCATAATAGGCAAACAGGGATGAGCAACGGCGCATCTGGGAACGCAGAAAGGCGCTGAAATCAAAGTGACGCAGTTCAGATCCGCCGCTTAGCAGTCGCAGCGGAGATTCGATCACCAGCCTGACATCATCGGCGCCAACCGGGTTTTCCATGATATCAAGGCTTGATAACACGATCACATTCCGGGTGCCGTGGGACGAGAGATCCAGTTCGAGCCTCACCGACTGATTGTCCTGACAATACACTCCGGAGATATCGGGAGGATTCCCATGGTTTTGCACTGGAATCGTTGCAACCAGTCGCCGGACGGTTTTGATAAATACATCCAGATGATTAACCGCTTTTCCAACAACAACAAGACATATTTCCAAGCTTGAACAATCAGAAGATATTTGCATGATTTTAAAAGCGAAAGGCAGCGGCGGCTTTTGATGTCTTCGCACAATATCGGGATCGGTTGACAGCTCCTGGGCAAAAACAGCCAGGTAAGGGCAGTCTGTATTTTCCTTACATTCATGACATGAATCAATAACATACCGGCAACAGGATTGCTTGAAAAACTGATCGAAACGTCGCAATGCCTGATAATACAGGGCAACATCAGCGTTATCTGCTTCCACAACGAAAATCATCTGCACCAGATTCAAATCCACGCAAACTCCAAAAAAAGAGAGGGGCTACCAGACGGCAGCCCCTCTTATAGCATAATTATGATGTAAGTTAAATCATGCGAATTGAGCCTTGATGAATTCCCTGTTCATGCGGGCGATGAACTTGACGTTAACGCCTTTGGGACAAGCTACCTGACACTCGTAGTGGTTGGTGCAATTACCAAAACCACACTCTTTCATGGCTTCCGTCATATTCTTCACACGAGCTGCAGCCTCGGGCCGGCCTTGAGGAAGAAGCGCCAACTGGGAGACCTTGGCGCCTGTAAAGAGCATGGCTGCTCCGTTAGGACACCCGGCCACACAAGCTCCGCAGCCGATGCACTCGGCAGCATCGGTAGCCTCTTCAGCTATCGGCTTGGGAATCATGATCGTGTTGCCGTCCGGCACACCACCTGTATGACAGGATGTATAGCCACCTGCCTGGATAATCGTATCGAGCGCGGAGCGGTCCACGATCAGGTCTTTTACGATCGGGAAAGCACGGGCACGCCATGGTTCAATGTAGATGGTATCGCCATCCTTGAATTTACGCATGTGCAGCTGGCAGACAGTTGTACGATCCTGGCCACCGTGGGGAGCCCCGTTAATAACCTGTGAGCACATACCGCAGATTCCCTCACGACAGTCGTGATCGAATACGATCGGCTCTTTACCTGTATTGATCAGGTCTTCGTTGACAACGTCGAGCATCTCCAGAAAGGAGTGATGCTCGGTGATTTCCTTGGCTGTGTAAGTTTCGAATTTACCAGGATCGTTGGCATTCTTCTGGCGCCACACAATCAGTGTCAATGTCATGGTCTTGTGTTCGCTCATTATTTGTAGCTCCTTACAGCGAGATGAATAGTCTCGAATTTCAGAGGTTCCTTGTGCAGTTCAGGTTCCTTGCCAACCCCCTTGAACTCCCATGCGCCAACGTAAGAGAAATCGGCGTCATTACGCATGGCTTCTCCGTCAGGAAGTTGATGTTCAACCCGGAAATGGCCGCCGCACGACTCTTCACGATGCAGTGAATCGCGTGCCATCAACTCGCCGAATTCAAGGAAGTCAGCCACGCGACCGGCATTTTCCAACTGCTGGTTGAGTTCTGCCCCGGTGCCGGTAACCTTGAGATTTTTCCAGAACTCGTCACGAAGCACCGGAATCTGCTTGATAGCCTCGGTCAAGCTTTCCTTGGAACGGGCCATACCGACATTGTTCCACATGATCTTGCCCAGATCGCGGTGGAACTCGGTAACAGTCTTTTTGCCGTTGATGTTGAGTAGTTTATTTATGGTAGAATTGACGTCCTCAATCGATTTCTTGAACTCGACATGATCCGTATTGGTTCCAACGGGCTTGACAGTAGCCAGATAGCCGCCGATGGTGTACGGGATGACAAAGTAACCGTCGGAAAGACCCTGCATGAGGGCCGAAGCACCCAGACGGTTTGCACCGTGGACCGAGAAGTTGGCCTCGCCCAGTACGAACAGGCCGGGAACGTTGCTCATCAGGTTATAATCCACCCACAGGCCGCCCATGGCATAATGCGGCGCGGGATAGATACGCATCGGGGTTTTATAGGCATTGTCGTCGGTGATACGCTCATACATTTCGAACAAGTTACCATAGCGCTCGCAGATAACCTTCTCACTGAGACGCTTGATCGAGTCGGCATAATCGAGGTAAACGCCACGACCGCCGGGACCCACGCCACGACCCTCATCACATTGCTCCTTGGCGGAACGTGAAGAGATGTCGCGAGGAGCCAGGTTACCGAAGGATGGGTATTTGCGCTCCAGGTAATAGTCGCGGTCCTCCTCGGGAATCTGCTCAGGCCGCTTGCCGACATCTTCTTTCTTCTTGGGAACCCAGATTCGGCCGTCATTACGAAGCGACTCCGACATAAGGGTCAGTTTGGACTGATATTCACCAGCCTGCGGGATACAGGTCGGATGGATCTGTGTGTAGCAGGGGTTGGCAAAGAATGCGCCTTTTTTTGCAGCCTTCCACGTTGCCGTGACCGAGCAGCCCTTGGCATTGGTTGAAAGATAAAATACGTTGACATAGCCACCGGTGCAGAGGCAGACGGCATCGGCCGCGTAGCTTTCAAGTGTTCCTGTAATCAGATTGCGGCAGGTTATACCACGGGCTACGCCGTCAACTACAACCAGGTCCAGCATCTCGCGACGGTTATACATCTTGACCGTGCCGAGTTTTATCTGGCGGGAAAGAGCCGAGTAGGCGCCCAGGAGCAGCTGCTGACCTGTTTCACCGCGTGAATAGAAGGTACGGGAAACCTGTGCGCCGCCGAAGGAGCGGTTATCGAGATAGCCGGCGTAATCGCGGCCAAAGGGCACACCTTGAGCAACACACTGGTCAATGATGTTGTTGGAAACCTGCGAGAGACGCCAGACATCGGCTTCACGGGCACGGAAGTCGCCACCCTTGATGGTATCGTACATCAGGCGCAGGATCGAATCGCCGTCACTCGGGTAGTTTTTGGCGGCGTTGATACCACCCTGCGCGGCAATTGAGTGGGCGCGACGTGGACTATCCTGGTAACAGAAAGCCTGGACGTTGTAACCGAGTTCTCCCAATGAGGCGGCAGCAGCGCCGCCGGCCAAGCCGGTGCCGACTACGATGATGTTATATTTGCGTTTGTTGGCGGGATTGACCAGCTTCAGGTCGAAGCGGTGTTTATCCCAGCTTTTTTCAATTGGTCCGGTTGGACATTTTCCGTCAAGTATCACAATAACCCCCTTAACCTTTCAGAATGCCGGCAAAAATTGTCAGCGGGATGGTAACATATCCAAGGAACATAACCAGTGCAACCAGAGTTCCGAGTTTGACGATGATCGGCTGACTCTTGTCGCAGCTCCATCCCAGTGTCTGGAAAAAGCTCTGAATGCCATGGGAGAGATGCAGAAACAGAACCACCAGGGAGACCGCATAGATGAACGCTACAAAGAAGTTCGAAAAGCCGGCAACCACCATGCCTAGAACATTCGGAACCATTTGATCATGCAGCGGAACCAAGTGTTGCAGAGCAGCAGTTTCCGGGTTGGTCACCTGGAAGGTGAAATGCAGCAAATGATACACCAGGAACAGTCCCAGCAGACAGCCGGTCCAAATCATGTTTTCGCTGGCAAAGGTAGCCTTCTGGACAGACTTGACCGCGTACTGCCGGGGACGACCGCCGCGATTCTCTATGGTCAGCTGGATGCCGAACCAGATATGGATACAGACAAGGGCAAGCATGACCAAACGAAAAGCGATGATGATTGGCAAAGGCAAGCTGTGGAGATGTTCGGCGTAGGCGTTGATACCGCCGTTAAGCCATCCGAAGATGGAGCTGTTGCCGAGCAGATGGACGACGGCGAATAAAACCATTGCCTGGCCCGTGATCGCCATCACGATCTTTCTGCCGATTGAAGACGTAAGCAGTTGCATAGCATTCCTTCCTTTTAGAGATTTGATACAGCCTGGATTAAATAAGTCTTAATGGGGATGTACAAAGACATCGGGGGGGACCACGCCAGAGAAATCCGGATAAAAACACCATTACAACCTCCTTTTAAGTGTATTTGATGCGGCTTTTGGAACCGTAGCGTTTATCAGACTCTCATTTTTTTATGAAACGCATAGTAGACATCGTTATAAAAAATTGCAACCATTTTATGTATACAGGATACAATTTCAAACAGTGTCCGAGCACGTATTTTCGGCATGATTGCATTTGACCAGATATTCGTGTTAGTACTTCCAACACAAGAACTACTCCGGGAGCAATGACACAAATGGAATTCAGGCTGCTTAAAAAGGACCAATCCTGCGCCGCACGCCTCGGCGTGGTCAGCACATCGAGGGGAGATATCCAGACCCCCATTTTCATGCCGGTAGCAACCCACGGCGCCATGAAACCTCTAACTCCGGTCCAGATCGAAGAAACCGGAGCCCAGATAATACTTTCAAACACCTATCATCTGCACCTGCAGCCTGGCGAAAGTCTGGTAAAAAAGGCGGGCGGTCTGCACAAGTTCATGTGCTGGGACAAACCCATCCTTACCGACTCGGGCGGTTTTCAGGTCTTTTCACTGCCCAACAAACGTATCACCGAAGATGGCGTTTTCTTCAGACATGAGATCAGCGGAGAAGAGATCTACCTTGATCCGGCCAGCGCCACCCGCATTCAACAGGATCTGGGCGCGGACATCATCATGGCCTTTGACGAGTGCATCCCCTACCCCTGCGAAAAGGCCTACGCGGAGCAATCAACCAGGAAAACCATCCGCTGGCTTAAACAATGCCAGGATGCAATGACCGGCAACGGCCAGGCGCTGTTTGGGATTGTACAGGGAAGTGTATATGAAGATCTGCGTGCAATGTGTGCCAGGGAGATGTGCAAGCTGGATCTGCCGGGTTATGCAATCGGCGGAGTCAGCGTCGGAGAGGGGCTGGAACTGCTGAAAAAAATCGTAGGCTTCACTACGCCGCATCTGCCTGAAAACAAGCCTCGTTACCTGATGGGCGTCGGACTGCCGGAGGACATCCTGGAAAGTGTCGAGCGGGGTATCGACATGTTTGACTGCGTCATCCCGACCCGCTACGCCAGGAGCGCAACCCTGTTCACGCGTCGCGGCAGAATCCGGGTTACAAACAAGAACTACAAACGCGATTTTTTCCCGATCGACCCCAGCTGCGGCTGCTATACCTGCCAGAACTTCAGCCGGGCATACATCCATCATCTGTTTGTATCCAACGAGGTACTGTCGGCAGTATTGTCGGCCATCCACAACGTACATTTCTATCTGACGATGATGAAGGAGATCCGTCAGGCAATCGGAGACGGGCGTTTCATGGATTATAAAGTAAAGTTCATGGCGGAATATCAGCAGGGCGAAAAGCGGAAGTGAAGCAAGTCCGGATTGTATTTATTTGGTTACCTTCTGATTTTCTTTTCCAGCTCCAGATCCAGATCCTTGATGCGTTCGATACTTTGGCGGAGCTCCTTGTTGTCACGGCTTAAAGACAGATTCTGATTACGCAGCGCCTTGAGTTGCCGTGTCATGGCACGCAAAGCAACCGTTTCCTGAACATATTCCGCCAACGGGGCCGCCTGCCGTGACCAGATACTGCCCGGAAACTCACCTTGCAGCCTGTCAATCAGCTCTGTCGCACGTCTTTCACCTTTTCCGTTTTCATCCCTCAGATTCAACAACGCCAACCGGAACAGGGCTTCGTCGGTAATTCCGGCTAGACCGGGTTCACTCACAACCCGCACGAGCAGATCACGAGCAACGGACTCGTTGCCGGCTCGAAGGTTCTCCAAAGCGCCGGCGAAGTTACGCTCAACTGGGGAAACAGTCCTGATCACGGGCAGCTTCGCGCCGATAAACGTCCCGCACCCGCCTGACAACAAAAACAGCACCAGCAGCAGTAAAGCTGTACAAAACTTCTCAGGCTTCACAGGCCCTTCCCTCCCTGACAATCACATAATTGCTTCCCACAGATTCCTTGACACGATCCTTGACGAAAGCAGCGGCGCTTGCAATCTCGGCAGCTGTGTCATAATCGCCCGGCTTGCATACCAAGGCGGCAATAGATATGGAAATCAACGGGAATCTTCGGGCAACACCATATCGGTCAACACCCTCGATCGCACCAGCACGTTGGTCCTCCTCGGAATAATAGGATGGCACCAGCGCATCGACACTTGCTATAATCGCCCTGCATGCAGCTTCCGCCTTTTCAGCACTGATTACCACCACAAAATCATCACCACCGATATGGCCCACGAAAGCGTCCTGATTTCCAAGTCCCTTTACCGTATCATAAATCACCTTGCCGACTTCTTTCAGAACCTCACTGGCCTTGATGTAGCCATAGCGGTCATTGTAGGACTTGAAATTATCCAAGTCCAGGTAACACATGGTAAATGTTATCTTGTCTCGCAGGTGCCTGTTTATGACACGTTCAATGGCGATATTTCCCGGCAAACGTGTTAAAGGACTCGCATCAAGGCTCAACTGTTCAAGCTCCTTGAGCCTGATGGCCATACTCCTGAAATCCTGTGACAAGGCACCGATTTCGTCACCTGATTCGATACGCGGATCATGATCGAAATCGCCGGAAGCGATCAGGTGGGTGGCATGCTGAAGTTTGCCGATTGAACTGGCAAAGGAGTAAACCATCCAGCCGGCAATCAGGAAGGAGAAGACAACTCCGGCAAATGCCAGCCCGAGCGACCAGGCCACGGTGTGTTCTTCCTGTATATCTGACAAGGCCAGCTTGTCCGATAAATCCTTTCGCTGGTCCTCACTAATGATATTGATGGTATCCAGCACCGCATCTATATTTTTTTTCATCTTCGCAGAACCGGACGGGTCACCTCCAAAGAGACGTTTTGCCAACAGGGAATAACTCTCATACCCTTTTTCAAGTTCAGTGACCGCGGTGCTATCATGGACGGCCTTGAGGATTTTGAGTTCACGGCGGAAATCCTGATCATTTTGATCATGCAAGGACTTGTATTCAGGATGTTTCAATATCCTGAATCTTCCCGACAATCGTTCCTGTGCCACCATCAGCTCACGCAGCCTGATGGTTATGGTAGCAGCCCTGAGATCCTTGTCGGCTATTTCCTGCTCCATTTTGTGCATTGCGCCCAATCCGGAAATGGCATATGACAGGGCCGTCAACAGGCACAATCCGGAAAGTGCAAAGCTGAGAACCATTTTCTGAACCAGAGTCAGGCGAAATGACCGCATGGCCATATTATATTTTCTCCTCGCGATATTGTTTCAATTCGGGTTTCCATGGTATTACAGCACGTGGGCAAATGCAACGTGCAGAACAGTGCCACCGGCTATATTTATTGCAATCGGCTTGCTACGGCGCTATATTCATTAGAATAATTACAAACCTGAAAGAATTACATATGGCACTTCGTTTTCTTCACTATGTATTTTACAAAGCAGCGCCCGCGTCAATATCAACCGCCTTGACATGCTGCCTTGTCCTGTCTTTGCCCTTCCTGTCACCGGTAAACTCACGGGCGGACAACTTGCAGAAATTTGATCTGGATATCAACGAGCTGAAGCAACGGAGCATTTCCAAACCGGCCGGAGCGCCCCCCCAGGCGTTATCCAAAAAAATTGTTCTTCCCGCAAAAGGAGTGCAGAAACAGGGCATCGGACTTTCAACAAAAAAAACCAGAAAAAACATAAACATACACCATCCAAACCAAGACTCATCAAATCCTGAAGATCACGTTGTTGAAACCCAATCACGGGAAAAGCTGCTGTCACTTAAAACGCTGCCATCGCCAGGCTTTATTCCGACACCTTCGCCGGCAAAAACCGTTAAGCTTCGGGTTTCGGCTCCGCCCTGCGAGTTGATACCACAGATTCTGGTAGATTTTTTGTCCCCGGTACCAACCGCTGAAGCCCTGCATGGCGTACGCATGGAAGCACTCTATGCGGTTCGCGGAAACATGATAACGGCAGCGATTGCCTGCGGACTTACCGAAACGGAGGAAGCGGATTTCACCCGGCAGCTTGCCGCTCACGGAACCAGGCTGATAAACATCACCGGCGGCGACTCCCCTGAAAAAGTTGTCAACAAAATTGCCGGCACCCTGGGTTTTTCTACCCAGACCATAAGAGCGACTCTGGACAATGTCAGGTTAGTCTATATTTATCCAGCTGACGGTAAAAAGGAAAACGGGATTTTCATTTCAATTGCAAACAAAACTGCAACCATGGAAAACCTGGATTCAGGGCCAGCTGCAAAGTAGTTTCCTAAGTTCTCGAATATCCGGCAACAACTTTAGAACATGAGTGGACGCATAATTCAATCCCGCATGACCAGCGCATGGTCATTACTTTTATTTGCATTAACCCTCCGCCAAAGCTATAAACGGTACCATCAAATAATCCAGAAGGAACAGCCGTCACATGTCCAGCTCCGCTCTCTGCCGCCTGCTAGCAGTCCTGTTACTGACAGCACTGTTGACAAGCAATGTTTTCGCATCTGAAGACCTGATAATCACACCTCCCCTCGAGGATGAACAGACTATAAAACTTCGGCGGGAAGTCGATTCCCTCAATGCACGCATCAAGGAACTGGGTCAACAACCGGTCATCACCGCCGAGATCCTGAGACATAAGAAGATCCATCGGCTCAGGGAAATTGCCGCCGATGTCAGGCTTCAACGGCAGGCGACCGGAGATTTCCAGGGGTTTGTCTCATGGATGAGCGCAAACCTGGCCGGATACAACAGATATATTCTGGCAGGTTCATATGCGGCGGTAGTGGCGCGGATACTGCCGATTCCATATGCCGGCCAGGCTTCCATTTTCACCAAGTTCGTCGCCCAGTTCACTATGGCGCTAAACAACGCGTCTTTTGCGATCAATACTTATCTGAATTCATCGCATAAATTCATTGCCATGGTCGATACGATCAATCCTGATAAGACAGTTGACCCGAAAGCCGTAATTGAAGCATCGAACTACGCGGACCAGCAACTGCTGAAAAGCATGAGCGACGCCCAGCAGAAACTTACAGCGGTAGCGGATCTGTCATCCGGAGCACTGTCGTTTCTTGATGCCCTCGACCATTATATGAGCAGCTCGGATGAGTACTGGAACAAGGCCAAGGGGCTTTTCAGAAAAGACGTTGATCCAAAAGAGAAGAGTTTCGTTTCCGAGAGCAGCAGCAACCTGAAATCCCAGGCGGCCAAATTCAACGGTAAGCTGAAAACATTTGAAGAGCTGGGCCATAAGCAGACCATGCGGATAAAATCACTGACAGTATACGATGAACTTCTTGTGGAAACCGCAGCCATAAAATTATAATATTTGGAAATATTCCTTAACAAATGATAAAGTCCGTAAAGATTATCAACCGAGCAGCAAAGCTGCCAAGCTTGGCATATTAATTTAAATGCTGTTTTGCGGACTGAGAAGGAGACCACATGGCTGGGTATGAACAGACATTTCTGGAACAGATCACCAATATTCATGGTGTTGATTTTTCCACCTGGGCCGGATGGGAACAATTGATGGCATGGACCAAACGCCAGCCTTGGTCAAGAGAATTTTTGGGAAATGACAAAATCCCGGCCAGGTTCCTCCATCCGACCACACTGGCAGAGGAACTGACCAAATACCTGGGAGGATAATAGCACAACTTACGGACTGATACCAAATCTCTCCAGCTCTAACAGCACCTTGGCAATCACTTCTTCAAGCACCGCCTCAACTTTCGCCGTCAACTCGGCACCCATCTCGACAGACCCAGGTTGTATTCCGATCAGAACCATTTCAGCGGGTGAGTGCCCCATCAGTTCCGAAACCGCCAGCAGATCCTTTAACCCCATCTGATGTGGTGACAGCTTGGTCTGTAGTGCAACCGGCAACTCCTGGCCGGTCAGCCTGATCAAACTCCCGGCTTGCCCCCCGGTTTCAACCGCGTCCACCAGAATCAGACAGGTCGCCTCCTCCAGCAACGGAAGCAGGTCCAGACCCAATGTACCGCCATCAACAACCCTGACGTTCTCCGGGAAACGATAAGAGCGCTGCAGTTCCTGGACCACGCGCACTCCGGCTCCGTCATCGCGCATCACCAGATTTCCGATCCCAAGTACCAGTATCGCCGGCTTGGCCCCACCATCACAATTCATGAATTCTCCCTTAAACACAAAAAACGGGGCGTACATGTAAGCACGCCCCACTCCGGTTGAACAACCGTAAATGTAACCTATTTTTCTTTACGGACCGTGAACTTGTAACCACTGAACATGCTGGAAATCTCGCTGCCATGTTCTTTTATATCCATCAGCCAGGCGCTGTAGATATGGTTGATTACAAAGCCGAAAATGAACCACATGCTGATGTGGTGTGTAAGCCGCATACCCTGGTCACTGAACAGAACATACATGAAACCGAGCGCCTTGTGCATCGCACCCTGCGGCGCGTGCTGGGCATACAAGGCAAAACCGGTCAGGATCATCAGCGAATAGATGGCGAAAAGACAGACATAGGCTGCGGTAGCCAGGGGGTTGTGACCGACCGTTTCCGGGACATCCTTGTCCAGCAGCATGTAATAACGCAGCATCCTGACGGTCTTCTTGCGCCCGGCGTCGGTCATCAACGGGAAAAACTCGCGCCAGCCCGAATATTTGTTGCCGATGAACGACCAGATCAGTCGTGAGATGACGCTCACGGTAAACAGGTAGGCCGCAGTGAAGTGGACGAAACGAATCCACCCCATCGTGAAAGACGAGGCCGAGCTTCCGAATGAGAATGGAGTTCCGATCAGGAAGCCGGTAACCGAAAGCGTGACGATGCAGACCATGTTGATCCAGTGACACCACCTGACCGGCAATTCCCAGATGTAGCATTTGAACTTGCAGTTATCGCTCATTTCATGCCTCCCCGATTCCTAGGACACCTTGACCCTGACCATCTCGTTGCCGTTGGCGTCCAGCACATGGACTGCGCAGGCCAGACATGGATCAAAGGAATGGATCGTGCGCAGAATCTCCAGCGGCTTGTTGGGATCGGCCAGCGGAGTCCCGACCAGCGCTGCTTCGTATGGTCCGCGCTGCCCCTTGGCGTCGCGCGGTGAAGCATTCCATGTGGATGGCACCACCGCCTGGTAATTGAGGATTTTCTGATCCTTGATTTTGATCCAGTGGCCGAGTCCGCCACGCGGGGCTTCATGCATGCCGTAGCCGCTGGCTTCGTCCGGCCACTCGGAAGGATCCCACTTTTCATTGGCATGAATCCGGTAATCTCCCTTGGAGATGTTGCCGATCAGCTCGTCCAGGAATTTCGGCGTCTGCTGGGCGTTCAGCAGACAGTCGATGCCGCGCGCGGCGGTGCGTCCCAGCGTCGAGAACAGCGCCTCCGGACCGACTCCCAGCTTGCCCAGCACCAGACTCACCACCGCCCTGGTCTCCTTGTGTCCGGAGGCATAGGCCACCAGCACGCGGGACAATGGACCGACCTCCATCGCCTTTTCATCATAACGGGGCGACTTGACGAACGAATATTTGGCATTGGTGTCAAGGTACTCATAAGGGGGCTTGGGGCCGGTGTAGCGCACCTCGGTCTCACCATCGTAGGGATGCAGGCCTTTCCCCGGACCGGCAGAATTATCAAACCAGGAGTGATCGACATATTCGGCGATCTTGCCCTGGTCAACCACATGCACCTTGCTCAGATCCTTCTCCAGGATTGCTCCCGACGGGAACCACATATTGCCGTTGGCATCGGGGAACTCGCCATAGCACATGTAGTTGCCAACCCCGCCTCCGATCGCGGCCCAATCCTTGTAGAAAGACGCAACCGCCAGCAGATCGGGGATGTAGACCTTTTCGACGAAGTCCTGCGCTTTTTTCAAAAGGCGCTTGATTTCGATCAGCTTCTCGGCATTGAGCGCATTCTGGGAATCGGGGTCGATCGGAATCGACATGCCCCCCACCAGGAAGGTCTGCGGATGCGGATTCTTGCTGCCCAGGATGGCGTGAATCTTGATCACGTCCTTCTGCCACTCCAGAGCCTCCAGATAATGGGCGGTTGCCATCAGGTTGGCTTCGGGCGGCAGATGATAGGCCGGGTGCCCCCAGTAGGCATTGGCAAAGGGGCCGAGACGGCCCGAGGCGACAAATGCCTTGACCTTGTCCTGCACCGCCTTGAAATAGGTGGCCGAGTTATTGGGCCACTCCGAAATCGATGCCGCCAGTGCAGCGGTTTTGACCGGATCGGCGTTAAGCCCGGAGGTGATATCGACC
>MGZK01000149.1 GCA_001802125.1 Geobacteraceae bacterium GWC2_55_20
CACGTTTTTGAGGCGCTGGCTCATTGAACACATCCTTAAATCAGATGCAGACTATGGTAGTTTTATCTCCTCTCGGAACAATAATCCTGAACTAGCCTGACGACTTCATACGAGAATACAGTGCTTACCCCCAGAAGGGATTTTCAATGCCTATAGAATATAAGGTCGACTTAGAGCGACATCTGATTATATCGACAGCAGGTAACCGGCTTACAAAAGAAGAGTTCATGGATTACATACAACAGATCACATCGTATAGGCAGACTGGAGTGTTCGATCAACTGGTGGATTTGAGTGCAGTTCAAGAGGTCGATTTGCCGACCACAAAGATATTACAAAGTTTTGTAAAGATTGCTACCCGCGCTGACAAGCCAAATTATGTCTCCAAGTTGGCGATTGTAGCAACATCAGACCTGATTTTTGGACTTTCTCGCGCGTATGCGGCATATCGTGACCTGGAAAATTCAAGCACGACTAAGGTTGCAATATTAAAGTCTCTGGATGCTGCTGTTTTGTTTTTGGAGTACCCTACGAAACTGGATTAAAAATATCACTGCAATCAAATTAATGGATGGTAATTGTAATGCCGATTGTAGAATGGAATGACAGCTTCCTGGTTGGTGTGGAGCCATCTGACGAGCACCATAAGCACCTGCATGCTTCATGGACCGTAGATAGACCGTAGCAGTATCAAAACAACAAAAAGGGCGTTACGATCAGATCGTAACGCCCTGTAATGTTTGGTGAGCCGCGTTGGGGTCGAACCAACGACCACCTGATTAAAAGTCAGGTGCTCTACCGACTGAGCTAGCGGCTCAAAGAGAAACAGATTTTTACTACATCACACGCCCATAGTCAACACTTTTTTTGTAATTTTGAATATTGATTACTTATCCCTGTTTTTCATTCAACTTGGATTTATTGCGCTTGCAATATTTATCCAGGTACATAAGCTCATCCGCACTCTTAAGCGCCGCCACCAAGCCATCACCTGAAAAGGCTGTCGCAATGCCGAGCGATAATCCGCCGCCGTGCAACCTGGAATCAGATGTCTCAAAATTACTTCTGATACGATCCACAGCATCCTGAGCAGTTTGCCGGTCTGTGTTGGGAAGCAGTATGGCAAACTCGTCACCTCCTATTCGGGCGACAACATCTGCTGCCCGAAATACCGTCAAGATGGCTGAGGCAGTTGCCTGAATCAATTGATCGCCTGCGTCGTGCCCCTTTGTATCATTCACGGTCTTCAGGCCATCCACATCCGCGACAATGATGCTGACAGGATACTCACGGCTGGATGCCAGCCTTTTCATCTCGGCATCAAAATATACGCGATTATACAGACCCGTCAGAGAATCATGCGTACTTAGATAATGCAGGCTTTCCTCGTACTTTTTTCGATCCGTGATATCCTGCGCCACCTTCAGATACTTGATTATGTTTCCGGCGGAATCGAATACCGGACTGATTTTCACCCATTCCCAATAGACCTGTCCGTTCTTGCGCCTGTTGGCAAGCTCACACTCCCATTCCTTGCCGGACGTGATCGTTTTCCACAAATCCTGGTAAACCTCGGGAGGGTTGATTTCCGACTTCAGAAAACGCGGATTTCTGCCGATCACCTCATCTTTTTCATAGCCGGTGACCCTGCAGAACATCGCATTTACATATTCAATACTACCGTCAAGCGAGGCAATCACTACCGGGGCCGGCGCCTGTTCCATGGCCTGGGACAGAAGCTGGATCATCTCGCTCTGCTTCTGTACCCGCCGCCCCATCTGAATTAAATCGTTGCATTGACCGATAGTCTGCGATAATTTCGCAAAGTCCACCGGCTTCTGTGCAAACTGGCTTATGCCTATTGCAATGCACTCAAGCAGATATTCGGTGTCGCTGTAGGCAGTCAGGACGATGATATGGCAATCCGGTTTGATCATGCGGATCTGGCTGGCCATTTCCAACCCATCCATCCCAGGCATCATTATATCCGAAAGAACGACATCCGGCATATGCTGCCTGTACTGGGCAAGCCCTTCAATACCGTCGGACGCCACGTACAGTGTGCGCACAATCCGCCTTAAGAGGCCGGACACCTGTTCGCGCGTACTCTGTTCATCCTCAACGTATAATAAAGATATATCGTATTTTTCAATTTGGTTTTGCATGCCTGATATTATCTCCAGCACTGATTGTCACGGCGACTTGGCCTAGTGTAGCCGGATTTTTATTAGATGCAAGCAATAATAGTTTCCAATACTTAGATCAGGGTGGCAAATGGAAAATATTTCCCTGCTTCAATCTCAAGATTACGGGATCGACAGCCTCAGACGCGACGTAATCCAGCTGCTTGAGCCCTTGGGGGGAATCTCCGCCTTCGTAAATCGTGGAGAGCGTGTTTTGCTGAAACCCAATATGCTTTCGGCAAAAAAACCGGAGCAGGCTGTAACAACCCATCCGGCTCTGGTAAGGGTGGTTGCAGAGCTTGTCCGGGAGGCAGGCGGCATTGCGCTGATAGGAGACAGCCCCGGAATCGGCGGTTTCATGCGCGTTGCGGAAAAGAGCGGAATTGCCGCGGCAGCCCGTGAGAGCGGAGCGGTCCTGGTGGAATTCAACGATGTCGTCAGCCTCAACGGATCGGGAACATTCCGGCAAATACAACTTTCCAAGGCTTATTTGGAGGCTGACAAGGTCATCAATCTTCCAAAGCTGAAAACCCATGAAATGATGACAATGACCTGCGCGGTCAAGAATCTGTTCGGTGCGGTGGTCGGCGCGGAAAAAGCCGGCTGGCACCTGAAAGCCGGAACGTCTCGGGAACAATTCGCACGTCTGCTGCTCGAGATATACCTGCAGAAGAAACCGGCGTTGAATATTGTCGATGCCATCGTGGCAATGGAGGGGGACGGACCCGGCAGCGGCATTCCGGTGCAGCTCGGGATATTAATTGCCGGAGTTAATCCGGTAGCCGTTGATCTGGTCGCAGGCAAGCTGGCGGGCATACCTTTCGACCTGCTCTATCTGGAACAGCAAGCGCTGGCCATGGGACTCCCCGGTTCGAGCTTCGATCAGATTTCCGTTTGCGGCACCCCGCTTGAAATTCTGCTAGGCGCCCGCTTCAAACTGCCCAAAGGGCTTGATGTCCAGTTCGGCCTGCCCGGTTTTCTCAAGAGATCCCTGAAAAGATACTTGACCTCATTTCCCGCCGCGGAAAGAGACAAATGCACGCTTTGCGGGATATGCCGCGATGCCTGCCCGCCAACTGCCATCACCATAAAAAACAGCGTGCTGTCCGTAGACAATGCACGCTGTATTCGTTGTTGGTGCTGCCGGGAGCTGTGCCCGTCCGATGCCATGGCCGTGAACAGGAGCCTGCTGCTTACCCTATTGACTGCCCTGAGTAAAAGGAAATACCGGCCTTAACCTTCATCCTCTTCGGATCCGATCGGAATTTCACGATATGCGCGTTCTTCCTCAACGCGCTTGGTCTGTGCCTGCATTTTTTCCAGATCGGACTTGCATTTGACACAGTGGCGTGTGAAGGGCATTGCCTTCAACCTTCCGAGCGGAATTTCCTCGTCGCACTCTTCACAGATACCGTATTCACCCTCATCAATCCTTAGCAGAGCCTCGTCGATGTTGTGCACTTTTTCGCGTTCGCGATCGCCTAACAGAAGCCCCAGCTCCCGGTCCCGTTCAGAGGAGGCCTGGTCATAGATGTCGCCACCCGGTTCAATCGCTGCAACAGCCTCGGTACCGTTCCTGACAGACTTGCTGATTTCGCGCAGGGTGTCTTCCTTGATTTTTGTCAGCAACAACCGGATTTCTTCCCATTTCTGGTCCTTAAGCTGCGGTGCTGAAACAGCTGCTGCTCCTTCCTGACCACCAACCAACGGCGCCTGCTCGGCTGTAACTACCTCGGTGTTCTCTTCTGCATGGTCAGCTGACATCGTTTGATCAGCCAACTCGGGAGCCGTCTCTTGTTTTGCTTTCGGTTTTGTTGCCATAGTGTGTCGTCTCCGCACATTGCTTAGGGTGGTTTTACCTGAAAAAAGGCGGCAAACTATTACAAAAAACTGGCGGTTTGTCAAGCTTGGCAGATCAATCGCAATAATTAAGGGACGCGCGCCGCATCACATCTGTTCAGCGGCTGATGGGCAGCCCATTGCGATACCATCCCACAATGCCATCGGTCATGTTGTAGACCTCCCTGATGCCACGCCGGGAAAGATAGTCAGCCACCGGCTTGGAACGGGATCCAACCGCACAGTAAACCAGGACAGGCCTGTTTTTCGGTACCTCGTTGACACGGCGTTCAAACTCTCCAATCGGTATCAGTACGGATCCGGCCAACCTGGCCTGGCTGTATTCCTGGGGAGTGCGCACATCAAGCAGGTAAATATTCCTGTTTTTGTCGAGCAAAGCTTTTGCATCACGGGAGCTAATATCGCGCTCCGCGGACCATGCCTGTGTTATGACAGTCAACATGATCAGCAATACCAGCGTAAAATATTTCATTTCGAGGAAACCCTTTGATTTTTTTCTGTTCAGACTTCTAGAGAATATCCGACCATGGCAACCTGGAACTCCTTCGGAAGTTCACGGGACAGGCGCGCAGAAGCGGCAAAGCCGGTGCAATGGCTGGCTGCCAGCTTTTTTATACCCAGCGCCTTGATCGCGGCAACCGTCTGTTCAACCTGGTCCTGGCCACAGAAACCAAGATGGGTACCGCCGATAATGGCATAAATATCCCGTCTGCCGGTCACGTATGCGATATGCTCCAGAGTGTTAACCAGGCCGGCATGACAACAGCCGAGAATAATTACCAGCCCCTTTTCGGTCTCAAGTATCAGTGACTGATCATCCGGTGTGTTGTCCAACTCCTGGCCGGTGCAATCGCAGTACAGTCCCTGATCCCCCTTCTCGAAACTAGTCACCCGCGGAACTTCACCGGTAAGATAGACTGATGGTGCAATCTCTCGAAATTCCATTGAAAGATCGAATGATGCGCCGGCTGCCTCCAGTTCCTCACGGCTGCTCGGCATCCCAATCGGGTAGCACTCCCCGGTATCCTTGACACGATGACGCTGCCTGAAGATACAGGGATGACCGTAAACCTTAAGCGGGCCGGACACCCCAAGCAGCGGCATCAGTCCGCCGGCATGATCGTAGTGCCCGTGGGATATGACCACGTTCTCCACTTTCGACAGATCTTTTCCCATGCGACCGGCATTATGCAGCAATGTCAGTCCCTGTCCTGTATCAAAGAGAAGCGGCGCACCATCCGACGGCTCGATCAGAACCGAGAATCCATGTTCACCCATGGTGCCAGCCAGGCTCCCTACCGTATTTTCACATAGTATTGTTATACGAAAGCTCATTTACAGCACCTGTTTTGTGGAAATCTGGGAACGCCCATCTTCAGCAGGATGTTGAACATCGGGCAGAACTGGGTAAAGCCTGACTGAAACAGGTTCAGGCCGACGAACCCGGTAAACCAGAGCCAATTGGGTGAATGAAAGTGAGCCAACAGTAATGAGATCATAATGAATGACCCGGCCACAATGCGTACTATACGCTCAACGTAGAATTCTTCTTTCATGGTGTATTCCTCTCTATTTTCTTCCCAGCATATCCGCAATCTTGCCGGCCACTTCACCGGTAAGAACCGGGCAGATCCCTTTGGGGTTTTTGGCGCGAATAATCTTGCAGCAGGTCACTCCGTATTTTTCCTTGAACCAGGCATGCAGCTCCCGCGTCAGGTGCGTGGTGGTTTTCTTGTCCTGCAGCACCATCCCTATGGCAACCGTCCCCCCCGACACCGCCCCGCAGATGCATCCGGCGCCGGAACCGCCGCCGAACCCGGAAACCGTGCCAACCACGGCTTCCGGCGTCTGCGGCGAGAAGTGTTTACGAATAACCTCCAGCACCGCTTCGGCACAGTGATACTTGCCGGAGCGATAGAGCAGCTCGGCCTCCAGCTGGCATATTTCAGCCAGTTCCATTCCCTCTAATGACGGTTTTGCCTTTTTCGACCAGAACATTCAAACTACCTTTCCATACGGCTATCTAACTGGTGAGCGGGTAATGACTTTTTTCGGATACCCCGCATTACCAGACCAGCATTTTTTCTCTATGCTTCTTTTACTTTTTGATGCCGTTCCTTCCAGTTCTGAACCATATAGTACAGTATCGGTATGGTTACCCGGGAGAGCGTAGTCGATGCTATCTCCCCGAACATCATCGCCAGGGCCAATCCCTGGAAGATCGGATCGAAGACAATCACGAAACTGCCAACTACAACCGCCGCGCCAGTCAAAAGCATCGGCCGAAAACGCACCGCGCCGGCTTCGATGATGGCCTCGTCCAGCGCCATCCCCTCGCGGCGCTTCATTTCGGCGAAGTCGATCAGGATGATCGAGTTGCGCACAATGATTCCGGCCAGCGCGATAAAACCGATCATCGAGGTGGCCGTAAAGAAGGCCCCGAAAGCGGCATGACCCGGCAAAATGCCGATCAGCGTCAGTGGAATCGGCGCCATGATGACCAAAGGTGTGGTAAAGTCCTTGAACCATGCCACCACCAGGACGTAGATCAACACCATCACCGCCACGAAAGCGATGCCCAGGTCGCGAAAGACCTCGTAGGTAATGTGCCATTCACCATCCCACTTCATGCCCATCTTCTCTTCGCTCCAGGGCTGTCTGGAAGCCAGCACTTCGATCTTAGAGCCATCCGGTGTCGGCAGGGCCTTGATCTCTTTCTGCATCTTGAGTATGGCGTAGACCGGCGCCTCGATCTGGCCGGCCACATCGCCGATGACATAGATCACGTTCTTCAGGTTCTTACGATAGAGCGTCTTCTGCTCGGTCCCGGTTGTGACCCGCACCAACTGAGAGAGCGGCACCAAACCGCGCGAACCGGGGACGTTTATCGTGGAGAGACTGGCCACGGAACTGCGCTGCCCCACCGGCAGCCTGAGATGGATGGCAACCGGTTCCTTTTCCCTGGGCAGGTGCAGAATCCCGACGCTTTGTCCGCCAAGCGCAATAGCCAGGGTACGGGCCACGTCATCGACGGAAATACCGGACAGGGCGGCCTTCTCGCGATCCACGACGAAGGTGGCCTTACTCTGGTCATCCTCGCGGTACATGTCAACATCCACAACACCGGCGGTCCTTTTTAGGATATCCCTTACCTTGCCGGCAACGCCGGCGCGGCTGCCGTCATCCGGGCCATAAATCTCGGCCACCAGCGTAGCCAGCACCGGCGGGCCCGGCGGAATCTCAGCCACCTTTACCCGTGCGCCGTATTTATCCGCAATGGCCTTTACCAGCGGCCGGATGCGCTTGGCTGTGTCGTGGGACTGGTCCTTGCGCTCCTCCTTGGGAAGCAGGTTCACCTGGATGTCGGCCAGGTTGCTGGCCTTGCGCAAATAGTAGTGCCGCACCAACCCGTTGAAGTTGAAGGGAGCGCTGGCGCCGACATACATCTGGAAGTCGGTCACCTCCGGCACGCCGCGCAAGGCATCACCCATTTCGCGGGTGATCCGGGCGGTATGCTCCAAAGATGTACCGTCCGGAGCGTCAATGATAACCTGCAACTCGTTCTTGTTGTCGAACGGCAGCATCTTGACCGTCACCGCTTTGAAGTAGATCAGCGAGCAGGAAAAAAGCAGCAGGATTGCAACCATTGTCAGGAAACCGTAACGCAGAGGCTTCTGATGTATGAGCTTACCCATCCATTTGCGGTAGAACAGCGTGAGCTTGGAATCTTCCGCCTGCACATCCGACCCGTGATGCGACTCTCCCTTCATGAAGCGGAAAGCAAAATACGGGGTTACGGTAAAAGCAATCAGCATCGAGAAAAGCATGGCCATGCTGGCGCCGACCGGGATCGGACGCATGTAGGGGCCCATCAGCCCTCCTACGAAACCCATCGGCAGAATCGATGCTATCACGGCAAAGGTGGCCAGGACAGTCGGGTTTCCGATTTCGTCCACCGCCTTTATGGCCGCCTCCAGCGGCTTCATCACGGTGGTGGTGAAGTAACGGTGGATGTTCTCGACCACCACGATGGCATCGTCCACCAGGATTCCGATCGAGAAAATCAGGGCAAACAGTGTGATGCGGTTCAAAGTGTAACCGATCAGGTAAAAGATCAGCATGGTCAGGGCCAGTGTGACCGGGATGGCGATAGCCGCCACGGCTCCGGCACGCCACCCCATGAAGATCGCAATCAGGATCGTGACCGAAATGGCTGCCAGGAACATGTGGAATAACAGTTCGTTATTCTTTTCCTTGGCGGTTTCACCGTAATTGCGGGTAATTGTAACCTGAACATCGGAGGGGATCAGCTTGCCTTTGAGAGACTCAACTTTCTTGACCAGATCCTCGGCCACCCAGGTGGCATTGGCCCCTTTCCTCTTGGCCACCGATACTGTTACCGCAGCGTAATCCTGCTTCGGGTTTCCGGTCAGATTCTTATGGGACGCACTGGGCCCCAACCCCATGAAGACGTAGTCCTGCGGTTCCTGGACACCATCCTGAACCTGGGCAACATCGGACAGATAAACCGGCTTGCCACCATGGACGCCCACGACCAGCTGCTTGACCGCGTCAGCGTTTTCAAGGAATCCGACCGACTCCACCAAAGTCTCTCTGTCTGCAACCGCAAACGAGCCCGAGGAGAGCGTGGAGTTGCCCTTTTGCAATGCGCCCGCCACCTGCAGCGGCGACAGACCGTAACCTGCCATCCTGGGGGCATCCAGTGTTACACGCACCTGGCGGGCCAAGCCGCCGGTGATTTTAGCTTCGGCGCTGTTTTCGCTTTTTTTCAGCTGGTCACAGAGCTCCATGGCAAGCGCACGCAAGGTGCCGTGGTCGTAACGCTCCGACCAGAGCGTCAGCGCCAGTATGGGAACATCATCGATGGATTTCGGCGACACCAGCGGCTCGCCAGCGCCGGGAGGAAGCACGTTGCGGTTGCTCATGACCTTGTTGTAGAGCTTGACCAGCGACTCCTCCATCGGCTGGCCAACCAAAAAGCGCACCGTAATGATGCCCATGCCGGGACGACTCATGGAGTAGAGGTACTCGACCCCCTTGATCTCCCACAGCTTGGCCTCGAACGGCTTGACCACCCGTTCCTGAACCTCCTGTGGCGACGAACCGGGCATGGGCAGATAAACGTCCACCATCGGTACGCTGATCTGTGGTTCTTCCTCGCGAGGGGTCATCTTGATCGCAAAGAAGCCCAGAAGCAACGAGGCAATTACAATCAACGGAGTCAGCTTGGAGTCGATGAAGGCCCTGGCTATTTTTCCAGCAAAACCGAGATTTTGCATAGTCTACTCCACCTTTGCCCCTTCGCTTACCTTTTCGGCGCCCGAAACCACGACGCGCTCACCGGCAGACAAACCGGACAGAATCTCGACCCTGTCGCCAATTGTCTTGCCGGGCTTCACCAGACGCATGCGGGCAACATTCTGACTGTCAACGACCCATACCGAGGTCAGATTGCCGCGTTCAATAACCGCGCTTTTAGCCATCACCAGACCGTCAACGGAGTTACCGAGCATAATGGAGCCTCTTCCGAACATGCCGGACTTGAGCAGCCTGCCGCCCAGATTTATCTTGGCTATGAAAGTGCGGCTGACCGGATCGGCGGAGGGAACAATCTCACTTATTTTCGTGCTAAAAGTGCTGCCGGTGGCATCCAGGCTCACCTGAGTCACCGTGCCGGGCCTGACCCTGGCGGCCATGGATTCCGGGATGGCCAGTTCCAGCTGGTAGCTCCCCTCGTCCTCGATGGTCATCAGTGGTTGGGCGGGGAATACAGTGCCCCCCAGATCTGCCTGCTTGCTGGTGATAATACCCGAGATCGGCGCGATTATCCTGGTGTAGCCGGCCATGGTTCCAGCCGCCCGTGATCCTTCCTGAGCCTGATTCAAACGGGCTTCGGCCCTGGATACACCATGGGCTGCCAATTCCCGTTCAGTCTGCTTGACGTCAAACTCCTGGCGACTGATGGCCTGTTCACTAAAGAGCTTGCTGAAACGGTCAAAAGTGGTATCGGCCAACTTTTTTCTGGACTGGGCCTCCTCGAGAGCACGGCGGGCCTCGTCAATACCGGCGGAGGCAACCGCGGCGGTAGCCTGGTTTTCCATGGCATCCAGCCGGGCCAAAACCTGCCCCTTCCGCACCCGGTCCCCTTCACGGACCTTGAGCACACTGATAACGCCGGGAACGCGTGCCGATACAACCGCGCTGGTTCTGGCGCGTACCGTACCGACCACATCCAGCATCTCCGGTACGGCAGCAGTCCGGATTGTTTCCAGGGCAATTCCCTTGACCAAAACCGCCGGGCTTTTTTGGTTCTTGTCCGATTCATGCTTGTTTGCGCATCCGCCGCCAACAAGTGCAATTGCCAGCAGAATTGCCATAATCGGCATTTGATTGATCATTTGAGCATCTCCTTAAGAAATGTGCCGGAACTGTAATAGACACGTCCACCAGCCAGGGCATAGCCGGTTTCCATCTCCACCAGGTTGGCTCTGGACTGATTCAGGACGGTCTGAGCATCCAGCAATTCCAGCATGGTGGCCAAAGAGTTCTCATAACGTTTAGTTATCAGTCTCACGGTTTCCTCGGCATCCGCCAGCGCGTGCCGCGCAACTTCGAGGCGTTTGCCGGCCTCCTCGCGCCTAAGGAGACTTTCCTTCAACTGATAACGCACTTCATTGGCCTTGTTATCAAACATCTCCCGTGCGGCCGAACGGGCGGCAATCGCCCTGGACCGTTCCGCACCCCGGCGAAATCCGTCAAAAAGCCGCCACTTAAGGGTTGCGCCAGCAATCCAGGCATCATTATCAATTCCGAACGGCGCATCCCTGGAGTTCAATTGATAGGAAGCAAATGCTGCCAAAGAAGGCAGATACTCGCTATTTGCCAGCTTCACGGCAGCCTCGGACTTTTCAATTTCCGTTTGAAACTGCTTCAAATCCGCCCTGGTTTCGAGAGCAAGCCTGGTGGTGTCGTCACTCAATAACATCGCCAATGTATTTTCCGGCTCAGTGGACACCTCAAAACTCTGGTCCTCCGGCCAACCGATGGTTATCGCCAATCGCAACTTGGCCAGCGTCAGGTTGTTTCCGGCGGTGATGAGCTGCTGCTCAACCATTGACAGGTGCGTACGGGCTCTCAGTTCATCCGATCGCAGCCCGATGCCGGCAGCCGTCCTGATCGTGGCAAGCCTCATATTTTCAAGGGCATCTGCCACCGCCTTGTCAGCGGCTTTGAGCTGTGCCTCCGACTTCCGGGTCTCCAAATAGAGGCTGAATACCTGAAAAGCGGTGTCCTGACGGGTCGATTCGAGTCCCAGTTCGGACTTTTCAGTTTCCTTGGCTGCAATCCTGGCAAGTGGAGACAGAGATGGCACATACAGCGGTTGCTGCAGTTGCAGAGTAGTCTTGAAATCCTGCCATGTGGAGGGATGATTCAGGTTATTGATCTTGAAATCGTCCTGACTGAAGCGCGACTGATCGAGTTTCATCATGAACGTCTGGGTTGGAGCGTTGGAAGCAGCCAGTGTCTCCTCCAGGGAGATCACCGGAAAATAGCGGGAATTGGCAATAATGCTCATTTGCCGGGCGGCGCTGACATCATGACCAGCAGCCCTTACAATATGGTTTTTTTCAAGAGCCCGGGATATTGCTTCTCTTACTGTAAGGGTCTGCGCTTCTACTTTCCCGGCCAGAAGCAGCAACAGGGTCGCTAAAAAATAACCAGCTTTCATATCCAGCTCCGATGTTAATATATGAAAAACAATATATATTATGTTGGACGTTGTCAAGACATAAAAAAACGCCAGGGCATCGAGCCGTGGCGTTTCATAATTCCTGTTGTTTCGGGAAGTTATTTAACTACTACAAACTCGCTACGCCGGTTTTTTGCCCATGCGGCTTCATCGCTTCCCTGAACCGCCGGTTTTTCCTTACCGTAGCTGATGATGGAAAGCCGGTCTGGTTTTATGCCGAGGGTGACAAGGTACTGAAGTGACGATTTAGCACGACGCTCGCCCAGGGCCAGGTTGTATTCAGCCGAACCACGCTCGTCACAGTGGCCTTCGATCTGGATTTTCGCCTCGGGTTTTGATTTCAGCATGATCTCGGCGTTCTTCGAAAGAACGTCACGGGCATCCTGACGCAGATCTGATTTGTCGAAATCAAAATAGATCGTTTCGAATGCCGCTTCCGCCACGGAAGACTTGGCAGCCTGCTGCTCAACCTGTTTCGCTGGAGCAATCTCTTCCATCGGCTTGGCCTGCTCCACCGGTTTGGGCTGTTCCATTGGCTTTACTTCCGGCTTGGCAGCCTCAACCTTGGCCGGCTCAGCCTTCGGCACAATACCTTCTTCACCTTTTACAACTTCCTTGTTTGCACAACCGCCGATCAGCAGTGCGGCCAAGGCGATCCCGGTTAACAGAGCTAACATGTTTTTTCTCATACGATTCTCCTTGTGCTGTCAAATGAGGCGCAACGCCTTGAAATCATCAAATTCTGGTGAATTATACATAACATCGTTAGTTTTGCAATCTATAATAACAAAAAACACATTTGATCAAGCACTTCAGCGCGGCGACCAGACCGGTTGGGAATATCCGCCCTTCGACTGGCTGACCCTCGTCTGGCCGCTGCCGTCTGCCCTCATCACGTAGATCCCGTCACCACCGCTTCGCTTTGAGCTGAAGGCGATAAACCTTCCATCCGGTGACCAGGTCGGATTTTCATTGCTCCCTTCACTGGTCAACTGGGTATCTCCGCTACCGTCCGGGTTGATGGTATAGATCTGAAAACCTCCCTGAGATCGGGTATAGGCGATCCTGTCCCCTTTGGGGGACCAGCGCGGGTTAACATTGTAACCGCCGGACGTGGTCAGGCGCCTGACATTGCCACCCCCTGAGTCCATTACAAATATCTGGGGTTTTCCAAGGCGATCGGAAACAAACACAATCTGCCTGCCGTCCGGCGACCACCCGGGATACACCTCCAGCGCGGAACTTACCGTGAGGCGAACGGGATTGCCGCCGTCCTTGCCGATCGTGTAGATTTCAGCATCTCCATCCTTGCTGAGCGCCAGGGCGATTTTACTTCCGTCAGGAGACCAGCTTCCGGTAATGTTCAGCCCCCTGCGGCTGGAAAGCGGCACCTCAGCGGTACTGGACAGCGCACGCCGGTAGAGGTCAGGGTTGCCGCGCTTGTATGAGGTAAAGATTATTTCCCTGCCATTCGGGGCAAAATCAGGATTGAGATTAATGGAACCGTTTCTGGTCAACGGGAGCAGGTTACGCCCATCCCAATCCATGATCGAAATTTCCTTGTTTCCTGACTGGGCCGACACAAATGCGATCCTGGAGGTGAAGCACCCTTTTTCTCCGGTGACCGTCAGGAGCATTTCATCGGCAAAAGAGTGAGCAAAACGCCGCAATTCCTTCGCCTTTCCCAGATAACGTCTGGCAGTCATCATTTTCCGGTTGGGAACATCATACAGACGGAACTCAACCGTCAATTCATCACCCTTAAAACTGTACTCACTACGCACCAGCAGGTCGTAACCGCCATTGATCCAGGGCGTGAAATCGGTATCCGCAGCCGTTATCCCGGTGGAAAGCGGCTGCAGCCCACTACTCTCCGCAGCAACCACACCGGACATGTTCATGTCAAATTGTAAAACTTCGGATATTTCCCTGCCAGGTTCGACGGAGGATGATGCGGACAGCGCATGCGATGTGTCAACAGCCATTTTCATCTGGCGGTTGCCGGGGGCTGTAACCTCTATATAACCCGATTGCGCCCCAATAATTGACGGCAAGGCCAGAAAAAACACTAAACAGAGAAGATAACGCATGAAAACCTCATTTTCCACGAGTGGGAGTGATCCCCTGTGGTTTGAAAACAAACACACCTTCGAACAGCTTTTTGCCGGGAGGGGGGGGGAACTTCTCGCTGGCCATATCAATGGCGCGCATCACCGCCAGCTCGAAGGCGCGGTCACCACTGCTGCGCTCGGATACACGCCGGGACAGCTTGCCGCTGGAGTCAATAAACAGCCTCACGATCATTTCCGGGTTTTTGCTGGAATAGCTGATGGTGTTACGAAAGGCATCTTTCAGGCGGGACTGGATATAGGCGGTATAATCACTCCCCTGCTCCGTGCCGCCGGCGGCAGGCATTCCGGACCGGCCGCTACCGGAAGTCTTGAGCTTGCTGCGCAGCCGCTCCAAGACAGCCTCCTCGCGGCGGGCTTCGGCACTTCTCGCTATTTTAGCAATACGCTCATCCAGCGCGGCATCTGCATTTGCATCGGGACTCTTTGCGGTCTTGGCATCCGGCTTGGCTGGTGTTGCTCCCTGTTTGGCCTTCTCGGGCAGACTCATTTCTCTCGGCGGGATGACGGGTGGAGGTGGAGATATTTCAGCCTCGTTTCCCTTTTGCACCGGGCTGCCGGCACGCGGATCAGCCACCGGCAGGTTGACCACATCCACGTAATATGTCTCCTGGACAACCATGTTCACCGGAAACAATTTACCCCACCACAGCAGCAATAAAAAAACCGTCAAGTGAATGACGGTGGAAACGATGCAACTGACACCCATGCCGGTGTCTGCTCTGGACTGCCGAGAGTTCATTATTTGGCTGCCGGTTCCGTCACCATGCCGAGACGTTCGATACCGGCACCCTTGATATCGGCCATTGCCCGGACAACTTCGCCGTACGGCACACCGGCGTCAGCCTTGAGAAAGACCTCTTTCTTGGCTCGCGAGGCAAACATGGTTGTGAGGCTTGACCTGAGGTCACCGATCTGCACCTCATCCTTGTTGATGTAAACCTTGCCCGACTTGTCAACACTGACCACAACCGCCTCTTCCGCCGGAGTCATGGCCTTGGTATCGGCCTTGGGAAGATTGACCTGTACCCCCTGCTGCATCATCGGTGCGGTTACCATAAAGATTACCAGAAGCACCAGCATGACATCAACCAGCGGGGTAACGTTGATTTCAGCCATCAAGCCGCGATTATCGTTCTGTCCTCCCATGGCCATGGTCTACTTCCCCGCTATGTTACGCTGAACTATATTCAGGAATTCTGTGGAAAAATTGTCCATTTCCTTGATCAGCACCCGGATTTTATGCTGGAAATGGTTATAGGCCATGACAGCGGGAATAGCGGCTACCAGGCCGATTGCGGTTGCGATCAGCGCCTCGGCAATTCCGGGGGCGACAACGGCCAGCGACGCGGAACCGGTACGTCCGATCCCTTCAAAAGCGGTCATGATGCCCCATACCGTTCCGAACAGCCCGATAAAAGGGGAGGTTGAACCGGTGGTGGCGAGAAAGGTCAGGTATTTTTCAAGACGAGTGATCTCGGAATTGGTGGCGCGGCGTAACGCGCGGGACACGTTTTCAACCCCGCCGAGATCGGTGCTTAGTGCGCTGCCTTCGCTGACACCACCGCCTTCGACAACCTTCTTGAGCTCGCCGTACCCCTCGTTGAACAGTACCGTCAATGGAGAGCTGGCAAAACGGTCCACCTGCGATGCGATGGCATCAAAACGCTTGGACTTCCAGAAAAAATCCATGAACCGGACTGACTCGCTGTTGGCCCGGTGGACCTGAAACAGTTTGAACATGATGATAGCCCACGAGACCACCGAAAAACCGATCAAGATCAGCAAAACAATTTTTACAATCAGGCCTGTGCCGGTCAATAAGGCCACGGATGGTACCTCCATAAGCGTGATAAAGTCAAAAACCTAGTACTTCCAACGTGTCAAGTCAAGTGAAAACGAGCTTCAACTCAACCACGATCACCGTTCAACCCGGTTGCAATACTGTCAAGAATCCTTTCAGCCAGCGCATCCTTGGACATCAAGGGACACTCCGCACTGCGGCCGTCCCTGAAAAGCAGCAGGGCACGGTTGTTCTCCGCATTGAATCCCGCGTCGGCCTGACTGACATCGTTTGCCACGATCATGTCAAGATTCTTTTCCTTCATTTTTTTTGCAGCATATTCAGCCAGGTTATCTGTCTCCGCGGCAAATCCGACCAAGAACGGCCGCTGGTAGTCCATGGAGCCCAACCCCGCCAGTATATCCGGGTTTTTAACCAACTCAATGGTCATGGCATCATGTTGTTTCTTGAACTTGGTCGCCTTACGCTCGACAGGACGATAATCAGCCACGGCCGCCGCCTTGATAACCACATCACAGCTGCTTGCGTGCGACATGACCGCGGCCTGCATTTCACAAGCGCTAACCACGAGGACAGACTCGACTCCGGTTGGCGCAGGCAGGCAGGTCGGACCGCTGACCAGTATCACACTCGCTCCGCGACGGACTGCTGCACGCGCCAGGGCATACCCCATTTTCCCGGAAGAGTGATTGCTGATGTAGCGGACCGGATCGATTTCTTCACGGGTCGGACCTGCCGTAACCATGATCGTACGCCCGGCCAGGTCCTTGACCGACAACGCCGCCAGAGCGGCCTCGAAGATTACCTCCGGCGCCGCCAGCTTACCTTGCCCTTCCCAGCCACAGGCCAGGGCTCCGCAGACCGGGGCGACAAACAGGTAACCCAGCCTGCCAAGCTTCGCTTCGTTTTCACGGTAAATCGGATTGGTATACATGTTGACATTCATGGCGGGAGCGATGAGAACCGGAGCCTTGGTGGCCATGACGGTGGTAGTGAGCATGTCATCGGCAATTCCACAGGCGATCTTTCCGATCACGTTGGCAGTAGCCGGGGCTACGATGAACAAATCGGCCCGGTCAGCCAGCGAAATGTGACCGATTTCCCTTTCGGAAATCAAGTTGAACAGTTCGGTATGGACAGGATTCGAAGAGAGTGTCTGGAATGTCAGGGGAGTAACGAATTCCTGGGCGGAACGTGTCATTACCACGTGTACATCCGCGCCGGCCTTGGTCAACAGCCTCAACAGCTCTATCGCCTTGTAGGCCGCAATACCACCGCTCACAGCCAGTATTACACATTTATCCTTAAGGTTATGCACAAGAAACCTCAGAAATACGGGTTGCAGCGTTTCTCATGGCCAATGGTTGTATCCGGTCCATGGCCGGGGAACGCGGCCACATCGTCCGGCAGTGTAAACAACCTGGTGCGGATCGACTCCAATAGCTGTTCATGCGATCCACCCGGCAGGTCAGTTCGGCCTATCGAATCGGCAAAGAGTGTGTCACCGGTAATAACCCTGTTTTCTTTCTCGAAGTAGAGGCAGCAGCCACCCTGAGTGTGGCCAGGTGTATGCAGAACCTTCAACCGGCAATCACCGAAGCTGATTTCCATGCCGTCGGTCAGAAACTCGTCCGACTCCGGCGAGTTTTCTCCATGCATACCATACATGCGAGCCACTTCGGACACTCTTCCCAGCATCGGCGCATCATTCTGATGGATAAAAAGACGGGCGCCAAAAGCGGCCACTGCCTCGCGATTGCCTCCCACGTGATCAAAATGGCCGTGAGTGTTAATTATGGCATGCACTTTCAAGCCATGCTTCCGAACGGCCTGTTCGATAAGCTCAACATCTCCCCCAGGGTCAACCACGATGCCTTCACGCGTTTTTTCACACCCCAGGACAAAACAGTTTACGGATAGCGGACCAACCACTATCTCTTCAAAAATCATATCCAACTCCCCCTACAGATTGACAACTTGAATTAACCTGATAAAATGCCTCCCTGATGAACTCAGGAGGATTATTTGCCATGAACAGAAGACCATTTGTAGACCAGGACAGCTGCATCAGTTGCGGGTTGTGCCTATCCACATGTCCCGGAGTATTCAGGTTCAACAACTCCGGGAAATCGGAAGTATACTGTCCGGACGGCGCCTCGGAGCAGCAGATCCAGCAGGCGATCGACGGCTGCCCGGTTCAGTGCATCAGCTGGAAATAACACACCACACAGAAAAGGAGTATTCTCATGGAACGTTGGATCTGCACCATCTGCCAGTACGTCTACGACCCGGAAGCGGGAGATCCTGACCGCGGCATTGCCCCCGGAACACCTTTCGATTCGTTGCCTGACGACTGGACCTGCCCGCTCTGCGGGGCCGGCAAAGACGTTTTTGAAAAGGAGTAACCGGGAGAACGAGTAAAAATAGGGGCGCTTGGCGCCTCTATTTTTTTATGTTAGCCGGCTTGATGATATCAACTATATGCTCACCAGCGACCACCTTGACCCTCCAGACCAATCCGCATGTACCACATTCCTTGACAGGCGATTCTTCGGCTGAGAATCCGCTGGAGTGAGTATCCAGATCAACCGCAGTTCTGTCTCCGCAATTCGGGCATTTCATCTGCGCTACCTCCGTGTTGTTTCTCTCTGTATTGTTATGCCAACTCTGGCATGATAGTTACTATCTCGTTAAACAGTTCGCCGAGATCGGCCTTGGTCATATCGCCCATGTGGGCAATCCGGAAGGTCTTGCCCTTGATTTTGCCATATCCGTCGTCAAATGCAAAGCCGGCATCGCCCAATTTTTTCTTAAGCGCGGCCAGGTCAATGCCGCGACTGTTACTGCTGCATGTCAGGGTTTGCGAACAGTAGCGCAATTCCGGAAAAAGTTCGAAGCCACGACTGGTGACCCATCCCCGCACATAATCGGCCAGAGCGGCGTGACGAGCCCAGCGCGCCTCAAGGCCTTCCGCAAAGATTCGCTCCAGTTGACGGGCCATGGCATAAATCAGCGAGATGCATGGAGTTGACGGGGTGTTGTCCTTGTCGTCATTTGCGGCAAATTCCATAAAATCGAAATAATACCCGCGCCCCTCCATGCGAGCGGCCCGCTGCAGAGCCTTTTCGCTGGCCGTGAAAACCGCCAGACCAGGCGGCAATGCGAAGGCTTTTTGCACCCCGAAAATGCAGCTGTCGATTCCCAACTCATCAACCGGCAACCTGACCGCGCTCATTGAAGAAACCGTATCAACAATAAACATGACATCGGGGAATTTTTTCATAACTTCGGCAATCTCCGCCAGAGGCGACATGACTCCTGTTGAAGTTTCGTTATGGATCATGGTCATACTATCGTACTTGCCGGTTGACAGCGCCTGCTCTACCGCCTCCGGAGTAACCGGCTTGCCCCAGTCGAAGCGGATGGCGTCGGCCTGTTTACCACAACGCAATGTTACGTCATGCCATTTATCCGAGAATGCTCCATTGCAAAAGTTGGCACAACGAGTACCGACCAGGTTACGGATAGCCCCTTCCATTACACCAAAGGCGCTGGAGGTGGCCAGAAAAACCCGGCCCTCGGTGAAAAGCAGTTTCTTGAGCCCGGAAGTAACACGAGCGTGAAGTTCCGCATATTCCTTCATTCGGTGACCGATCATTGGTGATGACATGGCTGCCAGGATATCGGGATGAATCTCAACTGGACCGGGGATAAATAATTTTTTGTGCATGATTTGCCGTGCTCCAATGTAGTTGTCAATCATATCTGTTTGCATATTTTACGGTTAATCAAGCTAGCAAATGACTTTGCTAAAGTCAAGATTACTGCCATTAACCTATTACTATTGCCGGCCATGCTCCCAAACCGCATGATATGATTTGCCACATGCAAATCAAACATTTTTTTATGATGTCGCACAATCAGACAACCAGTTATCTCGCAATCTATAAAAGCAGCAACAATTACATATAAACAGTCAAATCGATCTTGCCATACAATTCCAGAACGGTATATTACTTTACACTCACACAGTTTGACACACAACAGATTTCACGTACAAATTATGCGTATACATCCCACTTAATTAATAACAAGACTAATCATATGAAAGTAAAGCATTATTTGGAGTGTGACATCGCCTACATTATTCATTTTATTCGTTGATTTTGTCATAACCGTAGTGTATAGACAAATGTCCACTGTATACTTTTCATATACACTTCGATCAACGCCCATTAGTTTCATAAATCGGTAATCGAATATCTTAGTATGGAGGAATCATTGATGTTGCACAGACACTTTCGCCTCATCCCCTTACTGTTCCTGTTGATTGCATCTGTCTTACCGGCAGCGGCAGAACAGGGCATGGCCATTGACCCAGCCACTTGCCTCGGCTGTCACAGCGACAAGATATCCATGAGGGCTTTTGCAGCATCGGTACATGGTAAAAATGCCTGCACCAGCTGTCACATTGACATCACCGATCTCGCCAAGCACATGAAAAAAGAGATCAAAGTCCAAAAGGTTCAGTGCGAACGCTGCCACAAGAAGCAGAATGCCGAGCATTATGCCAGCGTGCATGCCGCCAAGGGAGTTATGTGCGCCGACTGTCATACGGACATTCACACCCATAACTACTGGAAAAATGACAAACGGATTGCAGTGGCAAAGTGCGTACAGTGTCACGACAAGGAATCAGTCTACCAGAAGTCGGTCCACGGCAAGGCTGTCGCCGCCGGCAACATGGACTCCGCGGCCTGCAATGATTGTCACAATCTGCATGACATTAAACCGCTTGGCGTGAAAGGGTCGCACAAGGAGCGTGAGTTCCACACCAAAGTATGCATGAAGTGTCACAGTGACCAGAAAATGATGGACAGAAACAAGGTCTTTAACGTTGCTGTCAAATCCTATATGGAAAGCTATCACGGCAAGAACTACCGACTCGGTTTCCCGGAAAAGGTTGCAGGCTGCTCGGATTGCCACACCGCCCACTCGGTGTTGCCGATGTCCGACCCGGCTTCCAGCGTTAACAAGGCCAACCTGGTAAAGACCTGCGCCCAGTGTCACTCCAAGGCGACTGTCCTGTTCACCAAGTTTTACTCCCATGGTGAAATGACCGATCGCCACAAGTATCCGATCCTGTTCTACACCTTTGTTGCAATGACAGGCCTTTTGGTCACCACATTTGCAGCATTCTGGATTCACACCCTGCTGTGGATGTTCCGCGGCTTTGTTGAAAACAGGGAAAAAGCCGCCAAGCTGGCCGCCGGCACGCATCACCATGTGATACCTGATGCCCACAAACAGTACCGTCGTTTCAACAGGCTGCACATCTTCCTGCATATTCTGGTTATCACCAGCTTCCTGCTGCTGTCATTGACAGGCCTGCCGCTCAAATTCAGCACCCAGCCATGGGCAGTTGAAATGATGAGATTCTATGGTGGTTCTGCTAACGCCGCTCTTCTGCACCGCTTAGGTGCAGCGATCACTTTTGTCTACTTCGGTTCGGCACTGGTTATGAGCTTCAACTTCCTGTTTATCAGGAAGGATATTCCCGGCAACCCGATCCAGCGCCTGTTCGGGCCGGATTCACTCTGTTTCAACCTGCGTGATATTTTTGATGTTACCGCGATGGTAAAGTGGTTCTTCTTCATGGGACCAAAACCGACATTTGAGCGCTGGACATACTGGGAAAAATTCGACTTCATCGCAGTATTCTGGGGTATGTTCGCCATCGGCGGCTCAGGCCTGATGCTCTGGTTCCCAGAGTTTTTCGGACTGTTTTTGCCCGGCTGGGCTTTTAACGTGGCCACGATTGTCCACTCGGACGAGGCTTTGCTGGCAACCGGCTTCATCTTCTCGGTTCACTTCTTCAACACCCACGGGCGCCCGGAGAAGTTCCCGATGGACTTTGTAATTTTCAATGGACAGATTGCAAAAGAAGAGTTGCTTGAGGAGCGCGGTGACCAGTGGAAACGCTACGAACAACTGGGCATTACAGAGCAGTTTGCCTGCAAACGAACCAGCGGAGTAATCTATGACTTCCTGGTAAAAGGCTTCGGATTCAGCGCGCTCTTCACGGGAATCAGCCTGCTGCTGCTGATGATTCTCGCCTTTTTAAGCGGTGGCGGACACTGACAAGTAACATCAAATATTGATTGAACAACAAAGGGGATGCCGATCTGGCATCCCCTTTGTTTATCGTGTCAACTTCCCGTGTAAACCGCTTCCAGCTTTCAACGACGGCACACTTAAAGAAAAAAATCGTCTCAATGTGTATCTTCCACACCAAACACCGGCAAGACCCTGGTTACCAGGAAGAACAATACAAAAGGCGTAATGATTACCGCAAGCGCGCCAAACAATCCCTCCTTAAGTGTTTCAAGACTGTTCGGCCAGATCGGCAGACGATACTCCATGAATCCGGAGAATGACGCGGAAAAAGCCTGTCCGCCGATAACGACATTCCAGCGCATCATGAAAACCCCCATCAGAACGAGCAGAGCCCCCACCAGCGCCCTGCGTATAGTCAAGCCCGGCAACAGAAAGATTATGAACGGCAACACGTTCCCAAATCCATACTGCAAAACGAAGATTTTGAAAAAATCCTTTTCGTAAATGACACTGCGCAGGATGTCCCAGGATTTGACAGCCGTATAGTTACGGAAGATCAGGTCCAGTAATTCAAGAGTAATCGCCAGCACCATAAACATCAGTAAATATTTGGATGTCAACGTGACCGTTTGAATTTCAGCGCTTCTCAGTTCATCGCTGGAAAGCAGCCGCGGATTGTTTTTTCGTTTCCATGCGGAAACCAGCTTGCGGATCTCCATGGTGACAATGTAGGTAACGATACAGAGCGCAACCCCTGATACAACCGCCGAGCAGATGAATATGACCGGCATCAGCGGCGTCATCCAGAGCGCATTGGCCTTGACTGATCCGAAGATGAAGCCGGCATAACCGTGCAGAAAGCAGGCTACAGGTATACCGATGCCGGCCAGAATACCCACTGCGCGCTCGTCTTTGTGAAGGGCCTCCGGGCTGAGATCCATCGCCCCCATGGCAAGCAGCGAATACAGAACCAGCCGGACTGACTCAACATTACAGCGGTTCTGTTTCGCTCTTAGCTCCAGTACCGTTTCCACAATAAACCGGCGGTAAACAAACCATATCTCCGAAATTACAATCAGCCCATAGGTCGTAAATACAATACCGAACGCGGCAATGGCCGAAGTAAAATGGGGAGTCATCATCACATAGATGCCACGCTGCGGTTGCTGCAGGTGCAACAGCAGAGGCATCATGGCAACCGGGAGCAGCGCCAGCGAGAACACCAGTGAAAATCTCGCTATCTCCTTTAATTGTTTGACTCCGAACACATGGTAAAGGGAAGACAGTACGAATGCACCAGCCACCAGGCCGGTCATGAATGGATACATGACGATCTGGATTGACCAGTAGATATATTCGTTGGGATAGACAAACAACTCCTTTATGGTCCAAGCCTCACCGTGTACCATGACTATTTTACCTCCCTTGAAAGTCCAAGATAAAACACCTGCGGCTTGGTACCGAATTCTTCCTTCAACACATTGACCTGCTCGGATGTGATTATCCTGGTTACCGGGTCTTCAGGATCCCTGATGTTGCCGATCTTGCGGGCTCCAAACGGGCAGGCATCCACACAGGCCGGCTTCATGCCTTTGGTTATTCTGTGGTAGCAGAAGTTGCATTTCTCAGCCACATGATATACCGGATGGAAAAATCGCACACCATACGGACACCCCATGACACAATAGCCACAACCGATACACCATGAACGATCAACCAGAACGATTCCGTCCCCGGTCTGATAAGTTGCTCCAACCGGACAAACCTGGACACAGGCCGGGTTGTCGCATTGGTTGCATAGCTTGGGGACAAAAAAAGCCTTGGCTATTGAGGCAGGGTCAATTTCCTTGTCTCCCAGATGACCCTGATCAATCTTCTGTGTTGTAAATCCATCTCTGGCCCCCTTAGGTGAATCAATCGACGTCTGGCCATCCTTCGTAACAACATAGCGTTCCACCCAGGTTCGGGTCACATTGGCATCGTACGGAACTTCGTTTTCAACTTTGCAGGCATTTACACAGAAACCACAGCCGACACACTTATGAATATCAACCAGAAATACCCAGCGGACATTACCTTTATCATCACCACTTTTTTCCGCCAGCAGACGTTTCGGATTAAAAACTTCCAGTGCCGCAAGCGGGATAACCAAGCCGCCGGCGACAATCATTGTCGTTTTGCAGAATTCTCGACGATTCATCATGACTTTGCCTCCCGCTTCTGGTTCATCGCTTTCGGATTATGCGGGATGTGACACAGCACGCATTCAGCCGAAGGATAATGTTTTTCCGGGTCAATTCCCGGGATGCCCCCACGTAGCGTTCCTTTATAGGGAAGATACGCATGACAGCGTATGCACAGTTTCCTGCTACGATCAATATTCATACCGAGCGGATCCTCGGGATGGTCATAATTGGGGCCATGGCAATTCTCGCAACTGATCGAGGCATGCACCGATTTTATGATTTCATCATGTTTTTCCTTGTGGCACCCGGCACAGATTCTTGCGGTTTTGTACTTAACCCGGACGCTCTTCCACTCCGCCTCATTTGACTTGCGATGCCAGCCATACATGTACCCCCGCTCGTAAACGCCAAAGTCATCCGGCACAACCAGCACTCTGGTCATCAGAATGCCACATACCACTACCAGAACAATAAGCAATGGACGCCAAACATGGTTTTTCATTTTCACACTCCCGTCAACTCACTTGCTTAATGAGATTAACTGTCGCCTATTGTAAACTACTTATAACATGCTATTTTTTAGAACAGCGTTAATGTTATCATCCAGCCATTTTTTGTCAACTGCCCTCACATAATCTTGACTTGTTTTCTAGGCTAGTGTTAAATCATTTGAAAAGTATTTGACAGACCATACGGGCATAATGTAGCATGCCCAGCCTTCCGATCACTTATATTATCGATTTAGCTGGTTATTAACATTTATCAAGAGGAGTTTTAAGCGCATGGCCATTCGTAAATCTGCCGGGTACGCCTGGAACATGATCAGTCTTATCGGTATTATCCTGGCTCTAACCGCCACTGCGCTAATCATCGCCTTTACGGCAATGGAGCTGATAACCGGCATAGAACATCCTTACCTGGGAATCATGACCTACTTCATTTTCCCGGGCATGCTCATCTTCGGCCTTTTGCTTGTTCCAATCGGAGCCTGGAGGGTTCGCAACCAACGGCGCAAAGCGGTTTTGGATGGAATGTTGTCGCTTGAAGAGGAGATACCCCCATTTCCCCGCCTTGATCTGAACGATCCTGCCCGCCGCCGTATGGTTATTTTCTTTGTCCTGGCAACAGTGGTTTTTTTCGTGGTTGTCTCGGTTGCCTCAATCAAGGGATTTGAATTCACCGAATCGCCAACTTTCTGCGGCGAACTCTGCCATACGGTTATGGAACCCGAGCATACCGCCTGGCAGAACTCTCCCCATGCCAAGGTCAAATGCGTGGAATGCCACGTCGGCCCGGGCGCCGACTGGTATGTCAAAGCCAAGATTTCCGGTCTGCGTCAGGTGTGGGTAGTTTTGAACAAAGCCTGGCCGACACCTATCCACACGCCGATCGAGCATCTGCGCCCGGCCCGGGGCACCTGTGAGCATTGCCACTGGCCGGAGAAATTTTACGCCGGGCGCCAGAAGGTATTCTATCACTATGCTCCAAATGAAGAGAACTCTCCGAGGGAGACCAACATGCTGATCAAGATCGGCGGCTCTCCCAAAACACCGAATGCCATGGGTATTCACTGGCATATCGGTCGCGAAGTAACCTTTATTGCAGGTGATGTTAAACGGCTTACCATCCCGTATGTCGCGGTAAAAGGCGACGACGGTAAAATCACCGAGTACATGGACACGGAAAAACAGCTTACCAAAGACGAGATCGCAAAGGCTAAAAAGCGTCTGATGGACTGCACCGATTGCCATAACCGTCCAACCCACATCTACCACTCTCCGGATGTGGAGATGGACCTGCACTTTGTTTCCAACAAGATCGACAGAAAGCTGCCATATGTAAAAAAGGTCGCTGTTGAACTGCTAAGCCGTCCATACAAGTCCAAGGAAGAGGCTTTCACCTCAATTACATCCGAACTGCCAGCCTATTATGCCAAGAACTACCCGAAGATTGCCCAGGAAAAGGGAGCAGCCATCACCCAGGCGGTTGAACAGGTCAAGGACATCTATTCACGCAACTTCTTCCCGGAAATGAAGGTACAGTGGAACACCTATCCGAACCATATCGGGCACTTCTACACTCCGGGCTGTTTCCGCTGTCATGATGGAAAACATAAGACCGCCTCAGGTAAAGTAATCTCCAAGGACTGCAAATTGTGTCATGAGGTGTTGAGCCAGACACAGGAAAACATCCCGGCCGGTGCAAAGGTAACTGATTTTGTCCATCCCGTTGATATCGGCGATGAACTGAACAAAACCAATTGCAGCGAATGTCACTCCGCACCTGATCATGGTCAAGCGGCTGCCGGCCTTAGCGCCGGTGGCGGTAAAAATCATTAGCGACTACGTTAAAGGCCCCGAAGAATACTTCGGGGCCTTTTTCTAACTTAACTGTATTTAAATTCTCAGGCTATAACTCCTCAAATGTCTCTGTATCTTTATCCGCATCCTCGACGACTTCGCACTCTCCATCAGCCGCATCATCCATAAAGTCTTTCAGGAACAGACGATTATCATCGATTGTTTTTTTGACATCACCCAGCAGCTTGTCAAGATCATCAGGAATCATTGACATGACAACTCCTACACACGCAGCGCTTCAAGATAGCGTTCCGCATCCTTGGCGGCCATGCAGCCCGTTCCGGCAGACGTAATCGCCTGACGGTATGTAAAATCCTGTACGTCACCGGCAGCAAAGACACCATTTACACTGGTTGCAGTCAGATTCCCCTCAAGGCCTCCGCACTTTGTCCTGATATAACCATCTACCATATCCAACTGCCCTTCAAAGATGGTCGTATTGGGGGAGTGCCCGATTGCTATGAAAACTCCATGCACCACAACTTCCTTGGTAGACCCGCTGCGATGCCTGATACGCATGCCGGTAACACCGCTGGCATCTCCCAGAACTTCATCAAGAACGTGGTTCCACTCGATAGTCACATTACCACTCTTGGTTTTTTCTATGAGCCGGTCGGATAGCACTTTCTCGGCCCGGAATTCTTCGCGACGATGCACAACGGTCACGTGCCTGGCAATATTAGACAGATAAAGAGCCTCCTCAACGGCGGTGCTGCCGCCTCCGATCACCGCCACTTCCTTGCCACGATAGAAGAATCCGTCGCAGGTCGCGCAAGCTGAGACGCCTTTACCCTTGAAGACATCCTCGGATGGTATTCCCAGGTATTTGGCTGAAGCCCCGGTTGCGATGATGAGCGCATCGCAGGTATAATTTGCCGAATCGCCCTCGAGAAGAAAGGGACGCTGCTTCAGGTCGGCACGTTTGATGTGATCGTTGATCATCCGGGTATTGAAACGTTCCGCATGCAAACGCATGCGTTCCATAAGTTCCGGCCCCTGAACGCCTTCATGGTCGCCGGGCCAGTTGTCTACTTCCGTTGTAGTGGTAAGCTGACCTCCCGGCTGTAGTCCAGTTATAATAACCGGGTTGAGATTGCCCCTGGCGGCGTAAATTGCAGCGGTATACCCGGCAGGGCCGGCTCCAAGAATAAGCAGAGAATGGTGAATGGGATCCATGGTTCCTCCTGAGAAATAGTTCACAGACTCTATCAGCAAAATGCACGATTGCCAAGTATGTTTGACCCCTGTAACGCACTCTGATACTATCAGTCCACACTTTAGACGGAGTTAAATATATGCCCCTGACTGACCTGATTTACGATGCATATGACCGGCTCAAAAAGCGGGTTCGCCGCAGCGAGTTGATCTATTCGCATTACTATACCGAACAACTGGGAATTCCACTGTATTTCAAGTGCGAAAACCTGCAGAGAACTGGCTCCTTCAAAATCAGGGGGGCGCTCAACTTCATGACCTCCCAGTCCCGCGAAAAGCTTGTCAATGGAGTAATTACAGCTTCTGCCGGCAACCATGCTCAAGGAGTTGCCTTCTCGGCAGATCTGTTGGGGGTTGCCGCGACGGTTTATATGCCGGAGATCACTCCACCTCAGAAAGTTCAGGCGACACGCGATTACGGCGCCGAGGTGGTTTTGACCGGCCGCAACTTCGACGAAGCCTGCGCGGCTGCACTGACAGCCCAGAAGAACAATGGAGCCCTGTTCGTACACCCGTTTGATGACGAGCTGGTCATGGCGGGGCAAGGGACAATTGCATTGGAGATACTCGAGGAGTTGCCGGATGTTCGCAACCTGATAATCCCGGTCGGGGGTGGCGGCCTGATTGCCGGCATGGCCGCCGCGATCCGAGATAAAGCGCCACATGTCAGAATCATCGGCGTGGAATCCGTAGCGGCGCCTTCAATGTCTGCGTCTTTTGCATCAGGCAAACCAACAGAGAAGCCGGTCAGCGTCACTCTGGCGGATGGCATTGCAGTAAAGCTGCCTGGTTCCCGAACGGTGCCGATTATCTGCGATCTCGTTGACGAGATAGTCATGGTTGAAGAGGAAGAAATCGCCCTGGCGATTGTTTCACTGTTGGAAAAGACCAAGATGCTGGTTGAGGGAGCGGGGGCGGTCACGCTGGCTGCGATACAAAACCGCAGAATACCTGAGATCGAGGGCAAGACCGTGTGCCTGCTTTCTGGCGGCAACATTGATGTGAAAACCATTTCGCAGGTCGTCGAACGCGGGCTTATCGCCGGTGGGCGCTACCTCAAGCTGACAATTGAGCTGGATGATCATCCCGGTGCGCTGGCTACACTGGCTGAAAACATAGCTGCCACCCGTGCGAATATTTTTCACATCACCCACGACCGGCGTTCAAAAACTCTGGCAATCGGCAGGACCGATGTTTCGCTGGAACTGGAAACGCGCGGCTATGAGCACATCAAGGAAATCGTCAGCTATCTGGAAGGGAAAGGCTACAACCTTGCAGTCATGTAACGCAAATACACCTGCAGTGCAGGCGCGGGAGCTGTTTTCGAAGGGCTGCGCATTACTAAAAACAGGAGACCCGTCCGCAGCCCTGAATTACTTTCTGCGGATTCAAGATCTTGCAGCACCGAACCCGGCAGTCTTTCTGTATGCAGGTTCCGCTCTGCACGACCTTAGACGATACGATGAAGCCGTTTCCGCTTACCGAAGCGCGCTGCAACTGGATTCAAACATGGGCGAAGCCCACAACAACCTGGGCAACTCGCTCATGGCACTCGGTCGCTTTGCGGAGGCAACCGAGAGCTTCGAAACCGCCGCCCGCCTGCTGCCGTCATCTCCAGTCCCATTGACAACACTGGCAACGGCACAACAGGCAACCGGTAAAATCATCGAAGCGGAAATGAGTTGCCGGGAAGCACTGGCTCTCAATCCTGATTTTGCCGAGGCGCACTGGAACCTCGCACTGAACCTGCTTCTGCAGGGCCGCTATTCCGAAGGATGGCAGGAGTACGAATGGCGTTGGCTCAAAACCGGCTTCACATCGCCAAGGCTCCATACGGATATTCCGCAATGGGATGGCACCCCGCTTCATGGTCGTACTATCCTGCTGCACGCCGAGCAAGGATTTGGAGATGCGATCCAGTTCGTTCGCTACGCACCGCTTGTATCGCAACAGGGTGGGACGGTCATACTGGAATGCCATCCGCAGCTGGTTTCGCTTTTTCAGGTAATCGATGGAGTGGAGCTGGTTATCCCCTTCGGTGCCGCACCGTCAGGCGCAGACTATCAGGCGCCACTACTGTCGTTACCTCGCATTTATAACACCACGCTTGATAACATCCCGGCCAGGATTCCGTATTTGTATGTACCCCCGGAATACCGCAGAAAATGGTCATCACTCATGTCAGGTTATCGTGACACACGTCGGATCGGGCTGGTATGGGCCGGCAAGAGCTACCCGGACCCGTTAAGATCCTGCCGATTATCGGATTTTGCCCCGATTGGAGACGTAGACAATGTCATTTTTTTCTCGCTTCAGATCGGAGAAGAATCGGAACAAGGCGCCTTCCCGCCAGACAAGATGAGATTAATCGATCTGACCGTCAATATTAATGACTTTTCCGACACAGCCGCCTTGATTGATCAACTGGACCTGATAATTTCGATCGACACCGCCACAGCCCACCTGGCTGCCGCTCTTGGCAAGCCGACCTGGCTGCTACTCCCGTTTGCGCCGGACTGGCGCTGGCTGTTACGACGCAATGACTCGCCATGGTATCCGACCATGCGGATTTTTCGACAGAAGCAGCAAGGCAGCGGGTGGGCCAAAGTAATCGAAACCGTTTCAGCAGCCCTAGAAGATCGCAGTCTGTAAAAGCAGAAAATCCCTTGAGACGACTCAAAGGATTTTCTGAAGCTGACGACTATGCAATTGTCAGTGGAAGTTATTGTTCCGGAGTCGTTCTCAGACCAGCGGCAATGTTGAAATCGATATCAATCACAATTGAAAGCTTTTCTTTTTCCGGGAAGGCCAAGACTTCAAACAGGCGCTTATCAACAAAGATGCTGAGGTTCAGAATATCTTCCCTAAGATTTTTAGGAAGCGGATTTTCCGGATCAGAAAGCTCCGCCTGAAAAAAACTCCACACTTTCTGGTTAAACTTTACCGCGTCCAATAACTTTTCGTTACGATCAGCCGCATCCCAGTTTTCCTGTACCTGCTTCAGCATGATTCCAGCACGGGACAAAACCGAGGCTTCCAGTTCCCTGCCGCTAAGAACTTCTTTCTGCATGGATGTGTAAGCGTTAACGGAGTTTTGATTCATTGTATAAGAGCTCCTCTTCATAGGCCACGAGTTTTTTAGTCAACTTCAACGCTTGGTAATACTTGTCGCTCAGGATAGCCTGACTTATCTGTGAAATCAAGTCTTTCATGCTCGGAGCAGCGCCAAGCAACTCCCGGACCAGTTCCCAGTAAATCGGATGAATCTCGGCGCTACGCTTTTCATCAATGTACATTAGCTGGATAGCCAGATATATACGACGGCATGGGGTTGTAGCTTCATGCTCGGATAATATATCCGATTGCCTGAGAATCGGAACATTATTTTCGATCAGAAGATGACTGCTGGAGGCTCCGTTCTTGATGACGGCGCCGCCAATTATCACTTTTTCATATGGCTTGAGAGTTATTTTGAGTGACATGATATCATGGCTGAACCAGCGCCTGGGTAACCTTGCTGCTGAAATCAGCCAGCTGCGAGGATGTTTTGTCCAGAGTTTGAGATACTTCTTTCAACTGGGTGTCACTGCTGGAAGTCTCAATCAGCGGAACAGAATTCTGCGAAAGGTTGCCATTCTGGTCCTCGAAAAGCGACTCCCACATATGTTTGATCTTCTCATATACCGGTGGTGGCGGAGGAGGGACCATGAGGCTGATAAGTTCCTTTCGCAAGGAGTTATACTCCATCAGTCTATCATTTCTCTCCTTGCTGTCAACCGGGAAAGGAGGAAAGTTTTTGATGACTGTCTGAATACTGCTCTTCATCGAGTCGAGCAGATCCACGGCCTTGTTCAGAGACTCGTTGGTTTCCCGCACCCCTTTTGCCAGTTGGTTGAGGCTGGCATGCATCTGCTCGATGACCCGCACGGTATCAAGATTTTTCAGGGCAACTGTCGAACTGACCCGAACCGAGTCCGCTTTGGTGTGATTGTTGTTAGAAACCTGACCTGAAGTATCCTTATCCTGACTTCTGGCAGGCATTTGGGTCGGCAGTGGTTGTTTGTATGCATTGCTGGCCATTACGACACTGCTGACTTTAGTTGCGTCCATATCCACCTCCTGGTTCCCTGAAACAAAGCGAGGGAGGCATAGGCCCCCCTCGCGAGTTCAGCAAAACTTGTGCTAATCAGAACTCCCAGGTTTCTAGAACAGACGGAGAACGGACTGGGCTGCCTGCGAAGAGAGGCTCAGGGCTGTGGTGCCCAGTGACTGACGGGTCTGCAGCATCAGCATGTTGGCGCCTTCATTGTTCATGTCAGCCAGGGTCAGGCCATCGGCACCTTGCTGCAGCGTGTTGATGACGTTATCCGTGAAATCCTGACGGGTGGTTATGACCGACAGGTTACTGGCCAGAACCGAAGACTTGGAGCGGAGGGTTGTCAGTGCTGTATCCATGTATGACAGGGAGCTTGCTGCGTTTCCAGCAACGGCCCAGTTAACAACAGCGGAGGTGATACCAAGAGAAGTGGCATCTGCCTTGAATCCAGCAACGGTAAGCTTGGCATCACCAGCCTTGGGAGCAAACTCGATAGCAAGAGTTCCGTCGGTCAGCAGGTTGGTACCGCGATAACCGGAGTCACTGGCCAGGGTCGTGATCTGGCTCTTGATTTGCAGGAACTGGCTCTCGTAAGTCGCCTGCGACAGGGTATCGTTGGTTGCCATTGCAGAACTTGCAAGGCCTTTGGCTGCCTGAATCAGGGAGGTGATGGCCTTGATGCCGTTATCGGCGTTCTTGATAGTCTGAACCGCTTCACTCATACCGTCTTTACGGTCATTGAGGTCGCTGGCGCGTTCCATGTGGGCCTGTGCCGCAAAGAAGTTGGTCGGGTTGTCCAGTGCGCTGTTGACGCGCTTGCCGCTGCTCAAACGGTCCTGTGTCTGGCTCAACTGCTGAGATGTTTTCTGGAGAGCAAGAAGGTTGTTCCTCATGCCTGCGGTAAGGGAGATGTCTGAGATTGCCATGGTGATGCTCCTTTCTGGGGTGTACCGGCATTGCAACCGGTTGCGCTTTCTGCGCTTACTGTCTCATATCGACGGTTGCCGGAAACTCTTTAGAAAAAAAACATCCTGTCGCATTTTTTTCTCCAGCACTCTTTCCCAATACTCGACTGCATCTTTTTCTGGCCCAATATAAGGTATTTCGATCGAAATCTGCTGACGATCCAAGCCAAACAACCAGGGGAGACTCAGTAAAAGGACCTGGCAGTCACAGACCGGCAGCGGCTCTCCGTGTGGAACAACCCGGCCGACGCCGGAAACAGAGGCCACCAGCGTTGCCAGGGGAGGCTGACAGCTGACAACGACCCGGTAACCGGCACTGGCCAACAACGGCAGGAAGCGGGAAAACATGATCGTGTCGCCATACCCCTGTTCACAGTGCACCAGGACGCTTGAACCGGCAGCGCGTACGCCGATATCGCTCCGACGCAGCATCGGCCAGGGTGGCAGCGAGTCCGGCGGAAGCCTTTTCAGTCGCCACTCGAAATGCTCCCAGCCCTCAGAATACACCCCGATTGCCAGAAGTGAATATGCCAGATTCAAGTGACCGGCCACATGCCCCGGATCGAGTTCAAGCACCTTCCGGAAAGCATTGATGGCTTCCAGGTCCCTTCCGAGCAAAGCGAAAGCTGCTCCTGCGTCCAGATGTGCATCGGGGCAGTCTCCATTGCGCCCGACCTCAAGCTGCTTGTCTTTCAGAAGCTGCTCCAACCTGATGCGCTCTGCAGAAGCCTTTAACTCAGAACCGGGCTGATCCGGTTGCGACATTGGAGAACAAATGCCGAACAATCCGGAAAGCCGGTCCACAACTTCCAGGACAACACCATCCCAATCGCCCATATCAGTCTGGCGAAACAGCTCAACCTGCGGATACCAGCAACATGAATTTCTGTTTTCCGACCAGCGCCAATCCGCGACATGGGACAGCAGCACCCAGGTCGGACGACCGCTGGCGGCAGCCAGATGCGCGACCGAAGTATCGATCGATATGATCAGATCCAGATTGGCCATCAGTGCGGCGGTATCTGCAAAATCCCGGATCTGGCCGGTCAGGTCGAGCATCCTGGTATCTGGCGCCTCGGCAGAATCCATCTGCAACTTGACAAATGTTATGCCATCCAGGTCCAAAAGCGGCGCCAGGGCCGAAAATGGGCAACTGCGCTTGCAATTCAACGGGTTGTCCTGACGTCCGGACCAGGCCAGTCCGACCCTCGGTATTGAGTTGACAGGTTCCAAGCTTCTATAACCCGTGGTCCCATGTACATAGGCCTGCAAGGCGCCGGCAACATCCTTCATCAGCGAAGGCCAGTCGCCCTGTAAAGGCTGCCTGAAAAGACGCATTGTTGGGTACCATGGGCTGTCGTGCCGCCCACACAACCAGCGCCAGTCCGAACTATAGGGGAGGAGGATCCATGTGTGAACACCGAGTGCACCGGCCAAATGTGCCACTGCCGTATCAATTGAAACCACCAGATCAAGATTGGAGATGAATGCGGCTGTATCGGCAAAATCATGGACATGCTCAGTCAAATCTAACAGAGGAAACCCAGGATCACATTTACGGATCTGTTCCACACCTTCCCCGATCTGAAGACTATAAAATTCAATATTTGGTACAGAGGCAAGTTGCGCAAAGGTACCAAGCGGACATGATCGTTTACGATTCAGCACCTGACTCTGCCGGCCAAACCAGACCAAACCGACTCGGATAGTTCCTCTGGATTCCAACCATTCTCTCCATTTATCAATATCCGCAGGCTGGGCAAACAGATACGGAACATGAGCAGGTATTGTTTCCAGAGTTGTACCGAAGACCAAAGGAAGCGACATCAGTGGCAGGTGGCAATCAAAATGTGGCAAGGGGTCTCCTGCAACGATAACACCGGCAACACCTTCAAGAGAAAGCAAAAGTCTCTTCAGGGCATGCACTTGGCATTCAATTATTACATTTCCACCCCGTTGCGACACCAATACAGCATAGCGCACAAACTGTATGGTATCTCCGAAACCTTGCTCGGCATGCAACAGAATCGTTCTGCCAGCCAGATCAGAACCATCCCAGAGCGGCTGGGAAAATATGCGGGAAGAAACCGGGTTCGCTTTTTTAAAACGCCACTCGAACTCTCTCCAACCTTCTGAATATTCCCCCAAGGCAAGGAGTGCAACAGAGAGGTTCCAATGTCCATCAGCGTAACCCGAATCAATTTTCAGAAGCTGGCGATACACATCGACAGCCTCTTCCAGGCGTCCCTGAGAGTTAAGCACCACTGCGAGGTTATTGAGCACCGTCAGTTTATCTGGAGTCAGAGTCAATGCCAGACGGTAGCACTCTTCTGCTTTGTCTAATTGTTCGATGGACTGATAAGCCGTTCCCAACATGTTGATAGCTGCGGCATTTCTCGGCTTAAGCGCTAAAACCTTGCCATAGGCAACTATCGCATCTTCAAATCGCTCCGCTGCCTGGCAGACTTCAGCAATACCTTGAAATGCCTCTGCACATCCAGGATCGATGGCTATCGCACTCTCAAAAGATGCCAGCGCCAAGGGAAAATTCCGCAGTCTCTTTTCAACTTCGCCAAGACATAGATATGCCGCAGTAAAATTCTGATTAAACTCAACCACACGCCCGAAACAGGCTCGAGCTTCTTCAGGTTTGTTTATGGAAACATAAGCGTTTCCCAAATTAAACATCGCGTTAAAGAAATCAGGTTTGCAAAACAATGCTTCCTGATAGCAGTAAATCGCTTCTTCGTAACGACTCAGGGAATCCAGTGCAACACCACGATTGCAATGGAATTCTGCATTATCAGGCTCGTATGCTATCGCTCTTGAAAATGCGAGTTCAGCCCTAACGGCAGATCCGGATTTCAATAGACAGATTCCCAGCTGGTTGAGTTTTTCCGGACTGCAGAGCAACATTTCAAGCTCATCTCTCAATTGGCAAAAAACGCTTTTCCAATCACCCGGAGCCGCCTGCCGGAAAAGCCGCATGGTAGGATACCAGGGGCTGTCATCCCGGTCGAGCAGCCAGCGCCATTCAGGCACGTATGGCAACAGGGTCCAGACCGGTTTCCCCAGCGCCCCGGCCAGATGCGCAACAGCAGTATCCACGCTGATCATCAGATCGAGATTTGCAATCATAGCCGCTGTATCAGAGAAGTCCTGAATCCGGCCGGTCAGATCCACAACCGTCATGCATTCCGGAAGACTATAAATCTGCTCTGACCCGGATCCGATCTGCAGGCTGTAGAAATCAACTCCCGCGAGTCCGCTGAGCGGAACAAACTCGTTGAGCGGACAGGAGCGGTTATGATCATCCCTGTGAGTGGGAGTACCCTGCCAGACCAGTCCGATTCGGAAGCGTCTCCCGTCCGGAAACATCCGTTGCCACTCCGCAACCTTGACCGGATCCGGCCTGAGATAGGGAACATCCCCAGGGATCGTTTCCAGCGTGGTCCCGAAAACATACGGCAGACTCTGTACAGGTATGTGCACATCAAAGACCGGGAGTGTGCCGTTACGATCCACCACCAGGCTGGTTCCAGCGACCGTCGCCAGCAGAGACACCAGTTCCGGCAGCGCGCAGACGACGATCTGCCCGCCCATGCCGGCGGCCAGTGAAGCATAGCGGATGAACTGGATCATGTCGCCGCGCCCCTGTTCCATGTGGATCAGCAGCGTTCTGCCCCCGAGCGGTGAGCCGTCCCATTGCCGGCATCCGAGGTCCGGTATCCGGGAAGTGAATCCCGAGGCCTTCCAGCGCCACTCATACTCTCTCCATCCGCTTGAAAAATCGCCGCCCTGCAAGAGGAGCATTCCCAGCAACCAGTGCGCATCGGCATGCATCGGATCATACTTGATGGCTGTTTGTGCCGATTCAATCGCATCCCGGTACAGCGCGCTATGCAGCAAGGCGTTGGCGAGGTTGTAATGCGCCTTTACAAAACCCGGATCAAGAGCCGTTGCGGCGCGATAGTGACTGATCGCCTCCGGAAGCCGCCCCTGGAGCTGCAACACGACCCCAAGGCTGTACTGCGGATCGGGGAGATCCGGCTGCCGTTCGACAATCCGCCTGAAACAGGATTCCGCCCCGACAAGGTCCCCGGCCTCCTTGAGAGCCCCACCCAGCCGGTAAACGGCCTCGATATCGGTCTGCCCGGAGCCGGAACTTTCAGCCAGCAGCCTTTCCAGCGCATCACGGATCTGGCCGATCACCTCTTCCCAGCCATGCTCCTGTTCACGCTCAAAAACCCGCATGGTGGGATACCAAGGTGTATCACAACGCCCATCCAGCCAGCGCCACTCCGTCCCCTTCGTCAGAAGCAACCAGACCGGCCTCCACATCGCCCCCGCTAGATGGGCAACGGCAGTGTCGACACTGATTACCAGGTCGAGATTTGCCACCAGCGCCGCAGTTTCGCTGAAATCTGTCTGCAGCGATGAAGTATCAATCAGGTCCATTCCCGTCGGCGCTGATGCGGCTTCCAAGGCAGCTTCTCCGACCTGCAGGCTGAAAAATTTCACATTCGGGATCCCACCAAGCGGCGCAAGCGCATCCAACCCGCAGGAGCGCTCTTTATCACGAGGATTTTTGGGGTTGCCACGCCAGGCCAGGCCGATCCTGAAAACAGGGCGGTTTCCGAGTATCTGCCGCCATTTGATTACCTTGGCCGTATCCGGATATATGTATGGAACCCGATCCGGGACGGTCTCAATGGTGGTGCCTAAAATGTACGGCAGACTCATCAACTGGATATACACTTCGGTAAGCGGGGGTGTTTTAGACTTCGGAACGATCTTGTCCACTCCCGGAAAGGATTCAAGCAACGGGATCAGCGGTGGATCCAACTCAAAAACCACCTTACCACCCCGCTCCGCCACCAGCGGGATATAACGCACAAACTGGATCACATCGCCGACACCCTGCTCTCCGTAGATCAGAATGCTCCTGCCGTTCAATGGCGAGCCGTCCCATCTTGGCTGCGGATAATGGCGTGGATCGATATCGAATTTTTCAATGGCCAGCCGGGCTTCGAAATTTACAAAACCAGCTAGATAGTCACCACTGCGCAGCTGCAAAGTTGCCAGATTGTAGACGACTTCAAGGCATTCGGGCCTGAGGGTCAGAATCTTTTTACAGATACCAATAGCTTCAATTATTTTGTTCTGAGACGATAAAACGTTGCCAAGACTCAGAAGTATTTCAAACGATTCCGGTTTCAGGTTGTGTGCCTTGTGCAGATACAGTTCTGCTTCCGGATAAGACTTCTGTTTCAGTAGAATATCACCAAGGGCGAACAAGTTGGCCGGACTGTCGGGACTAGCTGAAAGGGCTCTTCGACAGGCTTGTTCAGCTTCGAAAAGCTGCCCTGCAAGATCATACGCCCGTGCCAGGTTGAACCACACAGCCGGATCATCCGGCATCTTCACAAGGAGGTCGCGCAACTCGTATATTGCAGTACCTGAATCATTATTTTTGATGGCGGTTAATGCTTGTTGAAATTTGGTTTCCAACATTTCGGCAGAGAGCCCCGACTCATCTTCCTGTTGTAATAACTGTTGCCGGAGTGCTTGAGTAACTTCGCGGACAACAGCCCCCCAATTGCCCGGTTCAGGTTGGCGGAAAAGCATCATCGTGGGATACCAGGGTGAATCGGTACAATTGTTCATCCAACGCCAATCCGATATAAAAGGAAGCATCACCCAGACCGGTTTGCCTATCGCTCCGGCCAAATGGGCTATAACCGTGTCAATCGTAATTACCAGATCAAGATTTGCAATCAGCGCAGCTGTTTTGGCAAAATCTCCGAGTTCGCATGACAGATCAATTACATGAGCAGCCATTTCCTTTGACAGCGATAGATGACCACACTGCCCGAATTGCAGAGAATAAAATCTGGCGCCACGGATGCTAAACAATGGAGCCAGAAAGTCAGGCGGACATGAACGGTTAGGGTCCGGCGCCGGTTTGCCAGCCCAGACCAGGCCGATACGTAAAGAATCGTGTTTATCACCAAGCAACTCTCGCCAGAACTCCACCTTATCCGGAGGAGGAAAGAGATAAGGTATTTCAGCTGGTATTGATGTCAGCGTTGTACCAAACAGGTGGGGAAGACTCATTAGCGGGATGTGGAAATCTGTTTGCGGCGGTGTATCGGATTTCAGCACCACTTTCTCCACACCTGCAAGCGTTGTCATCAAGGAGATAAGTGACTGCTGGACCTCAAGCAGTACCCTGCAACCTTTTTCAGCCAACAGGGGTATGTATCGCGCAAACTGGATTGCATCGCCAAGTCCCTGTTCGCAGTAAACCAAGATGCTCCGCCCTTTCAGTGAAGAACCATCCCAGCGTGGCTGGGAATAATTTCTTGAATCTGCCGATTTCATGGCAGAAAAACGAGCCTCGTAATCAGCAAATCCGGAGGCAAGATCACCAACCCTGAGCAGGTGTGCAGCACGGTTATAGCGGGCCTTGGCGTTTAGAGGAGAACTCTTAAGGACAGATTCGTAACAATCCAGAGCCTCATCGTTACGGCCTTGCATATCCAGGGCGTAGCCAAGGTTCAGAATTGTTTCAAGTGACTCCGGTGCGAGGGCGCGTGTTCGCATAAAACAGGCCTCTGCCCTGGCAAACTCTCCGCTCTCCATGAATCTGACACCACGATTAAAACAGGTTTCTGCATTATCCGATTCAAGGAGGCCAATTTCTATCATGGATACTGGCTTGATCAGATCACCCCCAACCGTTTCATTAATGGTAGTTGGAAAGCCTGAAATGCCCTGATTTGCAGATCAAGCTCTTCAATATTTTTATCCCACGACTTGAGCACCTCACCATCTTTTATCAAGGCGAAATTATATACTCGCATGATACCGGAAATAAACGACAACGGGTCATCAACATCCGTCAGCTCACCCAGCAACAGCAACCTCGGAACCCAGTCCAGCCTGATGCCGCTCCGAACGACTGGAGAGGCAAGGTACTTTGGCTCCATATCAAAAGCGGTCCGCTCCAGCACGGCATAATTGAAAAGCTTGACGCTGTTAATTAACTGGAGTGAAGGCGCAATCGCCGGAAGCAAGTATCCGGCGGCAAGCAAATGCATAAGGCTCTGCCGCACATCTTCATGCCTGAACAGGGCTATATCCGGTTGCCGCAACAACTCCTCCAGAGAGTAGTCCCGCTTGCCAAAGGAGCTCAAAACAAGCTTGTACAACACCGGGTCAAGATTCATATCACCGCGAGGATTATCAAGCCTGACCGAGTTCGATTCCATCGGAACAACCAGGGCAAAACGGATTCCTGGAAAGAGTTCCTGCTGAGCAGCCTGCTCCAGTTTATTACGGCCTTTGATGAAGACATCTCTTCTGAATTGTTGGTTCACGGAAAAATCCTTGACCGTCTCCTTCACAACAGGGTTATCTATTTCAGCCAACAACTGCTGTTCCATCCGGGAAAAATTAAGGAAATCAAGGTTATCGCCCAATGTTGCCGAACCGATAAAAGTCACCCCTGCTGGAGCTAGATCTTTTACTATATCGGCATGATAAAACTGTACCCAATGTTCATTGAAATATTCGTGAGCAAGATAATTTTGGGGGCGCTTGCAGAGTTCATCAAAGAAAGTGCATGCGGAGGAATTGTTGTTAAAATAGGACAAGTTCATTGATCTCAGCCGACCCACAAGATCAATTGCGCCATTTATCTGCTCTTCTCCCAGATCCGCTGACATATCAGTCAAGGAAACAAGCAATTGCCGGACCGGCGCCAGAGCAGCCCATCCCGGCAGACTGTTATAGCTGAGGTATACGACTCCTCCCACCTTAAGGTTACGACTGATAAAATCAACGACAAGTTTGCGGTTATCAGCACTGACCCAGGAATATACTCCGTGCAGGGTAATGAAATCAAATCGGGGCAGTTGAAGCCCCGCCAGAGCGTCAAAAGACGCCTCCCAGAACGTAACATTCTCCAGCTTCGCCTGCCTGGCCATCTCGCGGGCACCCAAAATATGCGCCGGGTTGAAGTCGATTCCATGGAACTCTCCCTCCGGATGGCATGAAGCAAAAATGTTCGAGGACAGCCCCTGTCCACAGCCTAAATCGCAGCAGGAAAAACCCTGATCCAGCCGAACAGGCTCCATTCCCTGCATGACCAGCACAAAATTCAACGCGGACGGGCTCATCTCGCGACAATGATTATGAACATATTCCATGTTGGCTACGTATCCATCTAACCTGGCCATTTAAATTCCCGGAAAACAGTCAAATATAAGTGCATTTGTCATCTTGCAACATGGCTTCCTGACGGAAACCAATCAGGATTCCTGCCGGACACAGCCATTAGAAACTTTTCAAGGCCCGCGATACACTGCCGGTCTTGATAAACCCTGTGTTTGCGAACGGACATTTTAGCAGAAATTTCGTCCCTCCATATCCTCTCGTTAGCCAGCCGCACCGCAATGGCAATATACTCTTCCGTGCTTGCTGCAATCGTTTCCTCAACCCCCATCATCCTTAGAATCGCATAACCATGCCGGCCTCGCATGAACGCACCTGGCATGGTAACAATCGGTTTGCTAAACGGAAGTGATTCAAATATTGTATTGCAACCCGACCATTCGATGCTGTCAAGAAAGATGTCTGCCCGGGCATTGAGCGCCGAGAAACCGGCGCCATCAAGTTGCGGCACCAACAAGACATAATCAGCGAAGTTCATTCCCTGGCTTTTAAAAGCCAGTTCAAGCCTCCGGACAAATTTCTCTGTCAGCTCGGAAATATGGTTGGAAATGAATACGAAACGGGCATTTTCAACACTTCCGGCTATTGCTGGAAAAACAAAATCATATTTTGGCAAATACTTGAGAAGGTTCTGACAGCAGAGAAACATGACATCATGCGTTTCCAGGCCAGGTATTTCAAGTTCCGGAACACCACAAGCACACAGCTCGCCAGGGTCATACCAGATGGATAAATTCGGAAGCGGAACCAGTTTTTCACTGTAGTGCCGCTCTCCATCCGCCGGCTCCATCAGGTCACTGCTGATGAAATAGTCCACCGTCGGCATGCCGGTCGTTACCGGATGCCCCCATGATGTGCACTGTACAGGCGCCAGCCTCAATGCGGCCAATTTGAGCGTGGCGGCATCCATGCCGAGCCCCGGATAGATCAGCACATCAAGGTCCTGTTCATGGATTGCCACCGCGAGCGCTTCCGTATCGCTACTCTCAAGGAAGGAATCAGCCAGCGAACGAGCCGATTCAGTCGTCATGTCACTGATTTCACCCGTATGGAAACAGTGAATTGAGAATAACCGCCGGTCAAGTTGCTCCAACCACCCACGGATTGGAATCTTCCAGTTGGAGTGGTTATGGAAATAATTCGATACGATGCCGATCTTTATTCTGTCGCCTGACGAGCGTTGTGACAGATGGCGAGATAATTGTGGGTACTTTGCAGCCATGACAGTGCAGATCCAGGAACCGTATTTTACCTGTAAGTCTTTTACGTTGCAGCCCAAATAGGGAAGGAAGAAAGGAGTCAGAGCTCCGATACCCTCAACGGCATTATTGATACGATCAGCAGAATCAAGTGCGGTATTATTGATAAGCCCATCAAGCTCTTCAGCGTAGGCGCATATCATGGCATCTGTTTCCGCTTGATTCATACATACCGTGAAGGATGACATACAGCACAACACCCGTGCATATACATGGGCAGGGTCCAACGCTACAGCACGCAGAAGATACGAGCGGGACTCCTGCCAACGCCCGATCTCCCTGGCGGCATGACCTGCCAGATAGTATCCGAAGGAGACATCAGCGACAATACCAAGAAAATGGCGCGCATGGTGGTAGGATTCTTCATAACGTTTCATTCGCAACAGGACATGCGACAATCTGAGCAGGGATTCCGGGTTATCGGGATTTTTGGACAAGGCCAGACGCAAGGTGTCGGCAGCAGCATCGAGCATGTTCAGCTTGACCTGCATTGCCCCTTTTTCAACCAGACTTTCAACGCAGTCCAGTTTGGCAGGAAAAGTTGCACCCGCCCCGGCAGAACTGCATTTATCCTGCAATGAACCATCCTGTGTGGTTGTTACCGAAGATTGCAGCAGTTTGGTGAATTCGTTGAGAAGTCCCAGATATATCGCGGGATGGACACAATCTATAAACGGAGCTTTTTGACTACATGCAACGCCCTGATTCACGAGGACATGATAGAGATTATGACCTGGTTTTACATAAAGGAATGTATTTTGTCGATAGCAGGGTTCAACCCTGTCATCGTTCCAGAAAGTGGGCCGAAAGAGGTCGAACAGTGCATAACCGCGATCAAAAAACAGGTCGGCCCAGAAACTGTGAGGCTTGGTATTAATATGGTTGACTCCCGGTTGCCCTGTAAATGCAGCGCCAAACAACACCACATCAGACAGGTTGGACAGCGATTCCACGAACGCATCAGAAGATTCGGGCTGCAGGTGTTCAGCAACCTCCAGGGAAATCGCCAAATCAAAACGGCCGGTCAGCGGAAGTTTTTTCTCAAGATTTGCCGGGTAAAACTTGATACTTGAGTCAATCATGGCTTCTTGTGAATTCCAGTCACCATCGACACCAACTACCCGTTTAACCCCGAAGTCGCGACAGGTGGCCAACCACGCGCCCCTTCCGCAACCAATATCTACTACGCTTTCCGGAACACCCCAGATTGAGAAGAGGTGATAAAGATATACCTGGGCCGATTTGAGGCTTCCAAAGACCTGGCTGTTGTAAAATTCTTGCCCATACATGCTGTCGTTCATGTCCGTTTTTCCGGCATTGCAGCTAAGATTGAATTTATTATTGTTACAGGTCTGGTCAATAAGGCAGCCTTTATGCCGGAAATCAGGATCGGCAAAATATACCTCTTCGGTACATCCTCCCAGAAACCAGGCGACCTCGGAGTAAGTTGACATTGCTGTCAGCACAAGATGAGACGCCTTTGAAAGGACCAGTAACTCAACAATATCATCCAACATTTCTTCAGGACTGTTTTCATGCCACGGCTTGGAAGGTCTCTGAAGTATTTTCTCCGAAGTAACAAGTTTTTTGTTCAGTGTCCTCAACAGGCTCTCTATGAACTGAGGATCATCACTGGTTACAAATAGTTCTTTATCCTGAAAACGGGAACAAACCTGGATAAAATCATCAAAATCGAACCACTTCTGTTTCCTCTCTGGTTCGTCAAACCAGGTACGTGCATGTACTCCAACATATGAATCCGGCATTTCTTGAATACGCGCATTGACACGATCCATGATTGTCTTACTGAAGCGAATCTGCGCGAACTGTTTTCTGAGTATCGCAAGAATCGGTGGGGGAATCTTCAAGAATTCAAAATCAATGGTTTTGGCCTGGCTGTCTCCGGGAAAATCTATCCCCTTGTAGCCGGTAGAGCAATCGGAAAATCCTGAAGGGAGATAACCCAGAAGATCAATGGGTAACTCAAAACGCCACGTGTTGAGGACAGCAGAATCACCCGGAATTTGGTCTGTTTCCCTGAACCTGTCTTGAAATATATCAGAATAACTCAAGCCGCAAAAGTTTTCAGGTGGCCAATAAACCTGATACTCGCTGTCAAGTAGAGACGCGCTGATCAGACATTTTAATCTGTTAGAAAAACCACTATTGGGATACACGATTAGTTGGCTCATTTAATTAATGTAAAACCTCCCAAATCAGGCTTGATATTCCACTATAAAAATGTCTGGAAATGTTCCACCAGTTTTTTGCATGAGTAGCGATCTAAATAGAATCGGTGCCCCAGCGAACAGACCTTTTGTGCCGTTTTTGGATGCGATCCAAGAAATTCAATGATTGTATCAAGCTCGTCAGTGTCAGAAAACTCCAGAAAATGCTCTCCCTCGACAAAATATCGATTAAACGCGGGGCAATTTTCCTGAATAAGCAACCTGTTCAAGCTGATTACTTCCAGAGACCGCCCGGTAACTATGCGTGACCCATCTGTTCGAGTTGTCAGGTTGATTGCCGCATGAGTAGCAGCAACCACTTGGGCATACATCTGCTGAGAAGAGGCCGGGTCAAGTCCGTCATCTATCTCCGGATTAGTTATCTTAATTTTTAAAGGCAAATTGCGGTGAATGATTTCGAGGAGCCAGTAAATTCTGTTAAGATTGTAACTCTGAACCGCGCCGGTAAAATTAAATGTGCAGCTGTTCCAGTCTAGGGGAGCCGTAATTATCTTCTCCAGGTGGTCGAACCCCCCGAAATTGGGAAAAAGAATGCTTCGTCCCTTGAAAACCGGCTCATCAATCAGGCGCCAGTCAGCTGTAAACCCCCAGATATAATCTATATGGCTTGATATAGCCCGCAACATGTCGTCAAATCGACCTGCCCACACGTCAGCATCAAATAGAATTATTTTACGGAAAGAACGCCTTAAGAGCGAAAGAATATTGCAGATATCTTCCACCTCCAACAGTTGGAAGGCAAAAACATCAATTAAAGCAAAGTCCTTTATATTGACGGATGAATACCCTCTTACATCCGTAACAGGAAAAATCGAAACCGCCCATCCTTGAGAAATAAGGGCCTTTTTAATGCGATACCCGATCTCAGACTTTCTGGAATTCGGCCCTAAAGTAAATTCACCGGTGAAAATTGCGCCACTCACAGATGAACTGATATCATGTGAATAATCCAGCTTGATCAGGGTGGGAGGCGAAAAAGGTTCTTTGAATTGTTTATGTGCCAGCAGTGCCCCGGGGCAAATTGCAGTCAGGAGATGCTTGAGTGAGTTGGCATTGTAATGACCTACCAAGCCATGTTCATAGAATTTACTGAAAAGAATGAGTACGAGTAATAAAGAATCTTCATCCGTAATTTCGCTGAAATCCAATTTGTCAGCCAACTGAATGCATTCGTCAAACTTTCCTGTAGTAAACAGCGCGCCAAGGCTCATCAGCTTGGTGGCAGTGTCGGCTTTTTTAATATTTTCGATATTGACGGAAGAAGACAGTATTTCGGCTATACGTGGGCGGGATACGGTGAATAGAAGGTTATTGATATAGTGATTTATTATGTCTATGTTTGGCATGCAGGCTCAGTCTTCCGATATGGAGTTTCGAATTTGTATTGCGCCTACATTTTGTTCGGCGTCTTTGTCATATCTATCCCGCAACGAACCTCGCACTGCCATCCTTGTTCAGGCCAGGCTACCGGGCATAGATGTCTCCCCAAAGGTTCGTATCAGTCGCCTGCATCAAAGCCCTTAAAAGCTCATAATAAGGAACCCATTCCGCCCAATGGAACACAGAATCATCCCCGACTGAAACATTGAATTGCCGATACCCCAAACGTATCAGCATCTCAATTACTTCCATGGAATGCTCAATGAATTCGAAGGTGAACTCGAAAGATACCAAACCAATTTTGGAAGAGAGCCCTTTAATTACTTCACGCTCAAAACCTTCCACATCTATCTTGCAATAACGCGGTACTCCAAATTCGGAGATAAGATCATCAAGCGTCGTAATGGGTACTTCAACCTGCTGGTCCCATAGCGTATTTTTGAATCGCCCGACTTTCCAGTGCTCTGCAAACGTACTCAGGATGTCATATTCCGAGGAGATGTTCATAATGGAGCGACCACGGATTGCCCCGACACCTTTTTCAACTACAGTGACCTGTTTATTGTCAATAAAATGCTGACGTAAAGCTGCGGCCAGTTGTGGTTGCGGTTCAATACACACGACACGTGCTCCGACACGTAGAAAATCCTGGGCTATAGCACCCCTATTGGCCCCGACGTCAAAAACCATATCTCCCGGAGCAATTGAATTTAGTATGGAGTGCTGTGTCGCCATAATGATTCCTTTCAGCCTGATTGTAGAAATTTTGGCCTCTGTACCGACAATCTCTCGTTCCGACGATTCGGCATGTTGAGTTTGCTCCGACCCTTAACACGATACAATCAAGGATTTAGCACCGTATAATTAAATATTTATTAATTTATCATTATACGTTGCGGTACATAATGATGAATAAAGTCACGTAATACTGCCGCTTGCTCGGGCATTCCATCAGTTTCTGCAATCTCAATTTGTAACAAGAGTTTTCCCCACCCAGCGTCGGAATCAGCAAGAGCCTCAAATGCGCGTAACGCTCGTTGCCTGTTTGGATCTGTAACAAATATATTGTAAAGCTCGTCTGCCAATTTCAAATCATCAATACTTACAGGTTTTCCGATGCGTTCCGAAATCCATTCTGCATAATCGCTCTTACTAAAACCTATCACGTAATAATGAAAAGGCATAAATACCGTTGTATTGAAAGCTTCAGACGAAAGCACACCGCTACGAATGCAGGTACTTAATGGAGTATTACCACAAGAAAAAAGAGATTTCACCAAGTAGTCGAAACTTGTGGTGTGACAACCAACGAATATGAAATTGCGCGGCAAGTGTCTTTTTTCAATCAACTGTTTTTCGTCTCTGGCAAGTTTAATAATTTCGGCTGATATAGCTCTTGCGAATACCTCATTCTCCTTACATTTTGCTGGAATGTTCAACCCATCTAACTGGCGGAATGATAAGTTTTTCATCGAGAAGTCAACCACAAATGCATCCGATTGTGAAAAATTATTATTGGAGTTATCCGCCTGACAGATCGAAGGCTGTTCATTTGTTGCGCAATTTTTCATCCACTGAAGGATTGGTACATGATAATTGATACAGCCGGTATGGTTAAGCATGGATCTATAAGAAACAAGCATCTTTAACAAGTTAGCATTGTTTCCTAAATACCCTACACTGGAAGAGGGGGGAAGATTTGCTACAATATCAGCCAAATAGGGAAAAACGTGGAAGTCATCATAGTAGAGATTCGTGTCGATATAGTTGCACCCAACAACACTATTTGCAATAGGCGCGTCCATGCCGGGTAATATTTTTTCCAACGCTTGCGAAATTCGTAATTCATGGTTTTTATCAAGACGAATCTCTTCAATGATTTCTGAGACCATTCCCCATGAATCTGCCTGATCTGTGCAGTAGGGGGTGGTAACGTTTTCGACGAACTCCTTGTTGTCATTCGTCACTGAAGCTCCTGCGCTGTGGTTGCGAGTATGATCGCAGTGGAACGCATAGATTTTATCGAGTATTGTGTTTGGTTGTCCGCTCAAAAGCCACATTCTTTTGCATAAATTAGTGTCAACATGAGCCCACATCGCCATTTTTTCATCCATACCATGTATCTGAAATAGCTGACTCCGTAAGGAAAGCTGGAAATCTCCCTGTTGATCAAATAAAGCTTCCTTTGAAGAAGTGACAATTTCATTAAGGTGCAATCGAAGACCCCAGTGACTGAACGACCTGATGATTTCCAAGGGATCCGTGCGGTTTACTGATTCCCATAATGACTCCGGCACTTCGAACCGCGGCAACTCATAAAAACCGTCCTGAAGTTCACTGGCAATTCGTGAGAGAGTGTTACCCTCCTCAAGTGGCGCAAACACCATGTCGGTGTTGGTGTTGAGAATCCAGCGATTATTGGGGTTTGACCTGCGGATAGCGACATTCCTGCACAGAGATTCCTGCACTTTGAATTTGGAGTCATTGCCACAATGCCTGCTGTATTGTTCCGGTCTCAGGCGCAGCACTCGCAGTATTTGTTTTGCAGCAGGTGTTAATGTGTCTGAAATGGATTCAGGAAACGTGGGAATGTCGTTGGGAGTGTTACAGTCTACGAAAATTATCTCGTCATCTTTGTCATCAAGTACTTCAGCAATACAGTTGATACTTATGGCTGCTCGTTTTGGTAAATTGTATCCATGAGAATCGTTACGGCCATATACAACTACTGAAATCATATAATTCCATTTCTAACGGATGTTATTATTTATTAACGCAATGTCCATTATTTGCTCTGCAATTTGAAGATCCTGTGACTTGAGTAAGCTGTCAATAGCAACCAACAGGGGCTGCATAGTTAGATCCAGGTTAAGATTACGCCTAAAAAAATCCTGACAGTTATTTCCTAATCTATGGAGACCGGTTTTATCCAGAGAGCCAAGTATAGCTCCAATATGTCCAAAATCATCGAAGACTTTGCCCAGTTCAAAACGCTTGACATACTCACTCATCTCACCTATTTCGTTAATAAGTATTGGCAGGCCATGTTGTAAATACGATGCAATTTTACCAGAGGCCATGCCAATATTCACGAGATTGCGGCAATCCAAAAAGCAAGGACTGTGCATTTGTGGAATGTAGCAGGCAATACCCAAATCGGCTGAGTCCAGCAAAAGGTGAAGATCATTAAGGTCCAGCGATGGGTACGGAGAAAGATAGACATTCTTTCTGGTTTTTATTCTCTCTGCGATGCTGCTCAAAACATAACCATAACGCTGATGCAGAATCATAACCCACGAATCATCCCACGCATCCGTGCTTTCAAACAGTTCTTCAAAACCGGCCCACTTGGCATTCACCTCTCCCATATAAACTGCAATCTTTTTTTCTCTGTCCAACTTAAGAGCTTCATGCAAAATATTGGATCGTTTTCTCGGAATCAAAGAGCGCCCTGCAACAGGAATATCAAATATTTTTTCACTATCAATGTGATTCTCGGCAGCAAGGTGTCCGGATCGCAACCTGTCTTGGCATATGGCAAATGAAACGTCACGGCATGCCAATATCTCAGGGATCTTAAACTCCTGTCCGGTCTCAATTGCAAAATAGATCTCATATGAAATAAGTCCGTACGGCACATTAATCAGGCAGGCAATTTCACTGGCCTCGATTATCCCCCGGTCAACTCCTATAACAAGGTCATACTGTTCGAAATTGCTTTTCAAACCTTCCAACGCTTCCTTTGACAGCTCAATTTCAGGAATAAAAATCACCGCAGTATCATTCGGATCGTGTATTGAAGTTGTGATGAGTTGTGATTCTGGACAGGGCGCCACCTGTTTGATATTCGTACGTTTACGAGAGTAAATATCAACAACATATCCATTCTCGCAAAGGATCTCGACGATACCAGTCAAGTTGGGGTTATTGTTCAAATTCCCTTCAGGATGGATGATCAATATCTTCGGCATCAGATGAAGTCTCCGGCTTCAAGCTTGCGGCAGACAAAGACGGCACTCCAGGATGCAAAACCAAGGGGTTTGCCGGTCAGCCATTCTTCATTCGACAGGAGTTCAAAACCTGAATTGAGCAACATCTGACGGACCTCCGGCAGAAACAGGTAGCGCATACGGTGTGTTTCCCGGACTTCATGAAGATCCTCGGTACGCTTATCCCTGATGAAGACCAGATAGTTTACATCCACCAAATTCTCGTTGGGATGCATGACGGGCCGGGCGATGCGGGTCACACTGATATTTTCGTCCTCCAACTCTTTCAAGCGCATGGCCGGCCGGTCCGTCAAGACACCCGGACCATACCAGCAGTCGAAAATGAACGTCCCGCCAGGCTTCAGATGGTAACAGGCAGACGTAAAAGCCGCCTCCAAATCTTCGTTGGTCTGCTGATAGCTCATAACGTGAAATAGTGAGATAACGACATCGAACATTTTCCCTAGCCTGATTGAACGCACATCTCCGTTATGGTAATCAAGGGCAGTGTTTGCTCCCGCCGAATCTCGTGCAGCTCTTAGCATCTCCTCCGAAAGATCAACCCCGGTAACAACAAACCCCTGCTCCGCCAAGCAGCGGTCATGTCGGCCTGATCCGCACCCCAGGTTCAAGACCGTTCGTGCGGCCGGACAGTGCGACTGAATCAACCGGTTGATATAGTTAGACTCTCCGGCATAGTCCTTGTCGCTATAGAGCAGGTCATAATAGCGGGCATACTCGTTAAACACACTCATGCCAGGCACTCCTTCAGAGCAGTTGCCGTTTCAGCAATCTGTTGGTCAGTCATTGTCAGCCCGCTGGGAATATAGAGTCCCTGACGGGCCAGATGCTCAGCCACAGGATAGCGTTCTCCACCAAAGAGCCCCATGCGTTGAAAGACCGGTTGTTCGTGCATGCCCAAAAAGAACTGCCGTGTTTCTATGCCCAGTTTCCTCAGCCTTTCAGATAATTGCAGCGCTGTAAGGCCGGCTTCGTAACTCAATACGATTCCGTAGACCCAGTAGACATTTTGTGCCCATAATGCCTCTGCCGGCAGTTGAATACCGGGAACATCCTTTAAACACTCGCTGTAGACGTTGGCAATTGCCCGTTTGCGAGCCACAATCTGCTCCATCCGCTCGATCTGGCCAACCCCCAGGGCCGCCTGGAGATTGGTCAGACGGAAATTGTAACCCAGCTCATCGTGAAGAAAGCGCTGTTTTTTCTGGAAGCAGAGATTGCGCAGGCTACGGGCTCGTTCGGCCATCTCAGTAGTCCGCACTAGAACCATGCCCCCCTCGCCGGTCGTAACCAGTTTGTTGGCGTAGAAGCTGAACGTACTGATATCACCCAAGCCGCCGCAACGTCTCCCCTTGTATTCTGCGCCATGCACTTCTGCGGCATCCTCAATGACGGTCAGGTTGTGGCGCCGGGCGATGTCGAGAATCGCGTCCATGTCGGCCGGATGCCCATAGATATGCACAACCAGTATCGCCCGCGTCCTGGAAGAGATCTTGGCTTCGATCTGATTTACGTCCATCTGCCAGGTGCGTGGCTCCGAGTCAACCAGCACGGGAATACCACCGGCACGCACCACCGACTGAGCCGGCGAAATAATGGTAAAGGTCGGCATGATAACTTCATCGCCAGGCTGAAGATCCAACAAACCGACCGCCACATCCAGGGCAGTGGAACCGTTGCTGACGGCGATACCATGCGGCATCCCGCAGTAGGCGGCCCAGCGCTCCTCGAAAAGATCGAGAAACTTCCCGGCCGAAGATATCCAGCCGGATTTCAAGGCCTCGTTGACCAGCTCTATGTCACGTTCTGTCACAAGAGGTTCGGCGACCGGTATCATCAGAAGCGTTCCTTTTCCACCAGACCGGTATACGGCCCCTGCTTGATCTCAAGAAAAATTGTGTCATCGAGACATTTAAAACAATGACCACCGGCTACCAACTGGATCATATCACCCTCCTCCAGCACCCAGGTTCCGAGCGGGCTCTTGTCCATGGCATAAAGCTCAACCTCCGCCCTGCCCTTCCTGATCAGTAGGGTCTCCGGGGTGCCGACCAGATGCCTCTGCAACGGCAAGTGGGAATGGCGGCACACCTCACCCCCCTCGGGATAGACGACAAAACCCAGTTGCTGATAATAGCTGTCGGGAGAAATAAAGGTAGTTTCAGACGGCATGAAGTCGCGTCGGATGATAGTGGCGATATGCTGATCGTTCCAAGTTATGTGATCGACTGCCGGTTGTTTATTTTGAGTCATGCGTTGCACCCCATCTTCAATTTCTAGATTGATTGCGCCTGGCGGAGATCAGGGCATCTATATCACTACGATAGCGGTCAATAAAATATTCGTTGCCCATGACATGATCACACGAAAAACAGTGGCTATTAGGAGCTTCCTTTTTTGTATTGCAGATATTTTTAGCCTGACACCTGAATTCAATCGATTGTGGTTCAGACCATATGTCTAAAATGCTTCGATCGTTAATATTTCCATACACATAAGCAGAGCGGCAACATGGAACAACACGTCCATCTGCTAAAACCACCATGAAATTATCGACAGTACTGCACGGATTCTTCATGTAATAATCACGGGTGGGCTCATCAGTTTCGTTGGATACACTGAGACCATAAAGAACATAAGGTAATATATTCAAGTTGTGGCTTATGTTTGCTTCAGACAATATGGCTATAATATCAGATAGTTCCCCCAACAACTGACCGATTTGACCGGTTGACACTCTGTTTTCAGGATTACCTTTGTGAGTCCATTCCGGATAAAAACTTATTGAACTATCAGGTGGCAAAATTTCTGCGGATAATTCAGCCATCTTATTTATGCTACTAATATTGTGTGCACCAACGACAAAACTCAGGCTAATAAAACCGCTGAACTCTGACTTGCTAAAGTGACGTAACATTTCAATAATCGGAGTAAAGTAGTCTTTATGGATGTTGCAAAAAGATTGATGACTAGCTTGATTATAGGCATTCAAAGAAATGTTTAGAGTAACCTTCATCTCCCTCAACGCTTTAAGCATATCAATCGTAAGGCCACTACCATTTGTTGTTATATTTGAGAACAAACCATTTTTATAAGCAAATTTGACCATGCCCATAAATTGTGGATGGAGTGTAGGCTCACCTTTCCCACAAAAAGAGATAGCCACTGGCACTGGATTGTTTTTAATATCAGCAATTAGATGTTCATAAACGTTGATATCCATTATTTGTGGCTTGGAGTTTCTATACAAAGAAGCTTCAAGGTTGTTATCATCAGCCGCTACATTTGGACCATGGATCCAACAAGAAGTGCATTTGAAATTGCACGCATCCGAGATGCTGATTTGGATTGATTTTGGTAGTATTTGATTCGCGTCAGCATAGTCACGTCGAATCTTCATTACATAGCTTTTTAGCCCCCAAAAATTAATCTTAGTTCCGAACTTCGTAAATATCGGCATTTCAAGTATTTTCAGTATATCTATAGCATCAGGGGCCGTTAGCTTAAGTGACTCCGGCATATGCCCCTCGTCTGGTGGGTGAAAGGATACATAATCAACAGAAAAACGATTAAATCCGAAATCTATAAAATCTGCAATTTCATGATAATTCATTCTATTTACAACCATAGAAATTCCAAATCTGAAATCCGGTCTAGTTTCTCTCAATGTTTTAAAAAAAACTAGATTTTCACAGACATTTTCCCAATCGCCTCCCTGTACAAGTTGGTCATAGATGTTTTTTGATGCTGCATTGATAGAAGCATTTAGATTGATAATGTGTACTCTAGATAGCAATTTTTTTGTTGAATCCATCAGATACGTCAGATTACTAGTAACACCGAGATTTATTTCTTTATCTATTAATTCTAATATTAGCTCATCAATCAGCGGATTGTAAAAAGGCTCACCTCCAGCCAAATGAATTTCATTGATATTAGATTTGTTGTTGATTAACATTCGATAGGTTTTGTTATTAAAATTTTGTTGCGTATGTCTCTTGAACGGCCAACAGAACTTACATTGCACATTGCATAGTCCATGCGAAGAATCGACTATTCTACTTGGGCCTTTTTCAATTACTGTATTACGATTTGCTATACATATATTGATATCATTCCTGAATTGAAGATCATCATCAGGAATATTTGTGAAATATTTCATATCATCAGATGCGAAAATATTGCAACGGCTCTTATCGCACTCCGAATAATCATTCTGATAAAATTTTCTTCTGCTATCTTGAACTGCTACCGAATTAAAAAGAGTTTCAAGGTTGGTATCATTTATATTGCCAATTATTTTGCTACTATAACAACAGAATGTACAGTTACCATCGGAATTGATTTCGATTGTAGTAAATGGTTTAAAACATAGTAAGCGTGGCAAAGATTTCTGAAGATCTAAAGCATTAAGTTTAAGTGTATACAGTTGCAACAAAGCAGGCAGTCCATACTCAAGAGATTGCTTAATTATCGTTTCATAGTGTTTAGCCAATGCTTCAATACCGGCATTCTGAAACATATCAATAGCATGTTTTTCTACAATATAGACGTAGCCACGTACGTGCCGTTTCATATCTTTTGAGATAGTTTCCCCATCATGACAATGGTACACATATAGTGGCTCTGAAACGTATCCAAACTCATGATCTTTGGCAAGCCTGATTATAGTATCCCACTCTTGAAATGAAGGGACCAATTCGTCCAACAATTCAATTGACTCAAGTGCACTTTTTTTAACGAGTAAAGAAGGGAATGTTATACTGGGGGAACGGAGTATATCTTGATAAATGTTGCCAGATAAAGGTGGTGTCCCAAATAGCACTGGATTTTGATCACCCCTGACAATGTAACATTCACAATGTACAACAGGTACTTTTTTGCTTAAACCTAATTCGAGCTGTTTTTCTATTTTAAATTCTAAGAATTCATCATCGGAATCAAGAAATGCGATCCATTCACCGGTTGCCTGCCTAATACCCTCATTGCGAGCTGCTTGAGCGCCACTATTTAAAATTCTTTTATATTTAATGTTAGGATATTTTTTTTGAAATTGCAGGACAACCGTCTCAGTATCATCAAAGGATCCATCGTCGACAACAATAATTTCATGAATTGGATAGGTCTGGTTAAGGACACTCATAACAGCACGAGGGAGGAGGTTTGCCCGGTTATAGGTTGGTATGACAACAGAGACAGACTCCATTTGCGTGGCAAATTGAACAGGCGTATCTATTTTTATTGGCCTGCTGCTCTTGGCATCAACAGTGCTACAGACATTACCTGCAGCCAAAGTATCCAGTTCAGCAATTTCAGGGTAAAAAAACCTGCAGATGCGTGCAACTCTAGCAATCTCGCTCTTTCTAAAATCAAACGTATTTGGAAATAATTGCTCATTTGAGAGAATTATTGGGCATTCGGTAATCAGTTGCATAACTTCATTACGCATAAGATCCCCAAAACGGGCTCGGAAACATTTTCTTACCTCCTCGTAAAGGAGCTCTTTCTCTTTTTCTACAAGCTCTGATTCAGTTATTACCTTAAGGTGTTCATACGCCATCCTAGTCCAAGGTATTATGGACTCATAGTTTGGATTTACAAATGAAGCAATCTGACGTTTAGTACATTCTTGAGTGTCCTCATCAGGTCGATTACGTCGGCGAAAGAAAAGTGGTTCATCTATTAGTGCAATAGAGCCAAGGAAACAGAGTTTAGCAATCATTACGTGATCAGGTCCAATTGTTGGTTGAGTATGCCAAATAGTCCTAAGGGCAGCACTACGGTAAAGGCCATAAACCATGTTCATCCAGCCAAACTCCCAAATATTTTTACAAAATCTCTGGCAGGCATCCAAGCCACGAGTATCAATCACATCCGGCAGCAACTCTATAGTCTGGTCATTTTCATCTATGTAAATTGAGCGCGGGTAGGCAAGCACAACAGACTCATCCTGTTGGAGTAGTTCGAAAAGTCGGGAGATGAAACTTGTGTGATACATATCATGATCAGCCGCTGGCATGATAAAATCACCAGTGCAAAGATCAATAGCTTTATAGCTGTTCCTAACCGGCCCCATATTGGTGATATTTCGATAGTATTTTATTCGGCTGTCACGCTCGGCAAACATCCGGCAGATCTCACTTGAGCCGTCTTCTGAGGCATTGTCAGAGATCACCAATTCAAAATCTTCATAATCCTGCGCAAGCAGTGATTCAAGAGTTTTTGAAAGAAACCGGGCAGCGTTAAATACTGTCATTGCAATAGATATGAGAGGCCTTCTAACCGTATTCACAATACGCTCCTGATTATATTTTGTTATATCTGCCTGTATATCTTCAAATTTCTTCAAAAACGCCCAAAGGCTCGCCTTAAAATTGCTGTACCAAAGTAATCCATCCCGATTTCAGCACATTTTGTACAATATTGTGCATTCAATTTCTTATCTCTAATTTGCTCTAAAGTCATTTCACTAATTTTACCCAAGGAGTATAATGGCATTCCACGCTCAACACCACAGCACGGCAGTAATTCACAATGTTCATTAATGACTAGATAATCAAATTGATCACAACGGTAATTTGCTGGCCGTTTAACATTCTTGTAGAAATACGTTATCAATTCACTGCTGCACTTTTTTAGAGCATCTCGACTCATCGTATCATCAAAATAACTTCTCAACAGGTTATATCCATTCAACGAAGCATGAACAAAAGATATGCCTATCCCTAGTTCACTGGCAAATTTGGCAGCTGCTTCACATTCAAGTATGTTAAATTGATACACATGATACGCAATTATAAAACTTCCTCTGTAACCAGATTTTCTCCAAAGCTCAACCATATTAGTAATATTTTGTTTTATTTGTTCAAAATCAAAACCGTGAATTCTATTGTATGAATCACAGCTAAATCCTGGCATTGAAAAAGTCACTTGATTCAAATTAGTAAGTACACTTGGTGCCAACTCTTTTAGCACAGAACAATTTGTACTGAAACCATAACGAATCCCATTTTCAGTCAATATTGACAAGAGCTTTTCAAAGTGAGGGTGCAAACAAGGTTCTCCCCAATTATAAAGTTGAACAACCGATTCTCGCCTACTGATTATAGAATTAGTTATTAAATGATTAATTGTAAATTTGAACTCATCTACATCAACAAATTTACGGGCACTTATATCCTCTATGTTTCTTCCAATAATGCAATTTATTCCTGTAACACAGTAAGGGCACTTTGCATTACAAACACCTGATACTTCAAAATATACATTTTTGTATGCATTAGCATCCTGCTCTCTGCAAAATGAAAGCGCCAGAATCTGATTAAGCTCCTGATCAGTTCTGAAATGGGAATCCAGTATTTGCCAAATACGTGCAAGTTCCGCTAATGCATCTGAGGTTTCGTGGAGCCATATGGAGTGATCAATCGCTAACAGCGCTTCTTTCGGTCGATTTGTCAGTCGTAAGGCAATGGCACGCACATACCAAGCAATATATTGATCGCTGAACCGTTCTAACAGCAGGCAAGATGCCCGTTCAGCATTGTTGAAATCATTTTCATCAAGCATCTCATTAAACAAATTAACTAAATCAAGTAGCGTGGTAGTTGAGGAATTTCCTCGATCCTCCATATGCTCTCCCTAACCCTATTTGTTAAACAACGGGCATCCTTTCAGCATAATCTCTTCACGAAGCAAAAGTATTGTAAATCATCACAAGCCTGACTTTTGCACGTGCCTTACCACGCAGAAAATTCACAAAAACCAAAATTGACATCTGGACCCTGCCTCTTCCGTCAATGGCCAGTCGCATCTACATACACTTTATCAAAACTAGACAATATGACTTGACAGTTCTTACACTCATCAATTTCGGTTAACCTGCCTTGTCTCATCATCTCTCTGTACTCCTGAAACCCCTTCCCGTTATAAATATCTCTCGGGTCGCTATCAAACACATTCCCCATTACTTTCATGTTACCACAGCACAAAATCACATCTCCGTTCAGGAACAGCAGCATTCGTTTAAGAAGATCTGGACAGACCTCTTTCTTTTCACGCGACCATTTGTCCAATCTATTAAATCTGTTAACCCTGTCCTCCTCCACCATTTGCCCCCAGACATCATACGCGGCGACCTGGTCTCCAAATTCAGGCCGCAACTGTTTTTGCCAGAATTCCCGGTATTCATCCCACTCAGCAAGATTAGATTCCTGCCTGATCATCCTCACTATTATCTTGGTCTTGCCGGTATTGTTTCTCTTTTCTATAAAATCCAACACATTTCTCATCACTTGGTTGTAATCAACCATCCTGATTTGCTCGTGTGTATCCTTCTTAATTCCGTCAAGAGAAAAGATGATTGTATCTAAATCTGCAGCAAGCAATCCTTCCGTCAAGCCAGCATTTAAATGCGTGGCATTTGTCGCAAACCCCACACCTTTGAAACCCTTTTCCTTAGCTACTCTCACTTTATCAACTATACCAGGATCTAATAACGTCTCACCCAACCCCTGTAGGCTCAGGTATTTTTGGCTATCTAAATAAGGCACAAACTTATCCAGTATCATCGAGAAATCATCCAACGTCAATATACCTTTTCTAGGTGATTCTTTGTAATTACACATAATACAATTGGCCGAACACGCCCCGGCTATAACCTCAATCTGCAAGTATTCGGGCATTATTTCCGTACTCAACATGGCACGATTCCTCTCTTCCAGCTACTTGGTTAAAAAACGGTTAAAAATTTCATCCGCATTTCCATCTAAACTGTCTTGTGGCAACACAACTACATCAGGCAATTTACACTTATTACAGACTGGATATTTTTGTTGAGTATTACGTTCTTTTCTTAACATCATTTTCAGGAACTCAAACGTTTCGTTACTATGCCAAATATCTTTTAAAGTCGTATTATTTATATTTCCAAATTGCGTAGGATCGTAATAAGAGCAGCACGGAAGGACATCTCCTTCAGCTGTAATATTCAACATAAAAAAAGGCTGAGGGCAGACAAGAACCGGTGGATGCACTTGACCATACTTAGAAATAGAATAATTGGTATCAGATCTCACATTTTCATCATCAAATATTGGCCTGATATTTTCAACAAACATCCTATCCGATATGTCCAAGAATGTAGAATAAAACAGCGATTCTTCTTCTTTGCTCAAAGAGATATCCGCCACTTTCACGTACACTGCACAATGGCCCTTATTCTGGTTGAGATATCTGATTTTATCAACTAAATCACTAAAGTCCTGTTGAACACCGCAAACTTCTTTGTATCTCATTGGAGTTACGCCTTGCAGGGATATCCTTATGGAATCAACACCTGACTCAATCAACGACAAGGTAAAGTCCCGATTGAGCAGTGAGCCATTGGTTATGACTGAAACCTTTCCCGTAAGATTCAACTGTTTAATGTGCGTTATCATTTTAGGTAAGTCCTTGTTTATCGTCGGCTCACCCCATCCGGCAAAATTTATCTGCTTTACTTTATCTTCAAATTGCCCAATCTGCTCACATAGTTTTTCAAAAGTGCTCCACTTCATTAGACTATTATTGTTCATATCTGGAGAAGAATGAATACAGTAATTGCATTTAAAATTACATATTGATGACGGTGTAATTTGGATTGAATAGGGGGTTCGCAAAGGGACAACATTTGCCAATATCTGTCTATCCTGATCGTAATTTGGTTTGATTTCCGAGGTCATGTCGCCACCTTTCATTCTAAAACTCAACAAACTGTAAATCTAACGGCTAACGTCTCCTCAAAAATCCATCTGGAGCACCGGTTATTACAATCTTGTTTTCGATTTGATGGTCAATTTCAAAATTGAGAGTAGTCCCATCTGCGCCGGTCCTGATTCCAGACGCCAAACTGCGTAGATACTCCCATACTGCCGTTTTCGGGTTATTCCCCTTACCCCACGGCCTGTCTTTGCTAAAATCAGCCGGCATATCCTCAATACCAGTATCCCAAACAATGCAGTAACTCCCCCTCGAAGTCAGCGGCGCATACGCCTCTAGTTCTGCCAAGACATGATCATGGGTGTGATTTGAATCTAGGCAGACAAGAATCCTGCTATATTCTTTTGCAATCAAGTTAACTCTATCAACGATATCCGAAGCAATAGATGAGCCTTGAATCATTTTGATAAGATGGCGCATGGGATGAGCTTCAATTGCTGAACGGTTATGGTTCCTGATATCTATGTCTACAGCTAAAACGAGACGTTTTGTTTGAAGCGGATCTATATGTTGACAACTTTCAACTGCATCACAATAATCAAGCAAGGCCAACATAGAAGCGCTCATCATTAACGAGCCACCATGAGCTATCCCCGTCTCAATAATGAGGTCTGGCTTAACCTGCCAAATAATTTCCTGAAGAGCGTAAATGTCTTGGGGTATTTGAATATACGGCCGCCCTAGCCAGGAAAAGTTTAATGGGTATTCGTAGCGAACGCCTTCTCTCAACCAAATATTGGATAATCCTTGAAAATCCTTATCATTTGCCATTTGAGCAATATTATTGCTGATCCGTTTAGCATGTTCATCACACACCGTCATAAAATCTCCTAGCCCGCTAGCATAAAAACATTTTTCAAGCAGATTATATCAAACCAAAATGTTGAGCGTATTTTCTCCAACTTTTTTTGCTATCCACTAAATTGTTAAACTGTATTTTGTTATATTTAATTGCTTCTTCGTTTACTCCAGAGCATTCAAATGCTTTGGCCAGATAATAGTGAGCAAAGGCGTGGTCTGGATATTTTTCGGTTATATTTTGAAAATACCTTGAAGCCTTTTGAAAATTACCGGCTGCCATATTGTAATTTTTTACAAAATTTGCTTCAAGATTCATCAAATATGCTTTTTCTTCCATGTATTCCGGATCAATATCGGGCGTTCTAATATTACATTTCATGGTGACGTATTCACCAAAATCACTATTGACTAAATATTCGTTCTCTTTGCAAATGTCATAAAGTCTGCTGCCTGCCACCGGAACAGCTAAGTTAAAATAGCACCAGTCAAAGCCATAATCTAATATCAGCGACATTGTTTTGTCTCTATGTTCTTCTAATTCACCGGGTAGACCAATAACAAAACCAGCATGCACGCTTATATCGTTTGCTCTTAATAGCTTAACAGCGCTTTTTACCATCTCCAATTTGAGTGGTTTATTAATAATCTGCTTCAGTACAAATTCAGCCCCTGACTCAACCGCAAGAGATATTGTAGTAACCCCTGCTTTTTTCAACAACCAGCCAATTTCATCATCGAGTGCATACACTGCAATACCATTCGGGAATTCAGTCCTGATGTTAAAATCGACGAGTCGCTGCAATATTTTTTTTGCACGTTCTCTGTCGGATAAAAAATGATCATCGTCTATTGCCAGCACTTCCAGATTTAGAGCGTTAACCATCTGCTCAACCTCAGCGACTACCTTTTCAACGCTCATAAACCGGACTTTTTTCCCGTGCACCGAGCCGCTTGCACAAAAAACACACTTAAACGGGCATCCGCGCGAGGTATGGATACTCAAATTCCGGGCAGTGCTTTTTCGGGTAGTGTTGTCCGTCTCTCTACCACCATAGTCATTCAAATTAATGAGCGTGTAATCAAAGAATGGTATCTGATCGAGATCTTGCACAAATAAACCTTCTATCACGTTACCCTCATTTAGGCTGTCTCGCGTCACCCACGCCGGACTAGACTTCAAATATTTGATTCTATTCTCTGAGTCCAATAATTGACAAAGTGGAATTTCCCCCTCTCCGTAACAAGCAGCATCAATATACGGGATACTGCTCAGAATTTCAGAGTACAAATTAGTGGCCAAGCCGCCTCCAACCACTAAGATTGCATCTCGTCTCACCTTTTTAATTGTTTCAGAAATGTGATGTAAATAGGGATAGCTGGTATTAAATAGTGCCGATATACCGACCACATCCGGTTGGAATTGGATTGTTTCATCGGCAATATACTTGTTTATTTCTAACTCCAAATCATCCGTATTTTTGCAGAGTTGATACGCTTTTACATTGAGATCAATGATTTTAACCTGAACCTCATGCTTTGCATGCGCCTTTACGAATGCTGCCAACGAAAGAACTCCGTAGGGAACCGTAAAAATCGGCGTTCTCGATTTGAGTTCTCCAGTGAGATGACTCTTAATGTCAAAGAATGGCGTTATAATAAACAACACTTTAATCATATCGTTAACCCTCTGATCTCATAGGCCGTAGTGCTTAAGCGTTGGTTCCTCATTATCAACACAGGGATTTGACGGCTATCACTATGTAGCGCCAATGTATCTTTCCTTAGGAATTGCATACATCACAGAACCAGTGTCGCTCCAGCTATGCTGCCTCATATAAAACACGTAATCTGTCAGAGTGTTCATTAGTAGATCTGGTATTTGCCAGATACCAAGGCGATTATGATATAACGTTGCCACGATTATTGGTCTGCTATTCCTAATGGTATTTATGCCTCCTTTAAGAGCATTATATTCTTCACCCTCTAAATGCATTTTAATAAAGGTGGGTTCAATAACCATTAACTCATCGATCGTAATAACTCCGGCGTTCGTCTGGCCTAAAGCAGAGAGCTGTGATGCGTAACCAAGCCCGTGGAAAAAGGTCTTATTACAAGGCAAATCGCCTACTGCGCACGAAAGAATATGGATTTTTCGGCTTTCAATACCAACCAATCTTGATTTCAACTTCTCCTGTAAACAATGCATATTATACAAATCAGGCTCAACAAGCCAGATAGCAGCAAACTGCGTATCAACCAGTTCCAGGAATCTGCCAGTCGTGTCGCCGTGATGAGCGCCCAAATCGACAAAAACCTCATTGTGATGCAAGACTGAAACTACCTGAGGAATAAAGTACCTGTCGGTTGTTGTTACCGGTGCGCCCTCAAAAAACCACTCTTCGCGGAGATACTGCCATGCGATAAACTGCAGATGATGTGCACGAGAAGTATCATCACTCCATTTAGCAAGCACTGCGTCGACACCATCGATCTCTTCGGCACCAAATGGACCGGAAAACCATCCATTGCCGAGAGGGTGGAGATCGCGATACGCCTCCGTTATGTCATAGAATGGCACAAAATCTAACCATCCATCGGAGTGCAGAAAAGATTGTAACGTCGTAAAGGGAACGGTGGCGACACAAACGGCAAGTAATATATTCTGTTTATGCTCAAGCGAAACATGCTGCGGATTGATAATAGCTGTATCGTTCCAAAATAAGTCATCTTTATACTGTTCTGCACTTGCATCGACTACAAAGACAACAGGTATACCGATTGCTTGAAAATACTCCTTTGCCATTCTGCCAAGCTTTCCGGCACCATACAGAGCAAGAGGTTTATTAGCGATCCGGGGCGAATAGACCGGTTTTTTCGTGCAGAGAGCATGTAGCAATGCTATGGCGGTATTTACATCAGGAGCTTGTTTAAATTTTACCGCCATGATTTCAGCATGTTTGCCCATTGATTAAGTCTCTTGTCGTTAGGAAAATATTTAAGAAAATGAAAGATAGTGCCTTTTGACTCTTCAAACAAAGCATGGATTGAAAAGCTTTCCGGATCTGGCTTTAACACGTTGGTGGATGAAAAATATGTCTGATTACCTTGACAGGATAAAAACCAATCAGCCGGTTCAGTTCCGAAAATGTCTGCAAATGCAATATACTGTTTGTTCATCAAAAGTAGTTGTTGGTAATGGTCGTTAATAGATGAGACCATCCTGTTGACGGAAAATTTACTGCGGACCGATTTCGCTGCCTGTTTGCCAATTTTATTTCTTTCAAGCGGATTTTTGGCAAGCCAGTAAACCGCCTTGGAAAATTCACTGGGTGTGCTCACAATAAGTCCAGTCCGGTTGTCTTCAATTATATGTCGCTCCGCCGGATTATCCAAAACAATAGGAACAATGCCAACCGCCATTGCCTCCAGAAGGGCATTTTCGGTAGTCCCATAGTGTTCAGGATTAAGCAGATAGGCGAGCACATTTATCGCTTTCAGTTCTGCAGCAATGTCAGTACTGTAACCTCTGAATTCAAACATACCCTCTCTGCCAATAAGAGCAGACTGCCTTTCAAGAATATCTCTGTTAGTCAAGTCGCCAATAAGCCGGACTGTCAAACCAGGCTTGTCCACTGCAGCCAGAAAGTCCACATAATGGGGATGCAGCTTAGCAAAGTTCAGGCTGCCGAAGTAGCCCATTGCCAACTCTCCTGGTCTTTCTGCTGGCCATGGCAGTCCGTCAAAGCCGCCGGAACTCGACACTACGCCAAGCCGGTCGCGCACATCATCCGGGAGTTGTATAACCCGTTCAGACTCGAAGGAGCAGGGTGAAGTAAATAAGAAACGTTCCGCTGCCGAGAAGAGCGCAGTGGGAATAACTGGATTGTAAAGTCCTGAGGAATGACACCAGACAAGCAGACGCATGGCTGGTAAATTATTACAACACAAAGCTTGCAGGGTGAGGGGATGGTTCCAAAATTCCAGCTGAACTATGTCCGCGACATCAATAAGCTGCTTGAGCACTGCTGGCTGAGGCACGACATACACATCACAACCACAACCGGTTATCTGTTCTAGAAATTGCGGTTTTTCTTGCGGCTCGAAGAAAACGAACGAATGGGATATTTCAGGGGACACAACAGCAGACTCGACAACAAGTCCGCTTAGTGCTTTACCCACTCCCCCACCAACATGGGCGGACAGATGCAGAACTTTAATCACAGTTGTTCCCGACGTGCTGCAATCAGCTTTTTGAGAAGCTCACTCGCGTAGGGATCTATGTTGTCCGGTTGGCCGTGCGAAAGCTGGCCACATTGACCGCATACGGGATGCCCCTTGCGCTTCATAGACAAAAACTCTTTCTGATATTCAAATAGTTTGTCACCATTCCATATGTCTTTGACACTTTGTAGTTTCGTATCACCAATGATCAGTTTTCTGGCCCAATCCAGAAAACATGTACTGGCCGTACCATCAGAATTAATTGAAAATGAGTAGAAAATATAAGGGCATACCTGGACCTCACTGATTTCTTGGCCATAGATACCATGTTCCTGATTAATTTCAACACCGTTAAGTTCAAACTCAGGCCAGCATGACATAATGTGTTCAATGTAAACACCGTCGGCAATATTCCCAAAAATCTCATAGAATCTACTTTTGTCATCTTCCGTAAGGATGTCACCATTAATTTTCACAATCATTTCGCATTGGTTTCTGTGTTCGTAAAAATAACGGATATTCTCCACCAGCTTTTCAAATTCAATTTTGTAGTTGGAAAAGCTTGCATACTGTGCAGCGTTAACCCCTTCGATTGAGATATTGATTCTATCAAGTCCTGCTTCAATAAGTTCCAGATTCTTTGCCGGGTTAAGTAGCGAAGCGTTTGTAGTTGTATCGATCCTTTCGGAACATTTTTTTTCTCTGGCATACTTTATCATATCGGCGAGTCTGGGGTTTAGCAGTGGCTCGCCGTCTTTATACAACCTCAATACTTTTATAGGTTTTTCAAACTCACAAATATCATCTACAATTTTTTTGAACAGATTGTAATCCATGTTCCCATGGCTTCGACCAAGTGTGGATTTCATCAGTTTTCTATCCCCTGTCGGACAGAATTTGCACTGGAAATTACATGTATCCGATGGATCTAAGTTGATAATAAAAGGGACTTTTAGCGGTACAACTGTTTCCAGCATTGTCCTGTTGATTAAATCTATCCTTGGTTTTATTTCTGCCTTCACAGCATGCTCCTTAAGATTGTCTGCAATTTTGTGGCATCACCCCAAAAAGCCATTGGTTCATAATCCGGATACGGGTAATTTCCAAGATTCAGTTGCATCTTCCAGTTATTTTCCGCCAGCCATTGTTCCACTAATCTGCGCACCGAGACAGGTTTTCCAGAGCAAATGTTGACGGTTCCAATATCACTGCCAGATAGTGCTAATCGGACGATAGTTTGTGCAACTTCCGTAACCGGCAAATAATCTCGCAACTGTTCACCACCAGACATGTTCAAAACAGGATCATTGTGCAACACGGCATCCTTTACTTGCGAGTAAAGCGAGCTGCTGGATTGACCATCACCATACATATAGAAAAGTCGGCCCCAAATCAGATTGAACGGGATGACCGATTTCAAAAACGCCACCTGCTGTCGCAAAGCATCTTTGGCATAACCATAAGGATTATTGGGGGTGGGTGTAAGTTCTTCCGAGAGAGCACCGGATTGCATGCCATATTCAAAACAGGTTCCAGCCACAAACACTGAAGAGAGTCCTGACGCAATCATAGTTTTAAGGAATTGATAGTGTTTGGGTAACTCAGATTCAAAGTGGTGTGGTGATTTATAGTTTGGCAAACCATCCCAGGCTAAGTGAATTAAAACATCCGGGCAGCCCATACGAGCAAAACAGTCTAATGCGAATAAAGAAACGTCCATTTCTTCAACCCTAGCATTAGGAGGTAAATTCAGCAGACGTTCCGCATTGCGCGTCACCGCGACGGCGTCTACACTGTATCGGCTGAGTTCGGCTAAAACATGACGACCAAGAAATCCGCTTGCTCCCGTTACTGCGACTTTCACAAATCAGCTCCTAAGCGACTGTCAACGTAGGCACTGCAGTAACAAACTGTCCGCCCCACGCGCGAATGTATGCAAGTTGTGTCATAACTTCATCACGAATATTCCATGGAATTATAAGCACATAGTCTGGTTTTACATCCCTAATACAGGACTCATCTACAATCGGAATACGGCTACCCGGCATATATTTACCCTGTTTAGCCGGGTTACGGTCAACAACACAAGGGATTAGGTTCGGGCGTATTCCAGCATAGTTGATCAAGGTATTGCCTTTGGCTGCGGCACCGTAGGCAATGACACGCTTTCCTGCTCGCTTGGCTTCAATAAGAAAACTCACAAGGTCATCTTTAACCTGGTCTGCTTTTTCCTGAAAACCGGCGTAATATTCCCTGGTTTTCATGCCGGATGTTGCTTCACGGTCCAACAACTCCTTTACACTTTGGCTCACTTGATTTGTCCCGGAATCCGCTCTCTGGGCAAAAACCCGCAGACTGCCACCATGAGTGGGTAATTCTTCAACATCAAATATGCTCAATCCCTTAAGGTTGAAGGTATGTGCCACTGCGGTAAGTGATAAATATGAAAAGTGCTCATGATAGATGGTATCAAACTCTTTTTCCGCAATCATTCTCATTAGATGCGGGAATTCGAAAGTGGCGACTCCATTTGATTTGAGGAGTATTGCAATGCCGGCCACAAATCCATTAATATCAGGCACATGAGCTAAAACATTATTGGCGGCAACAAGATCGGCCTGTTTGTTCTGTTCTATCAATTCATTTGCTAGACGCATATCAAAGAAATCTTCGATTATTGTAATGCCTTTTAGTCTTGCTGCTGCTGCTGTACTAGCCGTCGGCTCAATACCAAGACAGGGGATTCCACGTTGTTTTACATATTGCAACAAATAGCCATCATTGGCAGCGATTTCTACGACATGACTGGCCGTTGTAAGACCAAAACGCTCTGTCATTGTTGCAACATAATTTTGAGCGTGTTGTAGCCAAAGATCTGAAAATGAGCTGAAATAAGCATATTCTTCGTTGAACAACTCCGCAGCTCTGGAATATGCCTCTGCCTGCACCAACCAGCAGGATTCGCACACTAGCACCTTCAATGGAAACCATTTCTCCGGCCGGCGCATAGTCACTTTGGTGAGATAGGCATTGGATGGTGGCGCACTGCCCAGATCAATAAGTACCAATGACAACTTAGCTCTACAGTGGCGACAATTCATAGAAGAATACCTCCATAAGTGTCATCAATCATCGGGTGGTTTATATCGCGCTCTGATATGTCAGTAATTTCAATGGGCCAGAAAATCCCAATCTTTGGATCTTTCACATTTAAAGCACCAACAGAGGCAGGTTCGTAAATCTCGGAATGGAGATAGATAAGTTCACAATCAGAACTCAAGGCCTGATATCCATGGGCAAAACCCTCGGGGATAAGCAGACTCGTGAAATTTTTATCAGAAAGAATTTGTGAATGCCATTGCAGGAAAGTCGGGGAACCATGCCTAATATCTACCGCAACATCAATCACCTCACCTCTAAGGCAACTTACTATTTTCATTTCCGAGTTGGGTGGATATTGAAAATGGAGCCCTCGTACAGCTCCAATCTTGTGTGTACGAGTATGGTTTATCTGGGCTATCGATTTGCGAAATCCTGCATGTTCAAGTTCTTCGGCACAAAAGAACCGGCAAAAGAAACCCCTTGCATCTTCGATAGGTTCGCGTTGAATAACCTTTAATCCGGCAAGGAGTGTATTCTCAATTTCAAATCTCGATATTCTCATATTCTTGCAGCCAATTCCTTTGTTAGCAAAAAAACTCTAAGAATAGAACAGATCCTTTCTATCAATCTACACTTTGATTGTCGATATGAAGTTCAGAATTTCAGCCTTCTTGAAAGCATCGGCAAGCTCCAGTGTTTCTGTTAACAATCCAGAGTTCATCTTGTAGGAGATATTTGTCAATAGAAATCCAAATTCATCAACTGGTTGACAGGGAAGCCGGACATTATTGAATCAACGATATCATCGGCCTGTTCCGGGTAGATTGCGATCTTGACTCTGTCATAATTGTTAGGATTATTTATCACGGTGACATTGGTTTCGTTTGAAAGGTCCATGCCTCAGCTCTCATTAATGCAATAGTTTAAAACAAGATCATAAATCAAGCAGCACCTGAAAATGCTCAACAAGTTTCCGGCCTGAATAGTGTTGCATATAATAATCATGCCCCTCATGCGCAATCATCCGGGCGGTTTTGGGATGATCTTCAATAAATTCTATGGCGGTGCATAGCCCGTCGATATCCGAAAAATCTAGAAAGTGTTCCCCTTCAGCAAAATACGAATTCATGGCGGGACATCTCTCTTGCAGGAGCAGACGCTTCAAACTGACAACTTCCAGAGTACGCCCGGTCAGGATAGGTGTTCCGTCCAGGCGTTTGACAAAATTTACCCCGACATGCGATGAGGCCAATAATTTGGCGTATGAGTACAAAGACGCTTCCCTGCTCATCCCGTCATCCCGGCCGGGCTCGGTAACATTGTATTTTATGGGTAGTTTCCGGTGCAGGCTTTCCAGCGCCCAGTATATTCTGGGTAAGTTTGGAATCCCGATCGATCCGACAAAACCAAACGAACACCTGCTCCAGTCACCCAGAGCATCAACATCGGATATCATATCATCAAAGCCGCCCACATTAGGAAAAAGAATCGCTTTGCCGGTAAATCCAGGTTTACTCAAAAGGGGCCAATCCGAAGTAAATCCCCAAACAAAGTCAATCTGATCAACCACTTCTTCAAACAACGCAGTGTGATCGGAAGACCAGGGATCCGGCTCGATGACAATTATTTTTCTGAAGTTCCGCCTGATCTTCTTCAACACCTCCAAGGCAGAATCATTCGACGATTTCAGTGCATTCAGAAGTGCAACATCGATCAGGGCAAAATCATATGTCTCAGAAGTGGAAAACGATTGCATCGAATCAGGAGAGAGCAGTCCTACGTCCCATCCCTGAGAGGCAAGGCATTTCTGAATACGCAATCCAAACTCATGTTTTCTGCTTCCCGGCCCCATGAAAAGCGCCCTGAAAAAAACCATCCCTTTGACGTGAGGCATGATCCGTGAGGAATAATCCAGGTTTATCAATTTTTTCAGAGAGTCTGCCCGACCGGCATCTTCGCAGGTGCATTGTTCCGGAAACATTATCGGTGGCAACAATGCTCTGGTAAGACACAGCAGTGCTTCAACATAGGTTTCATTTGCGTGGGGAATAAACAGATTTTCCCGGAATGACCGAAACAGCGTATCCACAAACGTGACCTTATCGTCGTACGATAATGGGCTGAAATCGGTTTGCTCAACAAGAGCCTTATACTCATCAATTTTGCCAACGGCCAGAAGGGACCCTGACAACAGTATTTTCTGGGCAAGACTACCGTCGTGAATGTCTCCCATGCAGAACTGACCTGCTAATGATCGTGCCAAAGCAGGCTTCATCAATGGATACGCAAAGGCATTTATCAGGTCATCGAGAGGGGTGATGTCTTTGCTCATATTATTCCACCAACCTTCATCGGTATGTAGGGGCTGAATATAATCGCAATTCCGGTTTTGCCCGTGTTGTATCACTCCCATATGAACACCCCTGCTGTGGAATGACATCGCATGTAGAGCTAACTGTCTTTTCAACACAGAACCATGTCGAAAGCATATTGCCGTTGCAGCATCCCCCGTAGCTGAAGGGGTCCAGGACACCCGGTTCATAGTAGATGATCTCATAAGGGTCATCGGCAAAATGAACCGTATGTCTGATCAAAAATGCGGAATGAATCAAATAGTTGTTAATTGTGAAATAGTCGTAAAAAAGTATCGGGGAGAACATGTAATAGCCATGATCGACAAAATTTGTTGCCGGAGTAAACATAAAAATAATGCGGCCACCTACCTTCAGCATCGAATGCAGATTTCTCAGGACTTGTGGCAGATCAAAGATATGTTCCGATGTTCCGCTATCTATTATAAGATCATATCTATTATAAAGCACCTCCGGTACAGGCCTGTTTAGATCCAAAACATAAGTGGCCCCGTCAATGTCAGATATATCGCAGCTTTCAATAGTCTCCAGTCCTAATGAAGAAAAATAGGTCACATCACTGATACCGCCAATATTTGCCACAGGTGCAACAGTTGATAGCGTAGGTGACACTGCTTTCAGCGTCACTCCATGAAGTGACGCCTGTTCCTGGAAGGCGCCCATGGTAAGGTAAATCGTATGACGCCCTAACTGCATAACCGAACCATGAAATTGAGATCGCCTGCACTCATCAAGCAATAATGCGGTACATCCCTTGGTAATAGCCATTCTCACATCTCCATATGCGCTTATTTTGATTCAACAAATTGTCTCAGCATCTCCAGCGCATATTCCATATCCTCGACACCCACATCCTGATGAACACCGATGTGGATACCGTGCCCACCCATGTATTCCGCATTGGGAAACTGGCCCAGCTTATAACCAAGATAAGCAAACCCGGGGCACTGGGTCGGCATGGAAGCAAACAGGGTGCGTGTCTCGATGCCGTTCTGCTCCATGTGCCGGGTCAACTCGGCACGGGTGAAAGGAGCCCCTTCGTTGATGATGATCGGGATCGCGTGCGGGCCGATCCGCTCATGCGACTCTTCCTTAATGGTTGACAGATATGGAGCGAAGCGGTCAAAGCGCTCAAGGACATGAATCAGGTTATCGTGCCGTTTTTTGAGGATCTCATGGTAAACCTCCATGGCGCCGATACCTATGGCTGCTTCCAGTTCGTTCATTTTGCAGGAGTAGCCGATGCGGTCGAAAGTGAAGCGGATATCCTCGCCACCTTCGCCGCGGAAGCGCTTGGCGCAGTAGGTAACCTCGTCTGTGTTCATGATGCAACGCTTGCAGGTGCAGTTTCTGCCATGGGAACGCAACGAACGGAGAATTTCGCCGTACTGCTCGTTGTTAGTTGTGATAACGCCCCCTTCACCGGTGGTAATGATGTGGGCGACATAGGTGCTGAAGGCGGCCAGATCGCCCAGGCTGCCGGCCGGTTTCCCTTTATATAGGGCGCCATGAGCCTCGGCGGCGTCTTCCACAACCAGCAGGCCGTTTTTTTTGGCGATGGCATTGATGGTATCCATTTCGGACGGTTTACCCATCAGGTGCACCGGCATGATGGCTCTGGTTTTAGGGGTGATGGCAGCTTCAATCTGGGCAGGGTCAATGTTTAGGGTTTCCCGCTCGATATCGACGAAGACAGGGGTAAAGCCGGCATGCAGCACGGCATTGCCGGTGGCCACGAAGGAGAGGGCCGGAACGATGATCTCGTCCCCGCGCTTGGCGCCGAAATCGTGCAGCACGGCCAGGGCCAGGATGTCGGCGTCTGTCCCGCTGCTTACGGCTATCGCTTCCTTTACCCCCAGCAATGCCGCGAAGCGGTCTTCGAACTCCCGCACCAACTTCCCGCAGGAGATGCGTTTGCTTTCCAACGCTTCGGCGATCAGGCGCTTGGCAGTGTCGGTGATGGTGATGGTGCCGAAAGGGATTGTTCGTTTCAGCATGCTTCAGTCTCCAAGAAGTTTTCTTTTCAGTCTGGTGCTGCTCATTTCGACCAGATGTTCTCTTACTCTCACTCCGAATTTATTTTCGATCATGTTGAGGTAGTTCGGATTTGCGAAATAGCGGTGAAAGGCCTCATCCCTGAATTTAACGACCTCGGCCGCTGTCAGCGTGCGGGTCGGCAGAGGAAGCATGTCATAGCTGTGCTGTGAAAAACCACTCCAGGAAGTCGGCAAATCCCACCCTTGCTTAAGGGCAATATCGTAGAGTCCGGAGCCTGGGTAGGCCATGGCACAGTAGAAGTTGATGAACTCACAGTTGAGATCCATCGCCAGTTGCAGGGTTTCCTCCATGGTTTCCACGGTGTCGCCCGGCAGCCCGAAGATGAAGTTGCCGATGACCCTGATTCCGGCATCCTGGATAGAATGCACCACTGCTGATATATCCCGGTGCTGCATCCTCTTGTCGGCCCCATCGCGCACATCCGAGCTGGCCGACTCTATCCCAAGGGCCAGCCAGTTGATGCCGGCCCGTTTCATCCTGCCCAGATTCTCTGTCTTGACCGTGTCAACCCTGGCGTAGGCCCAGATATTCAGCTCCAGCTTACGGGCGATAATCCCGTAAACAATCGCCATGTAATGCTCTTCTTTGAATATGAAAAGCTCATCAACGATTTTGAGATTCCTGACGCCATATTTATCGGCCAGCAGAGTGATTTCATCAACCACCCGCTCCGGAGAGCGATAACGGATGCCCGGCTTGCCGAAGGGGGCATTGATGCAGCAGAAGACGCAATTGTACGGGCAGCCCAGACTGGTGTAGATGGCGCCGTAGGGGGAACGGTGATCCAGGTCGTCGAAGCAGTGCCAGTTGTGTGCCCGGTAGAGATGCATCGGCAGGAGATCCCAGGCCGCCATGGGCAGATAGCTGTCCAGGTTGCTGATCAAGGCGGCGCGTGGATTGGAGCAGACTTCGTCACCGCCCCGGTACCACAGCCCCGGGACACAGGTTAGATCCGGATCTGCCATAGCCAGCTCTTCCAGCAATGTTTTCAGACTTTCGGGCCCCTCCCCTTCGATGACGAAATCAACCGCTTCCTCACGCAGGGTGTGCTCTGGCAGCGCCGATGGGTGCAGGCCGGCCATGGCAACCTTCCCGATGCCCTGTGCCGAAAGAGCCCGGCAGATAGCTCCGGCAATCGTCATATTCTGGGTGGAGGCGGATGGTTGTGATCCGTAGACGACTACGCACGAGAGGAGCGGATTCAATCCTGCAACCCGCCTGGCGGTCTCTTCAGGGGCAATATTCTCGGCATTGGAATCGATGATCGCCACGCGCATCCCTTGCCGGCGCAGACAGGCAGCCAGAACCGCCACCCAGAAGGGGGGTTCGATGGCTGCCAGTTCGCCTCCCAGCCCCTGATAAACCTGGCGCCGGTCACCGGGATTGATCAGGACGATGTCTATATCGTGTATCATGCCGCGCTTAAGCCGTCCACCAGGGTAATCACCGCTGTTTCGTCCATACCGTTGATGGCATGCAGGCGATCCCTGCTTCCCAGCTCGAAGCAATAGCGGTCATTAAAGCCAATCGGGTGCTGACGACAGCCGAGCCCATGTTCGCGGCAAACCTTGGTCACAAGGCTATCCAGCCCGCCGTTGTTGATGAAGCCCTCTTCCATGGTGATGACATGGCGATAGGGGGCAAGTGCAACGGCAAGGGCCGCTTCATCACACGGTTTCAGAGTGAACAGATCGATCAGCGCCACTTCCGGGCGTTCCTGGACGACCTTAAGCGCCCGGTGACTCATAAAGCCGGTACTGACAAGGCAGATGTCCGTGCCAGGAACAAGCTGAGCAAACCCCTTCTGAATGTCCACAGCAGAAGAATCGGCATAGAGAGCAGGAAGAGCCTTGCCGTCAAAACGGATATATTTCGGACCAACGGTGGCGCGGGTATGATCAACCAGAGCCGCAGCGGTCACCCAGTCTGATGGACAGTAGACCGACATATTTGGCAACAGCCGCATGATGGCCAGATCTTCTAGGCAGTGATGGGTCGGCCCGGAGACCACATAGCTGACACCACCACCAAGGCCGAGCATGGTGACGTTGACCGGGCGGATCTGGGACGAGACCGCCAGGTTGACCCTGGCCTGTTCATAGGCCCGCATGGTGATGAAAGGCGCTATGGCGTAGGTGTAGACGCAAAAGCCTTCCAGGGCCAGTCCGGCGGCGACGTTGATCAGGTTCTGCTCGGCAATACCGACGTTGATGAACCGGTCGGGAAATTCCTCCCGCATGCGATCAAGAGCCGGGGCCCCCAGGTCAGCGGCCAGGAAGAAAATGCTGTTGTCCGCTGCCATGCGGTCGCAGAGGGTACCGATAAATGAGTCCCGCATGGTCATCATGGTTGGCGTACTCATTGAGCTCCCCCCATGGCGCGGTCTATTTCCGATGGTGTAAGAGTACGGATGTGACAGAGTGTATCCAGCTCCAGTTCGGGTACGCCTCTGCCCTTTACCGTGTCGGCGATCAAGACGGACGGCCGGCCGGTGGCTCCACGCTGTTTGAACGAGGTCAACGCTTCGCGGAGAGCCGGAATATCGTGCCCATCCACCCTCCGCGCTTCCCAGCCAAAGGCCTCGAAACGCCTGTCGAACGGCTCGACGGTCATGATATTTTCGCAGCGATCCAGCATGCAGAGCTTGTTGTTGTCGATGATGACGGTCAGATTGTCGAGACGATGATGGGCAGCGAACATGACCCCTTCCCACATGGAGCCTTCACAGAATTCGCCGTCGCCGGCCACTACAAAAATATGACTCGGCGATCCTTTGCACTTGAGCCCCAGAGCCATGCCGCAGGCCACGCCGATGCCATGCCCCAGCGAGCCGTTGATGGTCTCGTAACCGGGTATGATCGTGTCGGGGATACCTCCCAGAAAGGAGCCTTCCCGGCAGATTCCTTCCAGCTCGGACCTGTCGAAATATCCACGATCAGCCAGAATCGGGAAGAGACTGATGGAACCATGCCCTTTGCTGACGATCAGCCGGTCGCGCCCCTCCCAGCGGGGATCCGCGCCATTATGCGCCAGCAAATCGCCATAATAGAGCGTGGTAAAGATTTCAACCGCAGAAAGAGACGAGGCCACGCGGGTCTCGGGAGCAAGCCTGTGCATCCGCAGGGTTTCCGCCCAGACCCATCCGGCTTTTGACAACAGTTCATCATTGGCCGTTTTCACGCGCTTTCCCCCTCTACTTCAGCCAATTCCTTGAATCTGTTTATAACTCGTCCGTTGTGGTCGTCTTCCAGTTTGGAGTAGTCCTCTTCGTGCTGAAAATAGACTATCTGGCTGCCGGTATTGTCGATGCGAAACGGCACATGGATCTGCGTCTTCAGGGCTTCGCGCACCTTTTTCTGGCGCTCCGGCGGAACAAACAGCAACATGAAGCCTCCTCCTCCGGCGCCGGTGATCTTGCCGCCCAGCGCGCCTGCCTTGAGGGCCGCTTCGTACATGTCATCAACCTGGGCGTTGCTTACCCGTGAACTGAGTGAGCGTTTGGCCTGCCAGGCCTCGTGAAGCAATATGCCGAACTCATGAAAGTTGCCCCCCTTGCCGAGAATTGAAAGGGCTTCCTCCACCAGATCCTTCATGATGCGAAGTTGGCGCTTTTTGTCATCGATGTTGAGTACATAACTGTCGGCAACATCCGCCGCAGTTCTCTTGATGCCGGTATAAAACAGCATCAGGTGGTCATTAAAGTGATGAATGACTTCGGAGCTCATTATAACCGGCCGAACCGCCACATCGCCATTTTGCATGAAACTGACATGGTTGAAGCCGCCATAGGCGGCCAGGGTCTGATCCTGGGAGCCGACCGTTTCCTTGATCATGTTCTGCTCGATGTGCAAACTCTCGGTTAGAAGCTGATGCTTGCTGGGCATAATCCCTTTCAGAGCGTACAGTGCGTTCAGCAATCCAACGGTGAAGGACGAACTGGAGCCCATACCACTTCGGGCGGGCAAATCTCCATCATGGTGGATTTCTATACCTCGCTCGACATTCAGAAACCTCAGGGTCTCACGTACAGAGGGGTGCTGTATTTCATCAATGCTCGATACGCTTTCTATCTTGGAGTAGACAATGCGGTTGCGGTGTTCGAAAAAGGGGGGAAGATACCGGCAGGTGATATAGCAATATTTATCGATGGCCGTGGCCAGAACAGCACCGCCGTGCTTGAGATACCAGCCGGGGTAGTCTGTGCCACCGCCGAAAAACGAGATACGGTAGGGGGTTCTGCTGATTATCATGATTTTCCTTTTGTCAGTTCCGGAAAGAATGTTTGTGAACGCTGGTACTCCTCCGGAACTCCGATATCAATGAATGATCCCGCACAATGATAGCCAAAGAGGCCTTTTGCAAGGAGAAGAGGAAAAACTTCACGTTCAAGAGAAACCTGGCGATCCGGTGCGATCTTATGTACCAGATCCACAGGCAACAGGTAGATGCCGGCATTGATCCAGCCGGGGCCTGTTTGCCCTCCTTTTTCAATGAAGCTCTCCACAATTGAGTCATTATTGGTAAGAACCGTTCCAAAACGGGCAACATCATCAACCCGCGCCAAGACCATTCCGGCGTAGACACCGCTTGCAGCCTGACTGGTGATAAAACCGGAAATATCGCAGTGACAATATGAATCCCCATTCAGCACCAGAAGCATCTCTCCGGACAATAAACCTGCGGCATTACGTAAGGCGCCACCGGTGCCAAGCGGGTTCTCTTCAGTGGAATAGGCCAGTTCCATGTCCCGGTATTCATTACCCAACTCACCCTGTACTGTGTCAGCCATGTATCCGGTACAGAGCACAACCCGTCGTATTCCGGATTCAGCCAACTGGTCCAGCAGATGTATCAGAAAAGGACGGCCTGCCACCAGAGCCATGACTTTGGGACGATCGCTCACAACCGAGCGGAGTCGCGTTCCAAGTCCACCGGATAGAATAACGGCACAATCAATCATATCTTAAATATTTTTGCCCGGCATCCGCCCCAGCAGCCGGTACCCTTTAATCAGCTCACGGATACCGTCATCCAGGGATCGCTTCGCCTCGAAACCGGCGTCGCGCAGGCGCCGATTGGATACGATGTAGTTCCGTTTGTCCGGATCGCTGCCCACTTCGGAGAAATGGAGGTAAAATTTGGGAATATGCTCCTTGATCTTGAGGGCAAGCTCTTCCTTGGACAGGTTGGCTTCATCTAGTCCTACATTGAAGGGACTGCCGATCATACCGGCCGGATTTTGGATGCAGTGGATAAAACAATCGGCAACATCCCGGATATGGACGTAGTTACGTTTGAAGTCCTTTTCGAAAATGACCAGATAGCCGTCGAAAAATGCGGCATAGGTGAAATGATTCACCAGAAGATCCAGCCGGGGGCGGGGCGACATGCCGAATACAGTGGCCAGTCGCAGGGTTATCGAGTTGCCTGCCGACAAGACGATCTCCTCTGCCTCGACCTTGGTGCGACCGTAGAGCGAAATCGGATCGAGTGAGGATTCTTCGGTGCAGAATACGTCGCCGGTCTTGGTGCCGTAACCACTGTTGGTCGTCGGGTAAACGATCAACTGCTCTTTGCCACGCAGTTTGCAGAGCAATGAGATCGCATCGCGGTTGGTGGACGTCGCCATGTACGGATCAAGATCGCAGGCCGGAGCGCCCACGATGGCAGCCAAGGGGATAATGGCGTCGGCACCCTTGATTAGCGGTTTCAGTAGTGATTCGTCACGGGCATCCCCTCGTATGAAATCAAAGTCCGGATTGGCGCAGAGGTGATTCAGATTCTGCTCTCCGTAGATCAGCGAGTCAAGGGCGGTTACACGATACCCGGCATCCAGCAGATGCTCACACAGGATGGAACCGAGATAACCTGCACCGCCGGTCACCAGGATATTCTGCTTCATAGTTCTCTCCGGTACGATTTAATTGCGGTTAGGTGATGTGCAATTACAGCATTTCTGCAAATTGTTTTGCAGGATTGTAAGATCGTAGCTGCTTTTATTGTTCTATATCAATTCCCGCTGTCACTTCTTTTTCCCATTGTCTCCGGTAGAATTCGAAATGCAGAGAATCAGGCGAATACATTAATGCTTTCTTTATGAGTAGTAATGCCTTTTCTCGATATCCGTTTTTGTGAAACTCACTTGCCATAAGAAAAAGTTCATCTGCCAAGGTATCAGATACAGATTGTGGTTTTATATAATCATACCAAGAAGGAAAAGCACAACTTTCAAACAGATGGCCGACTCCTTCGTCGTAGAGATTGACCTCGTAATCTTCAGAAAAAGAACTCTCTGCCAGTATATTCTCAAATATACTGTTATATTTAAGCTTGACGTTCTCTGTGCACTTTCTATCTTTTATAACAATTGGAGACGTTTTCATCCGATTGTATTCATCAATAATGTCATCAATCGTTGTTTTATGGTGGTGAGTAGTTAGGTTTGCAGCAAGATTTAATTTAGATTGCCTGTTTGTTCTGTTTCTTATTCTTCTGGTTATTGTTTCATCCAAGTCAAATAATTTCCAATGAGCTCCCTGCAGCATATCAACAGGGAAAACGCTCACATTATATTCCGCCATAATATCCGCATTTGCTGTAAGCCAAGCCATGGGCTTGCTATCAAACACCAATGTGTGATTACCAGGCCCCCAGACGACATCAAGTCCAGCCCTTACTACTACCGGCTTGACATAACAATTCGCAATTGCTGGGTCTCCATTGCGACGCTGCTGATAGACCGGTTTGGTTGCATCAAGCCTTGTATCGCTTTCGTGCTGATATATTTGCCATAATGTAGCGAAATAAAAATCTTTTCTTTTGTCAATAATATGTTCTTTTATTGAGTCATCCAACGTGTTGCAAAAGATAAATTCGTCGGAATCCACCACAATAACATAATCAGCACCAGGTATTGACCGGTATTTCTCATTAATTTTCCTTGCTTTTATTACATCATCCATCATGTCAGGAAACTTGAAATGCTCTATTAATACATTAGGATAACCGGTTGCGATTGCTTCGGTGTTATCATCTGTATCCGCATCCAGCAGGATGTGTATTTTGTCTACCCATTTATAGTGATTCAAAAAGAACGGGGCCAGGAATTCTTCGTTATACCACATGGTAATCAACTCAATCTTCATTAAGAAACCCCTTTAATCAGAAATTGGGATGGTCAATCCTAAACCTTCTGGGGCAGCATAATCGTCTGACCGGTCTCCACGATAATTTCCAGGTGTCCACATCCTGCTGTTTTCAATTATTTCTTCTTTTGTAAATTGGTGATCGAAAACTTCAACGTCACTCTCAGCGACTTTGATCAATCCTTTTTTTCTGAACTGTTCCAGCAGAAGTGGCGAAAACTTTTCCGTCTTGGTCTTAATTAATTCCCTTTCCATAGGAATTGCCATACCACAATTATTGCAGAGGGCCTTCACCTGATCCTGAAACTGGACCGGGGCTTTTTTCCACCACCCATGTTCAACCGGCCATGCGTTAATACCCTCGTTCAGCAATGCATCCTGCGCACCGGCCACTTCACAGAAATACGCGCCAAAATGGTTTATAGTCGCGCACCATGTGTTCTGAACCCAACAGGCATCAATCAACTTGTTGCGCAACTGCTCATCAGGCACCACCTCTGATATTGCAACCGTCAGAGGTTGATGTTTGCACTTTTCAAGTTGTTCCTTATTATGCTCATTGTATGCAATAAATCCAAATGTCAGGTCTATCATTTCCAAATGTGTCTGAAAATTTTTCCCGCCAGATGTCCACAAACCAAGCTTGTTACGATTAAATCGGGCTCTTAGCAAGCTGCACATCTCTTCAAAATCAGGATGCAGAAGGGGTTCACCACCGATGATGCCAATCTTTCCGGGCCAGATTCGCAAGGTATCCAAAGCGGTCTTGAACTGCTCAACTGTCATATGCCTTCTTTGATCCGGCCGTATGTGCCTGTTATAGCGGGAACAATACAGGCAGCTCATAAAACAATGATTCGTTATGTCAATCTGAATTGTTTCTGATGAATAAATTGGCCTCATACCACCTCCCAAAAAGTGTATGTCCTATTAGAGTTGAAACAAATACAGCATCCACAATTTTATGCTGTTGGCATATCCATGCTGCAGAAATTAGTTTTGACATATTCCTCATCGTACAATCCGACACTGCTTATCACACGCTGCTGGTCAAAACGTTCAGGACATCTGAGTGCAAGGTAATAACCGACGATAACATCATAGTTATCGGACAATGCGGTCGATGTCGGATCCAGATTGGTGACCACGCCCAACCCGGACGGCTTGGCAGGAATGGTCATGATTTTCAGATCCGGCCTGAAGGCCTTCAGGCAGGGGATAATTCGCCAGACATCCCCGGTCCAGAAACCGGTGCAGCGCTCCCGCTCGGCAACTATCGGCGCTATCGGCAGACAGTCGTGGATTAGTATCACCGAGTCCTTCCGGGCATATTTCTCCAGGTTGATAAAATCCTTCAAAGCTTGTTCAAAAAGATGCATACCGTCGATAAAAGCCAGGTCAAAGGTATCCCGCCCCAGAACCTCCCGCAGATCATATTGCCTAAAGAAGTCGTCGCTCGTCAATGGGAAGAGCTTTGCCGGCCCATGCGGGCATACGAAATCCAGTTTTTCCCAATACCCCTGAAACGGATCGATTCCGATCGTCTTTGTGCCCGGTCCGGCAAGAGCCAGAGAACGACCGTGACCAATACCGATCTCGACATAATCGGCGGGCTTGAGCCATTGATGGAAATGTTGCAACCATGCGTAGTAATCGTCACCCGGCATTTGCTGCTCACACGCAATACTGAAGAGCCCTTCCTTTGCGATACCAGAGCCGGGAGCAAGCTCTTCAGCACGTTCATATGCTGTTTGTGCCCCGGAATAGTCAGCAAGTGCATTCAATGATCTTGCCAGAAGAAAGTAATGGAACGCAACTTCCGGCTTCAGCAATATGGCGGAATAAGCTGCTGCAGCGGCTGATCGGTACTCACTGCGATGATACTGGATCAATCCGTGGAAAAAAAGAACCAGTGCCTGATGAGTCTGGGCTTCGAGCACCAGCCTCCAGGCATGCTCAACCTTTTTCTGTTCGCATCCGAATTTCTCGTAAAAATAAAGCGCTTCGAAAGCATGTTCATACCCATCAAGGGCTAAAGAATAATCGCCTGCATTTTGATAAGCGATTGACTGGAGTATCTGTGCTTCAAGCTTAGCAAGCATATAATTGTTCATTGAATCGTCCATTCAATCCGTCTCACTGATAATCAGACCTTTCTGGCCAGTATGTCGATATAGCGCCTGAGCGCCGAAAACCTGGTATCGTCCCTGAACCGCAATTCAGCTGCATCAAGCCATTTTTGTGCGTCATCAATTTGCCCGTCGTTTAGTAGTTTTTGGGCCTGATCTGTCACATACATAAAGAATCCGCTTTCCAGTAACCGGGGATTATTTTCCCGTGTCGCAATTCCACGCCATTTGTTGAGGAACAGGCGGCGGTTCCGGAGCAGTATTTCTCCGGCGGTTTCTGCTTTTTCGTAGAAAGTGATTTCCCTCAGCGCCCTGATGCTGCCGCTCCAATGATGGTCGTAGGCCGAAGTCGGCACAATGTAATTTTTCAGGCAGGAACGTTTGATCTGCAGCCCCAAGTCCCATTCTTCGAAGTAGCAGGGTGTGAAACCATTCTCAAAGCGGATTATTTTTTCATTGAAGTGCTCAAGTTTTATGGCAAAAAAGAATCCTGATACCGCATCAACTTCTAAGGGCACGCTGAAGGAGCCCTTGTCGAAGTATGTGTAATCCTTTGCCAGCACGAAATCAAAGAAGCTGCCTTGTGGTCCGACACAGGCTGCATCGGGAATAAACAGGAGTGCCTGTTCAAGCGCATCCACAGCCTGCCGTTCAACATGAAGGTCGGCATTCAGGATAAACACAGTCGGAGTGACTGCCATCTCCAGCCCCAGATTCCACGCGCGGGCTACACCGATATTATGTTTCATGACGGCATAACGGGTGATCCGAGGATGATCTTTCAGATGTTCGGCCACCTCCTGGCCGTTGAAGATGACAATCACGTCACCTTCAACATCTTCCAGGTCGCCAAGCAGCGTGAGTATGTTGTATTCACTGGCTGGAGACATATCCAGCACAGGGATAACGAAACTCCTCCGGGAACTGCTTATGCAAATACTTGACATGATATCGGCATCGATGGCGGACACTCCTGCAAGTGACCGGTCTCTCAGTTCCTTCGCCGAAAAAGTGTCCGGCTTCCCATTCAAAGCAACTTCCATCAGATCTTCAACTCGGTGACCGTACGTATGGGCATTGTGGGCCAGGCGCTGGCCACGGACTGCAATCTGTTCTCGCAATTCTTCATTAGCCAGATAAAAAGAGGCAAATTCGCAGATATTACTGTCACTATAAACAGCATAATCTTCACCATCTCTGAACAGTTCGTCCTGTCCGCTGTTTCTGGCCATATCGGTCAGGAGCATCGTCCCGGTTGACATGACCTCAAACACACGCATGTTAAGATCATTTCTTACAGCCTCATTAAAGACAATCCGTGACCGGGAGAAGAGCCTGACCATGTCGTCCCAGAAGCATCGTTCATAATGTACCGGAATCTGGCTGGCCAGTTCCGTAAGAAGTGCTTCTCGCCGGGAGCCGGCCATTATACCGCCGACAAATCCTACATCATGGATTTTAGGTTCATCATATCGATGGTGAACTTCCGGGTCGCAACCCAACGGTAACCAATACGTATTCATACCCAGTTTACGAAAATCATCCAGATATTCCCGCTGGGCAATGAAAACCTGATCAAACTGTCTGGCCCATTCCAGATGCATCGGCAGATTCAGATGGCTGTCAATCAGGTAGCAGACTTTCGGGCAGGGCAGGGTATTGAGATTCAAAGGATAATAGCCGTGTACCGACTCGATCCAGATGTAAAGATCCGGTCGATCGGCTGGAGTGGTATCAGCAACAAGCTGTTCCATGTCGGGATTTCCACCGGTGGATATATCCTGATCATTGAGCGGCAGATTCATGTTCTGCAACTGCCATTTTTCAATCAATTCGTGCGGGAGCGTGGGACCGATTGTGGTAGTGCGACAGCGTTTCCTGAGCGCTCTTTCAAAGTAGACGGCCGTGGTAACCGGATAGGCAACGTAAGCCAGCCAGACATGCAGATTATTCATTGGATCCAGTCCTTGTCCTGCAGCAGATATTTATGAAGGCTTTGAGCAGACAAAACCCCAATACTCGTCCATTCCCATCGGGGTTGGAAAAGTATAACGCCCTTCATGGCGAATAATGAAACCACAGCGGCCGAGTAACGAAGTCCAGGCACCATGGCCAAGAACGCTGTAGTGGTTCGGATTGGTCTCATGATGGCATGAAGTCTCCGGGGCTGGCACTTCCAGGTAGAGCGTCCCTCCATGTGACAATACGCGGGCAAACTCTGTTAATGTAAAGTAAGGGAATATGCTGTGTTCAATTACATGACGTGCCCAGACAAAATCAAATGATCCCTCGGGAAATTCGAGGAAAGACTGGTCCATCTTGCGTACGTCATGTCCTTTTTCCCGGCAGATGCGCACATCTTCGTCGTTCAGGGTAATGCCTATTGCAGACAAAAAACCTTTACTCCTGAAAACATCCAGGGCTGGTCCCTGGCCACAGCCAATATCGAGGATGCGGGCATCCGGATTAATGCCAAACTGGGTAATGAGAGTTTCAAGTACTTGTGAAGTGATTTCGGAGTGAACAATATAAGGTGATTCAGGATACGTTTCGCTCTCTATCCTGGTAATAAACGAGACAAGGCGAGCAAGCTGGTTATTGTTGAGATCCATCAGATACCCCTGTAGATTGACCCATGTTTATCAGCTAGTTGCCAAAGAGTGTAGAATAATTGATTTGCCCGGATGATTGCAATTTAGCCGCAACTTCCGTTCCTATCGCGTGAAATTCCCGCGCCGCCTTTTCCCAAGACAGTCCTTTCATGGCATTTGCGGCAATCAGCCCTTTTTGTTCGCAGACATCCCGGTTTTGATAGGCAAATTCCAATTGTTCAATCGTCTCTTCCACTGAAGCCTCGTGCCAGACCGCCGAAGGTTGGCCTGCCACATCCTTGATCAGAATCGGCGAATAACTTGTCAAAGGGAAGGCGTTCTGAGCGGTGATCACATCGGCATGCCCGGTGGCATCGCTGGCAATTACGGTACGGCCGCAGGCCATGTACTCACACATGACCATATTATTGCCACCTTCACAACGGTTGGGGAAAATACCGATGTCAGTCTGCCGGTAAATCTGTCCGACCAGCGTGTTGTCGATCAGCGGCGCAAGATAGACACGTTCTGGTGGGATGCCATTATCATGGAGAGTACGTTGCAGGATGGTCATGCAATCTTCGTCTGAAGGATTGAATGTGATATGTTGTGATTGGGCCATCGTCGCAAGCGAGAAGGGCCACTGATTGATCCAGGAGCAGGCCAGGCAGGCATCATCGTGGCGCTGCATAAAGACACGCATGGCGGCTATAACCAGGTCCTGGCCTTTGCGGTATTCAAATTTGCCGCCGGAGAACACAATGAAACGTCCATCTTCCTCACGGGAAGGCGCTGGGTTAAAATTGACAGGATCGATGCCCTGGAGAATAGTTGAGGTACTGCGGACACCACCGATTCTAAGCTGGTACTCACACCAGGAGGAACCGGCCACGATGAAGTCCCACTCCCTGGCGGCCCGGCGGGTATGACGTAATACCTCGATATCATTCTCGAAAAAACAGTATCCAATGTTTATCCGGTTCCAATCTGCAGGATTCATCGGGTGAAAATCATGTCCACCGATGCAGTGGAGGGTGACTCCTTCAATATGCGGGAGCCTGGCAATCTCTCTGGTCAAGTACTCGCCGGCAATCCCCCAGCCATGCGCCCGGCCGCTGGGCATTGAAACCTTCATCCTCAGGCTCTTGCCTTACCGGCTGCTTCCATCTCCTTTATGGCACTTTGAGCATCGCGGTCCCACGGCTGCAGCGTAAGAACTCTCTCCAGGAAAAAGCGGGCATCGGATTCGTTTCCGAGAGTCTGACAGATAGAAGCGATCGCTTTAAGAAGTTCGATATCCTGGGGGGCTTTGGCCTGAAGACGGACATATATGGCCAAAGCTGCCTCAAAGTCATAGAATTCTATGTAGAGCAGATCCGCCAGATTTTTTTGGAAAACTTTATTTGCAGGTTGAAGTCTAGCAGCTTCTTCATGGTGGTATCTGGATTTCTGGAGATTGCCCTTCTTCTGGTAGAGAACTCCAAGATCATTGTGGGCAAGAGCAAAACCTTTATCCTGACCCAGCAGTTTTTCAAGAGTAGTGATGGCATCGTCATACTTACCAGCATTGGCAAGCTGCAGTGCTTCCCGGTAAAGTTCTTCCGAAGATAGCGTGGGTTCCGGCGAAAGTGTAGGGACAACACTTTGATATTGAGGTGTTGCAACAGCAGAAGCGACTGCAGTAGGCTGTTCTGTTACTCTGAACAGGTCTTTAAACGGCTTGGCAGGAGGCACACAAGAAGACTGTTCAGTTCTCAGACCATATACAGACGGCTGCTGCGTGATCTGCATTGCATCTGGTAAAGCCGATGCAGAGGGCGCCAATTGTTTTAGAGCCTGCTGTGCCTCCTGATTGCCTGTATCAAGCTGTAATGTGCGGGTAAAGTACTGCCGTGCCTGCTCTTTTCGACCAATCTGCAGACTTATCGATCCTAGCGCATTAAGCGCCTCGATATCGAAGGGGTTGTCCTTGAGAATATCAAGGTATGTGTGTATAGCATCACCGGTCCATTCAAGCTCGACAAAATAAAAATCAGCCAGATTTTTGCGATAGGTGATGTTTGCAGGGTCCAGCTTGTGGGCTTTTTCGTAATGAGCCAATGCCTTGAGTGAGTTTCCGGTCTGATAATACATGACCGCCAAGTCGTTGTGCGTCCTTGCGAAATCAGGATAAATCTTCAGGAAATCTTTCAGATGCCTGATTCCCTCGTCCACCTCGACTTCACGGACTTCCGAAAGAATCCTCTCATACGTTGCAGCTCCTTCGATTAGAATCAGGTTCTGATTGGCTGATTGTTGCATAGGCCCTCGCAGTAATGTTTAATGGGTACTTGTATAATTAAAAGTTTTCGGAATTTCAACATAAAACCTTAGAAAGCCTTCAATGCGGCGCCGTCAATCTGGTCACCGGCCGTATCCATCTGTCTGCCCGAAGCATCAGTTCCGGAAAACTTGAATACCAGGTGCGACGGATCAATGGTGGCATTTCCTGCCGCGTTTTGCTGGACGGTAAATGTCACGCTCGCTTGACGGGTCTCCGGATTGTAGCTGACAAAGGTAGGAACTGATGGAATGGCGGCCTCGCGACCGCCGGCCTGTGATATGTAATACCCGGCATCGGTGCTGTTTGCCCTTGAAATCTCCCAGTTGGATGGATTCATCACCGAGGTCATATCCATATCGTTATTAAACTGGATCGCCACCGAAATCTGTGTGGTTGCACTGGGTGTAAGCAGTGAAGGATCAAGCATCCAGAGGGGTGTTGCCGGGCCGAGGAGTTGGTTGAAATTACGATTGGCGTTCTGGTCCATATACACCATCTGCGGCTTTTCCAGAATGAACTGGAGATCTTCGGCCAATGACGAACCAGCGGTTTGCAGGATTGAAAGCTGTTTCTGGGCTTCTTCCGTTTTGCCAAGCGCATCAAAGGCGACTCCAAGCTCGTAATTGGCATCGGGAAAGCTTTTTTTGATGGAAAGGGACTTCTGCAGGTTTGCCGCTGCATCCTCATAATTGCCCTGTTTATTCTGCACCATGCCAAGTGCGTAAAACACGTTGCCGTCATTGGGCGATATTTTCTGGACCTTGTTGAATTGCGCCACCGCTTCATTCAAGCGATCCGTGTTTGAGTACTGAAGCCCGAGGGTATAATCCGGAAGGGGATTGGTTGGATCAAGCCGGGCCGCGGCCTTTAACTCCTTTTCCGAATCGGAGTACTGTTTGGCCTGTATATAAGCGTTGGCCAGATTGACGTGGGCATCCACAGAGGTGGGCTGTCCCTGGACGATAGTCTTGAATGCCTTGATGGCTTCGAAGTTGTCACCCTTGGCAAGATAGAGCTTGGCGATATATGTCTGGGCGGTGGAGTTTTGAGGATCGAAGGCGAGAGCCTGCTTGAACGACTTGAGAGCTTCTTCGTTCTTGTTGTCCTGAAGATAGGCTGCGGCCCGCAGTATTGAATACTGGGCCAGCTGCGAGCGCTGGGAGCTGGTATCCTGCCCCAGCACCGCCAAGGGGTCGTTGCCGGAATTGAATAAGTCGGCCATGTCACTTCTCCCGAAACAGTTTGATACTCTATACTATCGGTATTTTTTCAATCTTGTTTAGAAAACTTGCATAAATACATTATATTCCAGGCCATGGAATCATGCCACCCATAACAGGCCGACTGCGCCTTCAGCTGCTCCGTGGAGCTTTGTCCCTATTCGGCAATTCAACGGATCTTATTGGCCTGGCGGGAGATCTTTTTGGGTAAACTCTTTGCCAGCCACATGGGCGGCGGCTATTTCACCCGTTTATCGGGCCGCTCGATCTCGAATTTATCAAGCCGGTACTGCAGCGTCTTGTAGCTCATCCCCAACAGCGGCGCGGCCTTTCCGATTACCCAGTCGGCGCGTTCCATGGCCTTGATGATCAATCCCTTCTCCAACTCCTCGAATGCGATCCCCTCAGGCGGCAGTTCAAAGGGAATCCCGCCGGCCAGCAATCCAACCGAGGTGATCTCCACCGGCAGGTCCTCAGGCTCGATATAGTTGCTCTCGGCCATCAG
>MGZK01000150.1 GCA_001802125.1 Geobacteraceae bacterium GWC2_55_20
GTGTGACCTATATATGACCTATAAAAAGTTAAAGGGCCAGGCAATCTGCCTAACCCTCTGTTTTTGTTGGAGCGGGAAACGGGATTCGAACCCGCGACCTTCAGCTTGGGAAGCTGAAAAAAATGTTTTGCATGTGTTTTCATATTTTACTGCCAGGCGTTACTAAAGTATTGTATACATTGACTTATATGTGATTTAGTTTTACATTTTATTCCATGTGTTTTCAAGGTTTTTTTGCTATTGCCAAAACACTTTGGGAACCAAAACGGAACCACGGAGAAAAGAAATGGAAAAACTAACAGACAGACGTATTAAGTCAATGAAACCGGAAACTGAAGCTTATCGAATATACGAGGGTAAGGGGTTTTGTATTCGGGTATTGCCTTCGGGGCTGCGCCGTTTTGAGTATGTGTATACGATCGGCGGTAAAAAGAAAGTCATGAGCTTGGGGCATTATCCATCAAGCGATAACGATACAACAGGTATTAAACTTGCCGATGCCCGCGATGCTTACACTAATGCCTGGCAAATGGTAAGAAAAGGAATAGACCCACAGGTTGTTCCGACTGAGGTCAAGAGCCCTGCAACATCTGTGTCCACCACAGTTGCGGATCTCGTGGAAAAGTGGATGAAATGGAGTGCTGCACATCACTCCCCAAAATGGGCAAACACGTTAAAACTAACACTTGAAAAGGATTTTTTGCCCAGATACGGTAATCGGCTTGCAATAGACATAAAGCGTATGGATGCCGCAAATATACTTAAAGAAAAGGCAAAAACGGCTCCAGGACAAGCTAGAAACCTTCACAAAGCTTTAAGAGGTACATGGGAATATGGGGTTGATGAAGAACTGGTGGAATTTAATCCATTCGCAGAATTGAAAACTACAAAGAGAATACCGTCTATGAAGCAGATTGCCAGAAAGCGAGTGCTTACAGACAATGAAATTATAGCTATCTGGCAGCTTATAGACACCGGTGGTGGGAGCGAGAGTACCCGCCGAGCTCTAAAGCTGATGCTAATCACAGGTCAGAGAGGCAACGAGATATGCGGAATCCACAGTCGGGAAATACAAGCAGGCATTGGGAAAGATTGGTGTAAAATTTGTCGGCGGTGCGGTTGGTTAACAATTCCAGAAGAAAGACGTCAGGGGAATAAAGGCGGCGAGCATCTAGTTTTTTTGCCTCAAATTGCTATGCAGTTAATCGATGGCGGCGGTATTGTCTGTAATGGATATATATTTCCTGGCGACACTCCGGATAAACCAATTACTGAAAGTGCCGTTGCATATCATGTAAGAAGGGAAGTAACAAGAACAGGCAAAGAAGCTTATTACGGGCTACCTCGGTGGACGCCTCACGATATGCGGAGGACAGCTGGAACTGGAGTTCGTCGTTTAGGGGCGACCAGAGACACCATGAATATAATATTAGGCCACCGCGTTGGTGGGGTGACCGGTGTTTATGATTTGTACGAAGGTGCCGGAGAAAAGGAACTCTTTACTGCAAAATGGGCTGAGCATCTGGAACAGTTACTGAAACAGAATCTTTAACGCAAAACAAATAATCCCATGAGCTACACCTGATAGCGGATATGCATGTTCCTGCCCACGCTTACAATATCAAGCATGCCGGGCTGGATACCGGGGTGCCGGACCTGTTTGAATATGCTGCCCGCAACATGGCCCCTGTTGTCGACGGTTTGGTTATTCCGATGCCGGATTCACAACATGTTGTCAATCCGATCCTGTTTTACGACGAGTCAACTGTTCAAACCTTATCAACAGTAATGTCACAGGGTTTTTCCGGTTATTATCATGTCGGGAATCGTGGCGGAGAATATGCCGATTGGAACGGTGACGGCCCCAATGGATACTACACCGTTGAAATTGGCACCATCTACGAAACCCTGGATTTCGACCTGTTTCCGAACAGCTCTGGCTTCGGCATCGCCCTGATCCAGAAACAGCTGGATGAATCGTCCCGAACTTCCGCTCTCTTTCTTTTGGCGCACAGTACCAAGGCAATCGATGCCGATGGCTACTTCAGCATCAATTATCCAGCTCAGACAGGGTTGACGCCAGGTCACTATGCCTGGTGGGCCGTTGACAATGCCAATGGTAAGAAAACTAGTGAGCTGCCTTACGATATTACCGTCCCACAATTGACGCTGACTCTTCTGCTAGACGGAACAGGCTCAGGCACCGTTACCATCAACCCGACAGGATATTCGACAAATACAAGCACAACTGCGCAATTCCCGTCCGGCACGACACTTCAACTCCATCCGGTGCCTTCGGAGTACTCTCTCTTCTCAGGTTGGTCCGGTTCTGTCTGCAGCGGAACAGGAGATTGCAGTTTCAGTCTTGTCGGCGACACTACTGTCTCAGCCACGTTCAGCAAGGATTCCGAACACCAGGTCAGGTTAATACGCGATCCCGCGGTCTATTTCTCCAGTCTGACTGCAGCTCTCAATGCCGCTTTGCCTGATGACACGATACAGGCATGGGCTATTGAGTTCAGCAATTCACTTGCAATTAACAAATCCGTTGTTATCAAGGGTGGATATTCCACTGATTATTCATCAAACAGTAGTGGATATTCAGTCGTCAAAGGAACAGTCACCATAGTTGATGGCAAGCTAACAATAGAAAATATACAGATTCGTTAAATTGGTGGGTGAATTTACTTGGGGCGGGCTTATGGTCGCAGATAACCGAATATATCGCCATCGGCAATATTGTGGACCCTAAGCAACCTGATCTGGAATCAGTTGCATACCATTTATTGACTGAGCCGGGAATATCGCCAGACAAGGTCGTGATGGAATGCCCCCGGTCTATAACGCTTAAATATCCGAGATGACAGAAGAAAAATTCTGTGAATGGCTGGAAGAAACAAGAGAAATGTGGGAAGCCCGATCTTGATTGAGGAGGTTAATGCAGCATGCATATAATCAGCGCATCACGACGTACAGATATTCTGACTCGTTTGGGGAATAGATGTATAACCGGCTTCGCTTCATATCGAATCGTTATTTTTAAAATCGACGCGTCGAATTCACAAATATGATCAGCAGTATCGTTCAGTTTTTGACAGATTTACAGTCGTTACGTACAGAATACTATGGAAAAGTGAGAAGCTGTAAGAAAAAACTCCATATAAGTACAGATAAAATAGTTCTTTATTCATTTAAATCAGGTACATATAACATTAGTGTGGGTTAACCGGACACCCTCGCGATCTTTCATTTAGGAATGAAAAAAAGAACGGAGGGACAAGATGGAAACGTTAACTCGTGTGGAGATGATGTTAATTTTTAAGTGCTCGTCAACAAAGCTGTGGCGGCTTGAGAAATCAGGAAGAATTCCTGCTGCCAACCGCAATTTCGGTTATCCAAGGTGGGATAAACGACAGATAGAACAGTTACTTTCACGGGACGGACTGTGAAAGCGGCATTCGGAAGATTTTAACAGATAGTGTTCATTGTGAGATAGACACAGGGGAGGGGGGACATCGGACGGGAGCCTCGGACAAAAATCCTGTTGTGTAGGACGCGAAGTCGCCTCGCCGTGCCGTCTGACTGGTTCTTATGTATCTTTGTTGCTTTTTCAATTTTTTGTGAGCAGCAAAGCTACAATTTTACTGTTCGCCGAAGTCAGCCTCAACTGCGGGGCCGCTACCACCATCCTGACCTGCTTACCTTGAACGGCACGTTTCTCACCATGGAAGGGAGGTCGTATCGGAAAAAAAGTAAGGCCGGGGGCCTTTAACAGGCATACTCAAATAAAAACCGATAATAACAGGGATGGTGCGTTTTCAGGCCAGGCTCATACGGGGTACTGCAACTTCAGGCAGTGGACTCAACGCATAACATGTTGTTATCGATCCCGCAATTGAGTCCATTTTCGATCATGTGGCTTTGACGTAAAGTTCTCTTCTTCTTTCTTCAGGTTCAGCCGCCCATCTTTTCCCATACGACATTTTTGTTGAAGAACTGTTACGACCAATTCCGGATACTTTTTCCGGAGGTGGCCATGACCAAGCGTTGTGAATTCTGCGGTCGTTTTTTTTGTTCCTGATCGCCGAGTCGGTGATCGTTAACGGGCCTGTTCACGAAAGGAATGCAAGGCGGTTCGTAAACAGTCTGCTCAACGCAGCTGGATTGCTGACAATCCCGGATACTTCTGTGGCCGCTATCCTGAACTGAAAGAGCGGCTGCACAAGCAGCTTCCCTTGGGCCTGGATGTGATACAAGACACGATGGCCCGTTCCCCCTGACTGGCTTAGTCTGGCCTCCTCATAACCAACTTCAGGGAGGATGCTATGACCGACGCTGAATGTGCCGCCTTTGTTTTGCAACTGTATCAGACGGTGAAGCTTTCCATGCGCCAAATCGCCGTACAGTGCGGCATGGGCAGAAAGACGGTTTCCCGTATCATTGCCGCCCAGGGGGCGCCGGTGCGCCAAACGGATCAGGAATTGCTGCTCACACCGTACCGGCGGTTGATTGAGTCCTGGTATGCCGAATACCCTCAAACAAAACCCCACTCAAAAAAACAAAGCAGCAACTTAATGAGAACAGCCGCCAAACGAGCAAATTTTGCCCCTGGCTGGATATCTTGCTCTCGGCTATACCGTGGGGGCGGCAACGCGGCTTCGCCATTTCAGTGGCGTTTTTGAGATCCGGCCGAATCTGGACGCAGGACTCCAGCCCCGGCGGCCGGAACCGGTTCATCGGTTTCGGCAAAAGTCTTTTCTTTACTATGGTTATGGATAAGGTAGAGGTAAAGGAAGAGGGGGAGGCATTTTGGGAGACGTTTGAGGCATTTTCGGACATTCAAAGAGACATCTCGAGGCATTCAAAGAGGCCATTTTGGGCATTTTATTTTTAGAGACGTTTTTTTTGCATGATGTCGGGGTGGCGAAGGCGTCTGAAATGCCAGGTAGGCATTTTTAGGCATCTTTAGGCATTTTTGGGAGGCATCCGGATTTTGGAAAGAGGTCAGCACCATAATAAAGCATGCTGTAAAATAATGGTGCACGCGGTCGGGCAAGCACCATAATAATGCATGCCACATAATAATGGTGCTGGACAGGGACGGCCACGAAGTGGCTCTTGGAGCCAATATCGATACCGGCGGCATAGGGGTTCAGGTTCTGCAAATGCTTGGGCAGATTGATGCTTTTTCGCTTGATCTGCTTTTTCTGTTTCATAGCCCGGCCTCCGAACTCATTATCGGCATGACCGGAAAGGGGAGCTGTCGAATACGGCTCTCTTCTGAACGGGATAGTAAATGCTTCACCAATGACAAATACGCCAGCTCCCGGACCTCGCTAATTCTCGGGCATTGAGCACCAGTGGTGTTGCGCCATCCTCATCCCGGCTGCCGCATACAAAAATAACCTATTATAAACAGTGCCGCAAGTTACTCGCCGACAAGGCACATCCCGTCAGGGGGTGTGGGACGTTAATCAAGGATTTTAGATGAGACAGTGGCCGCCCTGTGTCACTGAAAGGCTGTAACAAATTTCTGTTTTGGAATTGGCAAAAATGGTTTTCAATGCTCGATCGAGTAGCCGAAAAAAATCTATTATGAAAATGTTGTTGCTAACGTGGGATGGAATCTTAACAGGGCTTGAAAAAATATGTTGGTTCCTCTCCACAGGCAAAAATCGAGGCACAAATAATTCCTCAAATGATTTAAAAATTATGGGGAATTGTTTTCTTTAAAAGGGTTCTGAAATTACGGTCTTGTAAATCCTTTCAATATCTCGTTAAAATTCTTGTCCGCCCGCGAATTCTATACGCAGGAAAAATTAAAAACTTCTGCGGACATGTCAGAGCGGTTAGTTAATGGTGTTTCCTCCTGACAGTAATATGCCCTTAATCATACCCTTCGGGTATGTAGTACTCATTTGGATAAAATTAATAATAGACTGTTTCACTATATCTCGTATGAGCAAAAAATGTGTACCATTATCGCTTGTAAGTCGGCCGTTATTTTCGATCATTTGTTACTAAAATAATTTCAAAATATTTGCTCTAAATTGGCATCATTTTCTCGCAAAAATTCGTGCAGATTTTTGACATTTATCGGGCAGTTGTAATCGTTTGCTTTCGAGGTTTTTTGATGATCAACATGACCATGAATTTGAATGTTTCACATCCTGTATTTCAACCCAAATCCAAACACATGCGGCGATATATCGAATGTCAATCGGCTTTGAAATTTGACCCACCCCAGGTAGTTGTTTTCAGTTATTAATCCTCGTTTTTATTCGTAACGTAGAAAACCACACCCTACGGGTGTGGTCATGTGGACTGGGTATGCCGGTCCCGAATGGTTATGGCTGATAAAGCCGCTTACTGCTACTCTTTTGTCGAGTTGTTGCCGCAACTAAAAGGGCAGACATCGATGAAACTGTTTCAGCAGTTTTCGCATCTGAAAAAGAAGCCATACTGGGGCAATCATTTTTGGGCAAAAGGATTTTATGTTGATACAGTTGGACTTGATGCGGACATGACACACCAGTACAGGATAAGTTTGGATTTCGGGGTTTGTCAGAATCCAGAAGAATTTGAAGGGCGGGGGAGGTTGACCTGCTGCAATGTATTGACCAGGGAAATCTGGCAGGTGTGAAATTGAAAGTTGGTTGTTGTGGTAATTTCGCCATAATTTTTCAAAACATTCACCCGTCTGCAATATGCATGTAACCTGACAATGCTAGGATGCCCTCAAACGATAACTGGAGGGCATATGCGCGACAAGGTGTCAAGGCTTCAGGTTGTGAAGGATATCCGTCCGGTGGTATCGGCATTCACTGCCGCCGCCGGATTCATGCGCGGCATATCGATAAAGCGCCACGCGCCGAAATCCCGTCGCCGGGAATTTGCGCTGCTGGAACGGGATCACGACTCCTACCGGACGCGCTGCAGCCTCTTCCGCGAAAAAGGCATCGGCAATGCGCCTACAATTGTGCTGGGAGGTTTTGTCCCGGACGCCACCGAGACCGTCGAGTTCCAGCGTAAAATACTGCGTCAGCACGGCTCGATCTATTACATCAACTATTCCCGCAACGGCTTCTGCATGGAGATGTTCAGCGCCCAGCTTACCGACCTGATCGAATACCTGGCCCGCAAGGGACAAAAACCACTGATCATGGGGGTCAGCTTCGGCTGTGGCCTGCTCTCCAGTTTCCTGCGTCATGCCGACGAACAGATGCATCAAAGCATCCGCGGCTTGGTGCTGATAAGCCCGGTTCTCACCACCGACGACCTGATCCGGAGCGCCGACCGGAAACGTGACGGAGTGAGAATGCTGGAAAGCAATCTCAGGAAAATCGTGGCCGCCGACCCCGTCAACGAAGTCGGCATCTCAAAACATATCGAAAGATCACGGCGCTGCTTTCAGGCGCTGTTCAATGCCGGAGCCGAAAACCGCACCCTCGGTGTACGCCACCTTGCCATCCGGAAAAAAATCAACGATGTCATCGAATACACCACCGCCCGAGGCGGATTTGAAAGGGTTTCGGCGCTGCGGGACTTCAACTTTCCGCAGCTTAACAACTCGCTCTTCTCGGGTCCGGTGCTGGTGCTGCTGGCCGAAAACGAATCGGACATACTGGTGCCGTCGTCGCCGACCCTGCTGCTGTTCAGTAAATCCTCCCTCTACAACCGGATATTCCCCACCTGCCGTGTAAAGACGGTAAAATCCAAGGTTGTCGGTGACGGTGTCGCCCACGCCTCGCTGATATTCCACCACGAAGCCTACAACACGATGTTGGAGGGGTGGTATGACAAGCTGCTCTATCCGCGTCTGCAGCTGGCGGTATAGATGACATTGGCAAGCAGGATTCAGGATAGCGGACTGCTTCATAAACTGCTGCTGTCGCAGGCCGTAAAACGGGCCGGACAATTCATGCGTCTGGACCCGCTGGAGGAACAGCGGCGGATATTGGCTGAGTTGCTGGAAACGGCAGCGGAGACCGAGTTCGGCAAAGACAACGGCTTTGCCGGGATGATAGGCCCACCGTTCGAGAGCGCCTATCGTGACTTTAAGAACCGTGTGACGATCCGCTCGTACCAGGAATTCATGACAGATTATTTTTATCTCGATCAGCCGGACTCATTCAGTGCTCGAACGGCTCCTGAGTTGGACAACACAACCTGGCCAGGTAAGATAAGTATGTTCTGCGAAACCTCCGGAACCACGGCGCCGACCAAGTTCATCCCCTTTTCAGAACGGATGTTTGCGGAAAACCGCCGGGCGGCGCTCGATATGATCTCGTGCTACCTGGCCGAAAATCCCGGGTCGCGGATACCTTCCGGCAAGATACTCTACATGTCCGGCTCCACCAGTTTGAACAGGGACAAACGCGGGGTCTGGTCCGGTGACATGAGTGCCCTGACGCTCCGTTTTCGCCCCTGGTACCTGACGCCTTTCGTGGAGCCTAATGCGGAAGTATCGGCTCTTCCCTGGGAGCAAAAGCTACAGGCAATGGCGGAGTTGCTGCTGCGCGACGAGAGAATCCGGGTCATCTCCGGGGTGCCGCCCTGGATCATCCTGCTGCTGAAACGCTGCGTGGAGATCGGCGGCAGGCCGCTTAAAGAGCTGCTACCGAATCTTGAGCTGATAATTCACGGCGGCACCAGCCTGAAACCCTATCGCAGCGAGTTCGAGGATCTGTTTGATGGACAGATGCCACATCTGCTGGAACTGCTCCCTTCGTCCGAAGCCTTTATGGCATTCCAGCGGCATGGCGAGCCGCGGATGCGCCTGACCCCCTATTACGGAGTTTTCTTCGAGTTTGTCCGTTTTGAAGATCTGGACGGGCAGGGCCGGCCGGCGCCCCATGCCGAAGCGATCCCGCTGGAGCAGGTTGTAACCGGGCAGCGCTATGCGATCATCCTCAGCACCTGTTCCGGGTTGTGGCGCTACCATATCGGCGATACGATCCGCTTTATTTCCACAGCGCCGCATCTGATCGAGTTCACCGGACGGGACCGCTTTCTGGACAAACTGGAGGAAAAGGTCACCCAGGGCGAGGTCGAGCAGGCTGTGGCCAACCTCAACCTGAACGTTCGCTGGAACGTGCGCGAATTCATGGTAGGCGCGGATATCCGTAACCGGCGTCATCAGTGGGTGCTGGCGGTTCGAAATGCCGGCCCGGATGTATCCGATGCATCACAAGTATTGGATAGGGTCCTCTGCGATCTTAACGCCGACTATGCCACCTTCAGGGGACAGGGCCGCATCAACGCGCCTGATGTGCTGCTGGTGCCGGAGGACGGCATCTACCAGTGGTCGCTGATGGAACGAGGAAAACTGGGCGGCCAGTCCAAGATACCGCACATCGACCCGACCCCGGATTCATCCATGATTGCCAGCCTGCATGATTTTCATGCAAACTCAACATTCCAGTGATTCGATTTCAGCGAGATACCTCATGAAACAGCGTATTCTCTTTCTTTGCACCCATAACTCATGTCGCTCCCAGATGGCCGAAGGACTTGCCAATCAAAACCTGATTGACATTATGAATACCGACAGAAGTTGATTCGAATATGCTGTTGCCGAAGCAAAAACTGTTTACCTCAAACATTCTTATCTGCACGGCGATAGCGCTCTTCATGTTTTTTCTGGTGCAGACTCCGCTCCTGTACAGCACCTTGCTTTTCATGATCAAGGTTCTGGTTAATGTCCATTTTGCCCTGTTGGACAACAAGGCGTCATTTTCCCCCTCGCTAATTAGTTTTTTACTGGATCTGGGCGTGGTGCTTTTCTGCGCGTTCAACTGGACCTATCAAAAAACAGCTGCCAACAAAATCGTGGCCACGTTGGCGCTGGGAGCGTTTCTTGTTCCGGTTTCGTTATACCTGTTCAGCCGGTTTGGAACTCTTTCGATCGCGCTTCTGACTGTCGTTGGCGTGGCCTTGGGTATGTGCATTGATGCGGCGAGGGAATTCATGTCCAGCAAATTCCGGCGCAAGATCGTCGAAGAAAAGCATGATGCCGAATACAACATACTGCGGCACCTGAATCACAACGTCAAACCCAACCTGCTGATGGTGAAATCTCCCATAACGGCTGTAATCTCATTTCTGGAGTCAAGGCAAATTCTGGACGAAACGCTGGCCAAACGCCTCGACGGCAGCGACGAGACGGTTCGTGAGGCGCTGGATCATGCAATGATAAGTCTGGAGCACATCAACAACATTCTCGAAAGCACACGCAAACTGGTCACTCACGAAATACTACGGGAGGATTTTCGGGAAGTGAACATTTGTGAACTGTTCGAACGGGAAATAATTCCACTATTTGCCTCGAAGATGGCCATAACCATCCACTGCGGAAGTGCAATTAAAATCCGCTTGCACCGGCAATCTTTTGTTGAGGCGATGCTCAACCTTATCCGCAACGCCGAGGTCCATGGTTTTTCGGGAGATTGTTCAAAGGCCGTGCTGTCTTTCCGGATCACGGAAAGGCGCAGCAGGATTCTGATTGACTATACCAACAACGGGCGCACATTTCCCGGGAACCTGTCCGAGAAGGATTTCCTGAGCTTCGGCAGAAAAAGCGGAGACAGCCCCGGAGAAGGACTCGGTGGGGCCTGGATAGGCAAGATGATCGCTGCTCACAATGGTTCATTCGAGATAATTCGTGATGAACAACCGCTCCATTTCAGAATCATGCTTCCCAAGGGGGAAATCTGATGTCCACATCCACGGTTCAGATGAAGATGCTGGTTATTGACGATTCACTTCCCTATGTGGAGGCCCTCTATCGGGATGTTCAACGATTCAATATCCAGCTGCGACATGCCGGCAGCCTGGAAGAGGGGCGGGAACTGTTCGAGGGGCCGGAAGGGGCTTCCATCGCCGGGGTAATACTGGATGTCAAATGTCTGAAGGCCCGCCACCAGACAGTGCCCGACAGCAGTTTCATCACAGCTGCCATCAAATACTTCGGTGAAAAAGCCTCCCATTTGCCGCTGGTTGTTTTGACCGGCGAGACCGACCAGTACCAAAATCTGAAAGAGTTATACGAAGGGACGTTACGAATTTATTCTAAGGGGCGGGATGAAAACGAAATGATCGCCTTCATGCTTGCGGAGGCGGAAAAATTGGACTGGATCAGGCTGCGCCACTCGTATGCCGACGTCTTTGCGGTCGTAGACCAGCATCTGGATAAGGAGGCAGAACAGGAGCTGATCAGCTGTCTGAAAGAGATGGACAACACCGATTTCACCGTTATCAAGAACAGCCTTAGTTGCTTGAGGCGGCTGCAGGAAAAGATATATCTGGCTGTCAACAGAGCCGACAGGGAATTGCTGCCCAATCGCTTCGTGGGAGGCGAGCTGAATATTGTCGGAGCCTACAAACATCTCTCCGAAACCGGGCAGGTGGAGCGCTACAAGATCATCGACCGGTTTGCCGAACTTATCTACAAGATCACCAGCGACAACGGCGCCCATACACCCCATGCCAACCCCAAATATCCCCCAACCCGCTATTCGGTACATGCTGTCACATACGCCATGCTGGATCTGCTGCTCTGGTTCGGCTCGCTGATGGAAAACAAGAATCGACTACTTTAACAGTCTCGACAGATGAAGCAATGGCCCATTCAAACTGCAATCAGCAGTATGAATGGGCCATCTTTGTTTGGACAGTATTTCGTGTCACCGCGATGCTGAATTATCTAAAATATTACCAGATTGCGACTCCATTCACGACAAGCGCTCCGCTCTGGATGGTCAGTGTTCCATGGACGGTCGAGTAGCCTGTTGTCGGGTTTCCGTTTACATCTATACCGCCGTTCAGGGTAACGTTATAACCATTATTCAACAACAAGGTTTCGGGCAGAGCCGATGTATACGTGTCCCTAACCAGGATGGTGGCATCAGCGGTGACTGACTGGATGGCCGCAAGCAGGGTGGCATATCCCTTGTCCCCCAGGATCATAACCGGGTTCTGAATAAGGTTGATTGAGGTGACGGTCAGCGTTCCGTTGACGAAAGAGAAGTTGTAGTTGCCTGCTGTCAGTGTGCCTGCGGTTATTGTGATCGGGTAGGAGCCAAGCGGGCTGTTGGTGACGGCTGTTGTGCTCAGCACGGGCGCTCCAGTCAGAACCGCAGTGGTTTCACCATTGACAAAACCGGTAACGGTGTAAGTCAGGGTCGGGTTGTCTGTATTAAGCATTTTGCTCAGGTTATTGGCGGTTACGGTCAGGGCCACCTTATTCACGACCAGATTGACTGAATCGGTTACGGTGGAGTAATTGACTGAATCGGTCGGAGTGAAGGTAACCGACAGGGTCTGTGTTCCGGCATTCGGCACGCTGCCTGCTGCCGGTGTGTATGCGAATGTTCCCGGCACGCTGGCGGTGGCATTCAACTGTGTTGCTGAAAGAGCCGTGCCGTAGGTGATCGCGGCGGGATTGTTCCATGTGATGGTCGGCACCGTCTGGCCGGTGACGGTCAGCGTTCCGTTGACAAATGAGAAGCTGTAATTGGCCGCAGCCAGTGTGCCGGCGGTTACCGTGATCGGATAGGAACCAACCGGGCTGTTGGTGACAGCCGTTGTGCTAAGCGCCGGTGTTCCGGTCAGTACCGATGCTGTTTCTGCGTTGACAAAACCTGTAATGGTATAGGTCAGGGTCGGATTGACGGTATTAACCATCTTGCTGAGGTTATTGGCGGTTACGGTCAGGGCCACCTTGTTCACGACCAGATTGACTGAATCGGTTACGGTGGAGTAATTGACTGAATCGGTCGGAGTGAAGGTAACCGACAGGG
>MGZK01000151.1 GCA_001802125.1 Geobacteraceae bacterium GWC2_55_20
AATTCTTGCAGCAGGATCTGGAACAGGTAACCCTGCATCGGGACGATCTGGTGGTTTCGGTGCACGCCTGCGGGAGCTTGACCGATCTTGTTCTGGAGCGGGCCATGGCGGTAGGGGCGCGGGTGGCGGTACTCCCCTGTTGCCATGATCTGAATGCCGGTGGTTTGGGCGGCTTGCAGGGATGGCTGGACGGCCCGCTGGCCCAGGATGTTCTCAGGGCCGTGCGTCTTCGCGATAGTGGCTACCGTGTATTTACACAGCAGATCCCCAATGACATCACGCCGAAAAACCGCCTGTTGTTGGGAGAATCCTGTATCCCATCGTCCGCCGCATCCGGCTCATGATGTGTCATGACGTTTCAAATAGTATTTATTTGTGTCGTTGTTTGCCGAGGCTCGGCTTCAGTGCGAAGTCTATCATCGTGGTGATATTCCAATAAAACAAGAATGTGAATTAACAATTATATTCTCACTCAGTACGAAAACCACGTTTCAGTATTTACCGGACGGAAGTTATTGGTTATCATGCCAAGCGCTCATTACAATCATATAACCAAGGACAATCTGCCATCTGGAGGAAGAGCGTAATATTCTGCCTCCGGACAGCGCCAAAGTGCTCGTTATAAGTTCAATGCGTGACAGCGGGAACATCATGGGGGCATTCATCAACCAGTGCGAGTCGTATATTGTAAAGCCGGTTGACAGAAATGAAGTTCTCAAGCATTTGCGTTCATTTGGTTTGATTGTGTAATCAGTTGATTCAAGAGCTTGACATGCAAGATGCAATAGCCTGACATGATGGGGGGCTGTAATGAATATTGAGAACAATTCAACTCTGCTGGAACAGCTGGAACGGCGCAATGATGAACTTGCGTCAATGGTCGAGATCGGAAAGGCGCTGACGTCCAGCCTTGAGATACATGAAATCCTCGAATCGATCATGAAACAGGTGGAGCGACTGTTAAAACCCAAAGCCTGGTCGCTACTTCTCGTTGACAAGAAAACCGGGAATCTGACTTTTGAAATTACCGTTTCTCCGGTGGCGGAAAAACTAAAGGAAATTACCCTGAAGCCGGGAGAGGGTGTAGCCGGTTGGGTGGCATTGCATGGTGAACCGCTGTTGATACCTGATGTCGGCAAAGATCAGCGATTTGCCCTGTACATAGATCAGAAGCTGTCGTTTACAACGCGCTCCATAGTCTGCGTACCGATGAAAATCAAGGAACGGGTCGTGGGGGTGATTGAGCTGATCAACAGTTTTGAAGATTCGGATTTTGCCGAGAGCGACATTTCGCTACTGATGGCAATTGCCGATTTTGCCGCTATTGCGCTTGAAAACGCAGGTAACTACGAGCGTATCAACGAGCTGGTCGTGACGGATGATCTGTCCGGCCTGTACAATTCACGGCATTTCGGGACTTTGATCGAAAACGAGCTGAGCCGCGCCAAACGTTACAACGAAGAACTATCACTCGTTTTTCTCGATCTGGACCGCTTCAAGAACGTCAACGACAGGCATGGTCACCTGGTGGGAAGCCGGATGCTGAGCGAGTTCGGCCGGTTGATAGGGCGTAATATCCGTTCATCTGATTTTGCGGCCCGCTATGGTGGTGACGAGTTCGCGATCATCCTGCCCCATACCACAAAAGAACAGGCGGTAAAGCTGTCTGTGAAACTGCTTGGAATCATGCAAGACACAAAATTTGTTTCCGATGACGACATTCCGATTCATCTGACCGCCAGCTTTGGTGTCTCCAATTATCCGTCGGACGCCTCCATCGGAGTCGAGCTGATCAGGGCCGCCGACGTTGCCATGTACGCCGCCAAGGATAGCGGCAGGGCCGCGGTGCGGGGGTTTGTAGCCGCTAAGCCGCCAGCGGAAAGCTTCTGATGGGCGTATGGATTGCGCCTTCAGGAGTCAATTGGCTTTGAAAAAGGATAAACTCCCTCACCGCAAGTGAAGGGAGTTTTTTTTGTAGGTGGCGATCAAGAAAGATGCCGACCTCTTCCGGTCTGGGTACTTTGATTCGCGCCAGGGTTATATGCGGCGAAAAGGGGCGATCTTCCAGCGCCATGCCGCTATCCGTCACCGCAGCATGCACCTTCGCGGCGAGATGCAGCAGTCGCGATTCGTGCTCCAGTCCGACCCACAGTACCCTCGGCCGGCGGCGGCCGGGAAAACATCCGCTTTCGCCGAAGCGGAGAGTAAACGGCGGGGCATGAATCCGGGAGAGTCTGCCGGTCAACCGGGCAACACCGTCATCATCCACCTCACCCAGAAAAGCCAGCGTCAGGTGGAGCTGGTCCTTGGGAACCCAGCGGGCGCCGTGTATGTCGCACCTAAGCCCGGCCAGTGCGTTCCTGACCTGCTCCGGGAGTTCGATCGCAATAAAGAGCCGCATCGGCTGACCTCCTGCTCATGTATTTATACCAAATGCCAAACAAACTTCAAATTCTCCTTAACCCCAGTATTCGCATGGATTGACCGCAACCATCCTACTGATATAATCAGAGTCATTCAAGGGGGGTAGAATACCATGAGAGAAGCCATGTTTTACCAACAAGAAGGAGAGGGGGGGCGCGTACGCTGCGGCCTGTGCCGTTTTCGCTGCCTGATCGGCAACGGGGAGCGCGGCATCTGCTCTGTCCGGGAAAACCGCGAAGGAGTCCTCTACAGCCTCAACTACGGCCGGCTCTGCGCCGAACATGTTGATCCGATCGAGAAAAAACCGCTCTTCCACGTCATGCCCGGCAGCCGTTCCTACTCTGTATCCTCGATGGGGTGCAACTTCCGCTGCCGCCACTGCCAGAACTATTCGATTTCCCAGGTGGAACGGAACGCTCCGATCCGGGGCGAGTCGGCGACCCCGCGGGAGGTCGTGCAGCGCGCACTGGACAACGATTGCGGTTCGATCTCCTATACCTATACCGAGCCGACCATCTTCTTCGAGTTCGCCTACGAAACCGCCCGCTTGGCGCGGCAGGCGGGTCTGAAGAACATCTTTGTAACCAACGGTTACATCAGCAGGGAGGCGCTGGAAGAGATCGCGCCTTTTCTGGACGCGGCCAATATCGACCTGAAGGGCTTCTCCGAGGAATTCTACCGGGACTTCGTCCACGCGCGGCTCTCCGAGGTGCTGGAGTCGATCATCGAGTACCACAGGCTGGGGATCTGGATCGAGCTGACCACGCTGATCATTCCCGGCCTGAACGACTCCGACGCGGAACTGCGGGAGATCGCCGGGTTTATCGCCAACAGGCTGGGTCCGGACACACCCTGGCATGTGAGCCAGTTTTACCCGACCTACAGGCTGACCGACCGCCCTCGCACGCCGGTTGCCACTCTGCGTAAAGCGCGCGAAATCGGCCTGGCCGCCGGTTTGCGCTATGTCTACGAAGGCAACGTGCCGGGCGAGGGGGGCGAAAACACCAGTTGCCCTTCCTGCGAGAACCTGCTGATCAAGCGCTACGGCTATATCATCGAATCCGACAGAATCCGTGACGGTCTCTGTCCGGACTGCGGCGCCGCAATCGCCGGTGTCGGCCTGTGAATATTTGGTTACCTGATTCGTTCTAATCTGTCGCTAATCCCTTCTCCCCGGGGGAGAAGGTGGCCGAAGGCCGGATGAGGGGGAAACAATGCAACATATTGCAACATTCCCCCTCACCCTGGCCCTCTCCCTCATGGAGAGGGGACTGCTTAGCAGTTGCTTTGCGGCGGATTAGATCGAATAAGATTTGGTTATGAATCCGGAAGCTGACAAATGTCGGCTTCTTGGGTTTATATGGTGAAACAGATTGATGCACATTGATGCAGTATGAGTGGTTTTGGCGCAAATTGATGTGGGTCGGCGGTTTTGCCATAAAAACGCCGGCCCACATTATTTTTCTGAAGGTGAGCCCGACCCGTTGACTTGAACCGGCTATTGCGAGATATTTCGAACCGTATTTATTGCAGGCAACAAACAGATCGAGGGAGACAATCAAAATGAAAAAGATGTTGATGCTGTCGCTTGTTATTTTTTCGTTGCTTTACACCCGCAGCGCCTCTGCCGAGCTGACCCGATTGGCGGATAACGTCTATTCCTATGTGGGCGTCAAGGACAGCTCTCCGGGCCACAGCTTTGCCGCCAACGCCGGCATCGTCATCGGCTCGGACGCCGTGCTGGTGGTCGATACCCTGATCTCTGCCAAGGAAGGGGAGCGCTTTCTGGCCGATATCCGCAAGGTGACAAACAAGCCGATCAAGTACGTGGTCAACACCCATACCCATCTGGACCACGCTTTCGGCAACTGCGTTTTTGCCAAAATCGGCGCCACGGTCATCTCCCACAGCGCCGACCGGGCTCTGCTCGAAAAGGTCGGAGCCGGCATTCTGCAGAACAGCGGCAATTACGGGCTGAAAACGGAGGATATGGCCGGCACCGTCATCACCCTGCCGTCGCTGGCCTTCAGCGAGCGACTCACCATCGACCTGGGGGATGAAACGGTGGAACTGATCCGCACCGGACCGTCCCACACCGAGGGGAGCGTGGTGGTCCATGTTCCGTCCAGGAAGCTGCTCTTCAGCGGCGACATCCTCTTCACCGACTTCCACCCCTATCTGGCCGACGGAGATATCTACGGCTGGGGCAAGAACATCGATGCATTGCTGGCCATGGACCTGGAGAAGATCGTCCCCGGACACGGACCGCTCTCCACCAAAAAGGACCTGCGCGAAATGAAGGAGTATCTGCTGCTGTTCGACAGGAAGGCGAAGGAGTTGGCCGCCGAATCCAAGGATGCCGGTGTGATTGCGGCGGAGTTGAAGAAGCTGCTGCCGCCGCGCGCCATGGCCGAGTGGATGATCGCCTTCAACGTGAAGAGCCGTTATCTGGGGAAAATGTAGCAGGCTGGCTGAGGAGATTGGACCGGTCTTCGATTTCACACGCCCATTCAGTAACCATCAAAAGGCAGTTAACCGCCGATAAAACCTGAAAACCGGAATAAGCAATCTTCAGAGGAGATTACCCATGAGCATTCTATTTTCACCTCTTAGCCAGCGCTCCATAACATTTCGCAACCGGATCTTCGTTTCCCCCATGTGCCAGTATTCCAGCCGGGACGGCTTGCCAACCAACTGGCATCTCGTCCATCTCGGCAGCCGTGCCGTGGGGGGCGCAGGCCTGGTCATGGTCGAGGCGACCGCGGTAAGCCCCGAAGGACGAATCAGCCCTGACGACAGCGGCCTCTGGAGTGACGAACATGCCAAAGCTTTTTTACCGATTACCCGATTCATACGAGAGCAGGGTTCCGTTGCGGGAATACAACTTGCTCATGCGGGACGCAAGGGGTCATGTTCACTTCCGTGGCTGGGGGGCGGCCCACTGGGCGCCGAGGCCTGTGGATGGCAGCCGCTTGCGCCAAGCGCGGTGCCGTTTGACGTGGGCCATCCTGTTCCCCGTGCCCTGACAGCGAACGAAATGGACGTGATCGAAGCACAGTTCCGCGCCGCTGCCAGGCGCGCGTTTGCCGCCGGTTTTCAGGTGGTCGAGGTGCACATGGCCCATGGCTATCTGCTCCATGAGTTTCTCTCGCCGCTGGTTAATCAGCGAGACGACAACTATGGCGGCTGCCTGGAAAACCGGCTGCGCTTCCCCTTGCGGATTGCCGCTGCGGTAAGAGAAGAGTGGCCGGAAGAACTGCCGCTGTTTGTCCGTATATCCGCTACGGACTGGGTGGAAGGGGGCTGGGATATCGATCAGTCGGTGATCCTGGCACGGCTGCTTAAAGAGCTCGGTGTGGACCTGATCGACTGTTCTTCCGGGTTTGCGGTCCCGGATGAGCCGGTACCCTTCGGTCCGGGATTCCAGGTCCCATTTGCAGCCAGAGTACGGGCTGAAGCAGGAATTGCAAGCGGTGCTGTGGGATTCATCACCGAGCCGTTCCAGGCTGAACAGATCGTGGCAACAAACCAGGCAGACGTGGTACTACTGGCACGGCAGATGCTCCGCGACCCCTACTGGCCGCTCAATGCCGCTAAAGCGCTGCATGCGGATGTGGACTGGCCAAACCAATACCTGCGTGCCAAATAGGAGTTTCGGATGGGAAATGGGAAGAATAATGGGCCTCAATGTGTTGTCGCAGTGAAGCGTCTGGGGGAATTTGATTATTAATGGTGAGTTTATGGCCAACATCCAATAAAGCCGCTCACTGCTACTCTTTTGTCGAGTTGTTGCCGCAACTTCGAATGTAAAGGAGGAAACAGTGAGCAGCCGGTTTCGTAAGTTATCACATACAGGTATGGCATTGTCAGTACCACATTGTATGGGCTCCGAAGTACCGATTTCGGATTTTGCATGGCGCAATAAAAGAGGCTGTG
>MGZK01000152.1 GCA_001802125.1 Geobacteraceae bacterium GWC2_55_20
CTGCAGACGCCGTGTATGACTTCATCAGCGGGACACCGGCCACGGATGTCACCGCAGCGTTCGATTATTACATCAAATACTACAACAACAACCGGCCGTTCATTCTGGTGAGTCATTCCCAGGGTTCAACGGTAGTCGCGCTCCTGCTGCAAAACTACATGAAAGCCAATCCAGACGTCTATCAGCGGATGATTGCCGCCTATGCCATCGGTTGGTCTTTCACCCAGGATTATTTCGACCGGAACACCCATCTGAAATTTGCCCAGGGACCTGATGATACCGGTGTGATCATCTCGTACAACACCCAAAGCCCTTCCTTTACGGGCAGGAACCCAGTGGTCTTCCCCGGTGCCATGGCGATCAACCCGATCTCCTGGACTAGAACGGCAACACAGGCTCCCGCCTCAGCCAATGCCGGCTCGCTGCGCCTATACGATGCAACCGCAACGGCCCCGTTTTACCAGGGCGATGTTATAATCCCCGTGCAGACCGTAGCCGGCTATGCCGATGCGCAAGTCGCCGCAATCGACCCGGTCACGAGCGCTCTCGACCCGACCTCTTCGACAAATGTGGTGCTCTGCTCAACCGTGGACCCGGCAACGATCAAGCGCCCGAGCCCTATCGCGCCAGGCTTTTACCACAGCTACGACTACCCGTTCTATTACGGCGACCTTGCCGCCAACGCCACCAACCGCGTTGCCAGGTTTCTCAATCCATAAAGGAGAACTATCATGAAAAGTACGCCGCAGTTCTTTCGCATGATCTTTGTGGTTTTGAGCTTTGCGGTACTGTTGCTGGCGGGCTGTGCGGGAAGCGACAGCACCCCGACAGGGACATTTACTGCTAACCAGGTATCCGGCAAAACCTTTGCGTATTCCAGCGCCGGTTCCACGGGAACACTCGCATTCAATGCCGACGGCACCTGGAGCACAACAATTGCTTCATCCACCTTCAGCGGGACATGGAGTATCAGCAACGGCAAGCTTGTCTGTGTTACCACTGCCGGCGGCAATCATACAATTACGTACACCCTGCTTGCAACTACATCAAACAGCATTAATACCAGCTTCGTAGAAGTAAACCCCGCTGACCCCAATAACCCGATAACCGGCACTGCTGCTTTCACCGCAACCTTTACCGCCGGGCAGGTATCCGGCAAGACGTTTGCGTATTCCAGTTCCACAGGTTCCACTGGAACACTCGTCTTCAATGCCGACGGCACCTGGAGTACAACGATCGGCGCGTCTACCTTCAGTGGAACCTGGAGTGTCAGCAACGGCAAGTTAGTCTGTGTCACCACCTCCGGCGGCAATCATACCCTTACCTACACGGCGCTTGTCAGCGACGATACAAAGGCCATCCACACCAGCGTGGTCGAAGTAAACCCGTCTGACCCTGCCAATCCGGCTACCTACACCGCCACGCTCACGGCCGTCTACACTATTGCCGGCAAGGTTTCCCAAGCGGATGCCGGCTTGGCTGGTGTCACCGTTGCCCTGGAGGGCGACCGGACCCTGACCGCCACCACCGATGCCGACGGCACCTACCGTTTCATGGTTCCCGCCGGGGAATACCGGGTAACCCCCTCGCAAGAGGGCGCCACCTTTGCTCCTCTGGACAACAGTTTTGCGGTCAACGGTGCCGATATCAAAGCCGTTGATTTTGCCTCGGTGGCACCGATGGCAGGACCGTCATTAAATAAATGGATCCAGACCGGTTCTTTGATTTATCCCCGTAAATATCACGGGGCAGCCTTACTGGATAACGGGAAGGTGCTTGTGGCAGGAGGAGAGACCGCGACAAGCACTCGTGCCAGCGCAGAGCTCTACGATCCTGCTACCAGCACATGGACCCAAACCGGTTCCTTGAAGTATGACCGCAGTGACCACACGGCAACATTACTGCCAAACGGGAAGGTGCTCGTTGCAGGAGGAAGGGAATTTGAATTTACTTTGATATTCCAAACAACACGTACCAGTGCCGAGCTCTACGATCCTGCCACCGGCACCTGGACCCAAACCGGTTCTTTGAAGTACGACCGCCAAAGTCACACGGCAACATTACTGCAAGATGGGAGGGTGCTTGTTGCCGGAGGAGAGGACTTTTTTGGTTCAGACGGCACCGCGGAGATCTACGATCCTGCTACCGGCAAATGGACCCAGACCGGTTCTTTGAAGTATGACCGCAGTGCCCACACGGCAACATTACTGCCAAACGGGAAGGTGCTTGTTGCGGGAGGAGATTGGGTCGGTAATCACGGTCGTGCCACCGCAGAGATCTACGATCCTGCTACAGGAAAATGGACCCAAACCGGTTCTATGGCTTACGAGCACGACAATCATACAGCAACATTACTGCAAGATGGGAGGGTGCTTGTTGCAGGAGGAGGCGGTGGGGTCGCCGAGATCTACGATCCTGCTACCGGTACCTGGACCCAAACCGGCTCTATGGCTTACAGTCGTGGGGATAACACGGCAACATTACTGCCAGACGGGAGAGTGCTTGTTGCAGGAGGAGACGAAATCTCCACCGCGGAGATCTACGATCCTGCTACCGGCACCTGGACCCAAACCGGCACAACCTACAAGCGTTACCACCATACCGCGACCCTGCTGAGCTATGGAGCGGTGATCATTACCGGAGGAGAGACCGGTAATGGTATGTCTCCTAGTGCCAGTACGGAATGGTTTTTCCCGGGGCATTGATCTCCGTACGGTGGCAACGAGCCCGTTCGCGCCAGGAAAAGGCATACTCATACGAACATTGAATCAGGGGCCGGCCACACCGCCGGCCCCGGCCTGACCATGCTGGCGATCTCAGTAGTTTTGCAAGAGAGGCCACTATGAACATACCGGAAACACTCAAAAATTTTTATGCTCGTGCTCAGCGTCGTGCGGTCTGCATAATGGCTTGCTCAAAGCGACGTGATCCGTCGCCAGATCATGCCATACTGGTCTCCACATTAACCCAAGGAGGCCTACCATGGCACGTACAGCAGAAGAAACAGCAACCATTCTTTCCGAGTTATTCAACGAGAATTTTGAGCAGGATTATTCAGAGCCTTTCCGCATCACCTGGCCGCAACTCCGTTTCCTGTCGGGCGTCCCGCGTCTGAGCGACAACTACCTCAAAGACATCAACACTGAGCTTTCCAAAAGTAGTGGGGATATTCTGATACCGCTAAATAATTTCCTGTTGGTAACTCGGGAACGTGATCTTGAACATTTCCGACTGGTGCCAGACAGATTGCTGGAGCAGCACCTTCCTGACGACACAGAAAACACAGAAATTGATGACGATGATTTTGAGTAATGGTGCCATCAGTCCCGTACATCGGGATATCATCAGGGCAGCTAAAGACGGTGATGTGCTATTTCTGAGAAACCTGTTGAACAATGAAATTCCGGCAAAAGTACTCATAAATGCACTGTGCTATTCGGTTCGCAATTCGCATTTGCCATGTTGCAAGCTCTTACTGGACAATGGTGCCAATGTTGATGGCGTGGGGCTTTACGGCTCTACGCCTCTATTAACTGCTGTCGGTAGGTTGAATCTGGAGATTGCCCGCATGCTATTGCAACGTGGGGCAGATGTTAATGCCAGGGATGAAATCGGTAGAACTCCGCTGTTGGTGGCGATACTGAATATTGGTGATACGGGTTTGTTGCGGCTGCTTCTGGATGACGGGGCTGATGCAAACATGGCGGATAGCAGAGGGTTGCCGCCGCTTTGGGCAGCGATGCTTGAAAACGGCAATCCTGATGTTTTGCGGCTGCTTTTGGAGTGCGGGGCGGATGCCACTGTGCAGTATTTTGGCAAAAACTTATTGGAAATTGCCCGGAAGAACGGTTTGAAGGAGTTTGAACAGATTCTTGAGGAATATCCATGTCACTGCATGACGCAATTATATCAGATGACATTATAAAGGCGCGTCGTCTAATCCGGCGGCGTGCCGATATCAACACATTTGAAAACGGCGAGACTCCGTTGATGCTTGCAGTGCTGAGTCCCGGCAAGGAATATCTGACGCAACTGCTGTTTGCCGCCGGGGCTATTGTTGATTTGCGAAATGAAATAGGCGAGACCGCCTTTATGATGGCAATGCACTCTGCCGATAATCAGGAAAATGTTGCCATTCTCATTCATGGTGGAGCGGATGTTGGCCTGATTACGCGTTACGGATATGAGGCTTGTGATTATGCACTGAAGCATTCCAGTTATGACTGGCTGTTTTCGGGCAATGCCGAGCGAAGAGCTGCTAAGACAATGCTTGAAAATGCTGATCTTGCAACGGTAGAGATGATGTGCCGTAAACAGGTAATCGACGCCAATCTGCTGCGGCTATCACTGCTGGATGCGGTCTATTCCGAGGATATTGCGAGGGTTGAAATGTTGCTTGAAATGGGTGCTCCGACCAACTGTCAGTCTTTTTATGGCTGGTCGGCGCTCATGCAGGCGGCCTGCCGCGCTCATCTGGAACTGGTAAAGCTGTTGCTCCGCTACGGTGCCGATCCATCATATCAGGATCATGAGGGGCGGTCGGCGGTATCGGAAATGGCAACCTGTATGCCAGGTTTGAGAATGACCGAGTTGATTTATTGTGAAGATTATGCTGAGGAGGTGCTTGGTGAGGAACGGCTGGCGGAGATAAAAGCCGCACAAGGGGAGATTGAGCGAGTGATAAATTTCATTACCATCGTGTCAAATCCTCTACGTTTTCAGCGCAATCCATACCAAATTGCTAATGCCTCATACCAAATTTCGGGTTGGCTTAGGAGCGCATTAGTGTCAGGATTGACTTCCGGACATGTGATTTCAACCACTACCGTGACTGGCTTCGCTTGCCCTTCTTCTCGGCCGGGTCACTCTCCTTCTCCTTGCTGCGGTAGAACTCGCGCATCTCCTTGACCTGGCGTTTGACCTCCTTGCGCAGATCTGGCGGTTCCAGCGCCTCGGCATGGGCGCCGTAGGACATGATCCACGAGACCAGCTCCATCCGGCCGGTGGCCTCGAACTCGACGGTCACCCGCCCTTCACCGTCACTGCCGATTTTCTGCCCCGCCATCCAGACCCGCTCCCGGACGGCATGGGCCACTTCGGCGGAAAAGCGCACCTTCACCTTCATCGGCGCATCGCTGACCAGCCCGAAAGCCTTGCTGAAATGTTCTTCAGGGCGATAACTGTCCGGAATCTCGAAGCGCTGGCGGGTGACCTCCACGCCGCAGATCCGCTCCAGCGCGAACAGGCGCATGGCGCCGCGATTTTGGGCGTTCCCCAGCAGATAGATGCCCCCCTTGTGAAAGACCAGCGTATAGGGATCGACCAGGTACTGGTCGGCCTCGCCCTTGCCCTTCTTGGCATACCCAAGCCGGATGCGGTACTGGTGCAACAGCGCCCGCTGCAGTTCCCCCAGGAAAGCCGCCGAACGGGAGTAGTCCCTGGCGCCGTGCAAGAGCGGCAGCGATACCCGCGCGATCCGCTCCAGATGGGCGGCGTGGCGGTCCGGCAGCACCGAGTTGATCGAGCGGAACAGGTCGTCGATCTCGGCCAGGAAGGGGGTGCCGGCCAGATGCGCGCCGAGCGAGCGCAACAGGTACAGCGACATCAGCTGCGGCAGGGTGAAGGTGATCGGGGGGATGTTGCGTGACTTGGCCAGAAAGCTGTAGACCTTTTTGCCCTCGATCCACTCGGAGGTCAGCGTATAGCCGGCCTCCTCCACAGCGTTCAGGTCGCGGTGGATCGTGCGCCGGTCCACGCCGCACTCTTCGGCCAGTTCGTCCAGGGTCATGCCCCGCCTGGTTTCCAGCAGCCTGATTATCGAATGCAGCCTCCCCGCCTGGGAATATTTTTTGGCCGGTTTTCCCTTCTGCATGCTTCCCCCTTGCTGAAAATGAATTTATAGCTACAATGTGAGCGCGAAACGATCGTCGGCAACCGGGAGCATTGTAGCGTTTTGGCCTTTTTTGACAACACATTTCTGACATATACTGTCATGCTGCACGACTGGCTCAACCAGCCCGGCTATGTCACGCTGTTCTGCCTGAGCTTCATGGCATCCACACTGCTGCCGCTCGGGTCGGAATGGCTGCTGGTAATGATGCTGGCCGGCGGATACGAGCCGTTCACCACCGTCGCTGTCGCCACCTCCGGAAACTACCTGGGGGCGGTAGTCACCTACCTAATCGGCCTGTGGGGCGGCAAATGGCTGATCGAGCGTGTGCTGCGGGTCTCTCCGGAGCAGCAGCAGCGCGCCCACGATTACTACCGCCGCTACGGCAGCTACTCCCTGCTATTCTCCTGGCTGCCGGTGATCGGCGACCCGCTCTGCCTGGCGGGGGGCATGCTGAGGGTAAATTTCGGCCTGTTCTCGCTGCTGGTGGCCTCCGGCAAACTGGTCCGCTATGCGGTGGCGGCCTTGATAACCCTGAAAAGCGCCGCTTGAATGTGACACTCCCTGGAGGATTCACTAAAATGAACGACATTCCGCAGCCCGATATCCAGAATTCTCAACAGCGCTACAAGGGTTACGACCGCATCATGGGCAATATCTCCTGGCTTTTGATCGCTCTGGTGGCGCTGGATATCAAGCTGCTGCCGACCGAAAGTTCCAGCATGGCCTTCCTGGCCATATTCTGCGTGCTGCTGTTCTTCTATAACCTGAATGCCCGTTACGGTCTGCTCTCTCGCCGATACAGCGCCTTCAAGACCTTTATCGACCTGATGGTTTTCCTGGCATTCATCGTGGCGGTCTGCTGGTACACCGGCAAGATGACCAGCCCGTTCATGTCACTAATCTACCTGATACTGATGGCCACCGCCCTGACCCAAGGGCGGCGGGTGACCTATTTCATGGCCGGACTGGCGATCACCTCCTATGCGCTGCTGGCATCGGTCGATATCCGCGAAATCAATTACTATCTCACCCACATCCTGGAGGTTTTCCCCTTCATGCTGATCGCCCATTTGGGGGCAATGCTGGCCGGAGAGAGCGAAACCGCCCGCCAGGAGGTGGAGCGGCTGTCGCTGACTGATGAAGTGACCGGCATCAACAACATGCGCAACTTCTTCCTGTTGTCAAATATCCAGGAGAAACTGGCCAAACGTTATATCAGGCCCTACGCGATCTGCATGATCGACGCTGACAACCTCAAGAAGGTCAACGACAAACATGGCCACCTGGCCGGAACGCTGCTGATCCAGAAGGTGGCGCAGATGATCACCGACAACATCCGCGGTTCGGACATCTGCGCCCGCTACGGCGGCGACGAATTCGTGATCATGTTCAACGAGACCGGCAAAGAGGAGGTGGCCGGCGCCGTGGAGCGGATCGTCAGCGGCATGGCGGCGGCTCCCTTCGATTTCGAGGGAACCTCGATCCAAACCACCCTCTCGGCCGGTCTGGCCGGTTACCCCGAGGATGGCGACGACGTGCGCACAGTGATGGCCAACGCCGACGAAGCGATGTACCACAGCAAACGCAACGGCAAGAACCGCCTGACGATCTTCAGCGATGCCCTGCCCCCCCAACCGGGCGAGGCCCACGCAGAAACAGCCCGATGAGTGAATTGATCCAGCTTTCCAGCCTCGATATACATTTTGCCGATTTCATCGTCCGCATCGACAAAAACCCCTGCGATCAGCTCTGGCTGGCGGCCGCGCTGACCAGTAAAGCCGCCGGGAACGGCCACACCTGCCTCGACATGGCAGACGCCAACCGGCTGGAGATTACAACCGCCGGTAACGCCCGGCAGCTCCCCCCACCGGCACCGGAAACCTGGAAAACCGCGCTGGTGGCATGCGACACGGTCGGCAACCCGGGAGACTATACCCCGCTGGTGATGGATGGAGCCGGCCGGCTCTACCTGCAGCGCTCATGGGAATACGAACGGCTTACAGCGGAGGCAATCCTGTCGCGAAGCCGGCATATGCCGCCGAATCCGGCACTGTTGGAGAGCGGGCTGGAACGCTATTTCCCGGTCACGGACAACCAGCCGGATCTGCAGCGCGAAGCTGCCAGAATGGCGCTGACCCGGGTTTTCTCCGTAATATCCGGCGGCCCCGGCACCGGCAAGACCGCCACGGTGGCCCGCATCCTGGCCCTGACCATCGAGCTGGCCGGCGACGCGCAGCCGAGGATCGCGCTGGCCGCGCCGACCGGCAAGGCCGCCATGCGTCTGCGTCAGTCAATACTGCTGGCTGCGGAAAAACTGGGCTTGAGTGACACCATCAGGAACAGGCTGCCGGACGAAGTCAGCACGATTCACCGTCTGCTGGGTGTCAGGAGCAATGGCAACGGCTTCCGGCACAACCGCGATAACCGTTTGCCATGCGACCTGCTGGTGGTGGACGAAGCCTCGATGGTAGATCTGCCGTTGATGGCCCGCCTGCTGGAGGCGTTGCACGACCGGGCCCGGGTGATCCTGCTGGGTGACCGGGACCAGCTGGCGTCGGTCGAAGCGGGAGCGGTACTGGCCGACATCTGCGCCGGCAGTGAGGATGTATCCGGAAACGCAGTGCCGGTCACACAGCTGACAAAGAGCTATCGTTTCGCCGGAGAGAGCGGAATTGGAACCCTGAGCCGGCTGATCAACGCAGGTGACGGGGACTCCGCCTTCGAACTGCTCTCCTCAGGGAGTTATGCAGATGTCGTCTGGAGACAGCTTCCGGCGGCCAGAGAATTCGAGGCAGCCTTCGGCGCAGCGGCCCAGGCTGGATATGCCGTCTATGCCCGAACCGCAACCCCCGGAGAGGCGCTGGCGGAACTGGACCGTTTCAGGGTCTTGTCACCGCTACGCTCCGGGATGTACGGCACTGCGAACCTGAACCGGCTCTGCGAAGCGGCGCTGGACCTGAGAAGTGGCGAAGGGGAGCCTTGCTACCGGCACAGGCCGGTGATGATCTCCGGCAACAATTACGAACTGGGGTTCTTCAACGGCGATACCGGGGTTGTAATCGAGAATGACGGCCGGACGGCGGTCTGGTTCAGCGATCCGGAGAGCGGCCTGCGCCATCTTTCGCCGCTGCGGCTGCCGGCGCACGAGACCGCCTTCGCACTGACCGTCCACAAGAGCCAGGGGAGCGAGTTTGAGCGGATGCTGCTGATTCTGCCGGAGCGCATGTCCGAAGCGCTCAGCCGCGAACTGCTCTACACCGCGATCACCCGCGCCCGGAAGCAGGTGGAGATCTGGAGTCCGGAAAGCGTTTTCCGCCAGGCGGTAAAAAGCCGCACAAGGCGTAATTCGGGGCTGCGGGACAAACTTGCCGGACTGATGTAGCAACGCACCGGCCTTATCCACGCTGACCGGACAATCCCGACGCCGCTTGTAATTTTTCAGGTTGGGTTTATAGTTTACCATCAACTTGCATTCTGGAGGAAAAATGGACAATAGCGGCAGGAGGACGTTTCTCGGTATATGCCTGGCCGGACTCGGCGCGCTCGCGGCAGCGGCGGTAGGCTGGCCGGTTTTCCGTTATCTGGCGCCCGGTTCAAGCAGGGAGGCAGCCGGAAAGGTTGTAATACCCGAAAAGGAGATTGCCGAAGGTGAAGCGAAGTTTTTCGAGTACGCCGGCTCATCGGCGGTACTGGTGCGCAAAAAAGACGGCAACCTGGTAGCGCTTTCGGCGGTCTGCACCCACCTGGGGTGCATCGTGCAGTGGCAGAAAGACAAGCAGGACTTCCTCTGTCCCTGCCATGCCGGGCATTACAGCGCTGACGGTATCGTCACCGCCGGACCGCCCCCCAAACCGCTCCCCAAAATCCCATTCAGCGTGGCCGGCGGCAATATCACCGTAGGCTGAACCGATCTGTCCGGAGAAACCGCATGAGACCGTTAAAAATGATTGCCGATTGGATCGATCTGCGCATCGGCGCGCGTGACATCCTGAAAAAGGAATTGACCGGCTACCTGCTGCCGCGCAATATCAATGCCTGGTACTCGCTGGGCAGCGTGCTGCTCTTCGCCTTCGCGCTGCAGGTGCTGAGCGGCATCCTGCTCCTGATCTACTATGTGCCGGACGCGGACAAAGCCTTCAAGAGCGTCAGTCACATTATGAACGAGGTGCCCTTCGGCTGGCTGATCCGCATGTGCCATGCGGTCGGCTCCAACATGATGGTGCTGGCGCTGTTGCTGCACATGCTTTCGGTGCTATTCATGGGGAGCTACAAGCGTCCGCGTGAACTGAACTGGCTGACCGGCTTCATCCTCTTCACCCTGGTGCAGGGCATCTCGCTGACCGGCTACCTGCTCCCCTGGAGCCAGCTCTCATTCTGGGCCACCACCGTGGCCACCAACAGCGCCAACGCGATACCGGTGATCGGGCCATACCTGGTGGAGTTCCTGCGGGGCGGGGTGCTGGTCGGCCCGCCGACGCTGGGACGCTTCTTCGCCCTGCATGTGGCGGTCATCCCGGCCGGCATCGCGGCTCTGATCGGGGTACACCTGTTCCTGCTGAAACGGACCGGCGTATCGACACCCCCTTTCGGACAAAAGCAAACCAGCAACCCGTGTCAGGGCGACAGCTATCATTACGAGGATCATCCGGGCGGTATCCCCTTCTTCCCCGACTATGCCCTGGAAGACCTGCGCGCAATTGCAATCTACATGGCCTGTTTCCTGGCGGTGCTCTTCTTCGATCCCTACCTGTTCTTTCCAAAAGACGCCTTCATTCCGGCCAACCCCTTCGTGACCCCGGCCCACATCAAGCCGGAATGGTATTTCCTAGCCAATTACCAGACCCTGAAGATATTCCCCAACGAATTGATCGGGCTATCGCTGCAGGGTGCCGCAATGACCTTCCTGGCGCTGCTCCCCTTCATCGACCGCGGCCCGGAACGGCATCCGCTCAAACGGCCGTTGTTCCTGGCCTGCTCAGTCGGCGGGCTGCTGCTCTGGATCGGACTCAGCATCTGGGGGCATTTCTCATGAGATACCGGGAGAGAGAAATGAAATCAAATGTATGCAAATTCACGCAGATTTTCTCCCCCCTTTGCAAAAGGGGGGAGGGGGGGGTTTGGTTTTCAGCATCAAAGGCAAATCCCCCTCAATCCCCCTTTCTAAAAGGGGGACTTTATGCATTCACGCTACTTTTGGTGACTTTAATCTCGCTTCTTCTGACGCGTCCCGGCTTCAGCCAGGAACCGGCCGAGATCGTCTGCATCCAGTGCCACTCGGGTCTGCCTGAAAAGTACAGCCAGCCGGTCAAACTCTGGCGCGGCAGCATCCATGCGGAAAACGGCATCGCCTGCAACGGCTGCCATGGCGGTGACCCGAAGGACGCCGCCATGGCCATGACCCCGGAACGCGGCTTCCTGGGAGCTCCCAGGGAACCGGAGATACCGGCCTTCTGCGGTCGCTGCCATGTTGGAGTGATGAAGGATTACCTGGCCAGCGCACATGGTCGGGCGCTGGGCAAGGGGGGGCCAACCTGCGTCACCTGCCACGGCAATCACCAGGTTTTGAAGGCCTCGCTGGAACTGATCAACGAGAAGAGCTGCAGCCGCTGCCACAGTTTCGAACGGGCCCGATTAATCCGGGATGCGATGCAGGAAACCGAGGGGATGATCGTGAGCATCGAGGGGCGCATCAACGCCTTCAAAAGTGTCGGCAGCGACACCGAGAAACTGGAAAAGGAGCTTTTCGCGCAGCGCAACCGCTTCCATTCGCTCTTCCATAATGTAAATGTTGAAATGGTCAAGTCGGAGTCGGCCCAGATCCAGGTCGAACTGAAGAAAATCCGGGACGTGCTGGCGGCCTGGGATGAGACCGGCCGGAAACGGAAGACGGCCGGGGCGCTGGCCGTGTCGGCCATGCTGCTGATCGCGTTGCTGGCTCATCTGATGAGAAAAACCTTCGACTGAGTAACTCAAATGAAAAGGGTCCTCGGCGTCTGCCGGGAACCCTTTTCATGAATTTTGATAGGCCGGATAAAAAAAAGCCCCGAGCTGATGCCCGGGGCTTTTTTCAACACAGATCGTTTATTAGACGCGTGTCACGTTTGCGGCCTGAAGCCCTTTCGGACCCTTTGTTACTTCGAAAGTCACGCTATCACCTTCAGCAAGGGATTTGAAGCCATCACCTGCGATAGCGGAGAAGTGGCAAAATACATCCTCGCCACCTTCCTGCTCAAGAAATCCAAAACCCTTGCTGTCATTGAACCATTTTACTGTTCCGTTTACCATGTGCTTACTTCTCCTGATTCTTCTCTGTTTTTTATCCGAGAGATAATCTCGAATTTCATCGACCATAACAGTATTCATTCAACAGTGTCAAGTTATTAATTATAAAAAAATTTCGGGTGGTAAGTCATGAATCGGACTGGGATCATTCCCATAACATCCGGCATTAATCGTAACACAAGCAAACGGTTTTCAGGGTGTTCGCTTCCCGGCCCCTGATATTGTCTCCAGCCTGGCCAGAAACACGGCATGGCGCAATCCGCCCCGACCGGGACGCTCGCAGGTAACGGAGAAGCCGCCTTTGCTCAGGCGCTTGACAAAGCCCTCGTCATAATTTTCACCCCAGACAGCCAGCACCCCGCCCGGCCTGAGCGCGGCCCTGGCATTTTCTATCGCCCGACTGCCGTAGAGCGGGTCGTTCACGGCATCCGTCCCGGCGTGCGGCCCGCGATACAGGTCCAGCACAATCGCGTCGAATCCGGTTTGATCCTTGCTGATGGCATTTTTGCGGATCAGTTGTGCAACATCAGCGATTTCCAGGGTCACGCGCGGGTCGCTGACTGCGCCGCCAGTGAGTGGACCTAGGGTTCCCCGGCACCATTCGGCGACAACCGGGTTCAACTCGGCCACGACAACCCGAGCTGTATCCGGCAGACTGTCCAGTACGGCCCTGAGTGTGAAACCCATGCCGAGCCCGCCCACCAGAACCCTGGGAGCGGCACTCTCCTTCAGACGCTGACAACCAAGCTGGCCAAGCACGATCTCCGAACGGTTGGCCATGCTGTTCATCAGCACCTGGGCGCCGATCATGATCAGGAAGTCTTTCTCACCTCGCTGACGCAGTTCCAGGACCCCTTCTTCCGTTGCGATACTCTCGATGATTTTCCAGGGTTGCGCCATACGGCCCGCCTTTCGCTTTCATGCATTATTTGTAACGGGTGAAACCGGTGTTCTGTCAGCGGATCAGCTGACCGCGGCAATTTCATATTCCCGGAAACCGGGTCCGGCGCCGGATTCGACCAGATCGCCGACACTCCTGCCGATCAGGTCCCTGCCAAGTGGAGACTGGTGCGTGATGACCAGAACTTCGTCCGGGCCGTCGGCAATTTTTAATCCCCCCTCAAGCGGGCCGATAAAAACCTTTCTGGCGCTGCCATCACTGGCCTCAAGCGTCACCAGTGCCGTCATGCGTATCAGCGAGTCACGGTCGAATTGCTGTAATTCCAGTTTTTTATATGTTTCAAGCGCCACCCTGATCTCCTGGGCACGATTGGCCTGTCCCTGGGCGACATAGGAGGCCTCCAGCGCCAGGGTTTCATACTTGTTGTCCGGAATATTCTCCTCGTGGGTCGAGGCTTCATGGGCCGTTCTGGCCGCGTTCAAAAGCACCGCCAGATCGTGAGACAGCCGGGAAATTATCAATTGGAGAATTCTGTCCTTGTTCATTTTAAAGATATATCCAACTTTCATTGATAACTTTTCTAAATACGAAAAATTGACTCAGGTCATAATTAAAAAAACAGCAACAGGTTAGGCTGAACCCGATCAAAACAAATAAAGTGGAGGAAAACATGTGTGATTGCGGATCAAGCCGGACGCCCGGCTCAGGACCTTTTGCTTCCGGCCGGGAGCTGGTGGAGTTTGTGCTGAATGCCCATGGCGGGACAGTGGCGCTGTCGGAACTGCCGGGAGGCGGCCTTGAGCATGACTGCCAGGGTTGCGGCAGCCACTTCGTGCTGAAAACCTTTGTACAGAGTTGTCCGGCCTGTGGCGGCGTGCATGCGGTATCGCCTCCCCGTGCCGATGATCCGCAGGCTATTCAATATGCCGGAAAAGATTTCGCGCTGCAACTGGCGGCATAAGCACAGCAGCGGGACGGAACCGCGCTCAGCGCCAATCCTTGCTGAGGGCCTCGGACTGGTCGGACTCGACCTCGCCCAGCAGGTCCAGATAGGTTGAATAGCGCTCCGCCGGGATGCCGCCCTGTTCCACCAGCCTGATCACCCCGCAACCCGGCTCGGTGCGGTGCCGGCAGTTTCGGAAACGGCAGACGGCCTGACCATGCTCTTCAAAACCTGGGAAGTGAACGGCAAGCTCCTCCACCGTAATATCCACCAGCCCGAACTCCCTGAAGCCGGGGGTGTCGACCAGCTCGCCGCCAGCGGGGAGCTGATGCAGCGTGGAAACGGTGGTCGTGTGCCTTCCCTGGCTCTTGTAGTCGCTGACTTCCCGCACCTTGAGATCGATCTCCGGGCAGATCGCGTTCAAAAGCGAACTCTTGCCGACCCCGCTGCTGCCGATGAATACTCCACGATGTCCCTGGCACAGATAATCCAGCAGCGGCTGCAGACCGGTCCGATTGACGGCACTGATGAAAAAAAACGGTACTGAACCGGCATAAATGCCGCTTAACTGGTTGAATAATTCCGTAGAATCATCCAGATCACACTTGTTGACCACGACGAACGGCTGCAGTTCGGCCACCCGCGCGGCAACAATGGCCCGGTCGATGAATCCCGCCGGAGAGTGGTGCGCAACCACGATGCCGAGTACATCCAGGTTTGCCGCAACCAGATGGACTCCGCCGCGGGCATCGCGCCGGCGCAGTTCGGTCCTGCGCGGTAGCCGCTGCAGCACGCCGCCGGTGACGGTGACGCCATCGCCGACCACATGCCCCGAATTGCGCTTGACTCGCACCATCCTGCGCCGGCCATCCTCGAATGCAACCTCGACCGAGATCCCGTGATGGGCGACAATCACACCTTCGCTAACCGGATCAATGCCGGAAAGGTCGAGGGCCGGTGTCGGGCGGGCAGTTTTGTTGCGTTCCATTTTCAAGAGTCAACCACCATCCACAGAAATTACCTGTTTATCGATTTATCAGCACCAGCCGGGAACCATACACCATTATCCGCCTTAAACGCCACCTGATTCATTTTTGCCGGCAACCGCAATGATTGCCAAAGACTCTTCCAGCGGTTCGCCGGCTCCGTCTACCCAATGTATCACAATTCCTTGCCGTTCCATCTTGCGGAACCAGTTGCCCTGGCGCTTGGCAAAATCGTGGATGGCGCTGTTCAACTTCTGGAACATGTCGTTACGGCTCAGGTCTCCCCGCAGAAAAGCCCCCACATAGCGGTATTCAAGACCGTAGTAATCCAGCCGTTCCCAGGCGATTCCGCGGTCGTGCAGGTTCCGCACCTCTTCAATCAGCCCGTTATCCAGGCGCTGCCGCAACCGTTCGGTGATGCGCCGCCGCATCTCTGGTCGTTCCAGCCGGATTCCGATAACCAGCGGATGAATTTCCGGGTACGGTTCTGCTCCGCTCCGGGCAGAGCTGTCGTGACGGGCGATCTCGATGGCGCGGATCGTGCGTTGACGATCCAGCAGATCGGTCTGGTTATGCTGGTCCGGCCTGAGCGAGTTCAGTATCAGGCACAGCTCCTGATCGCTCTTGAGAGCCAGTTCTGCCCGCAGCTGACCATCCGGCGGGATTTCCGCCATCCGGTAGCCGCGCAGTGCGGCGTCCAGGTACAAGCCGCTGCCGCCGCAGAGGATCGGCATGCGGCCGCCGGCAGTTATGTGATGCCATGCCGCCAGGAACAGGCGCTGGAAAGCGAAGACGCTGAACTCTTCGCCCGCATCGAGGATGTTGATCAGGTGGTGGGGGATCGCTCCGTATTCATGCAGGTCCTTGCCGCTGCCGATGTCCATGCCGCGAAAGACCTGGCGCGAGTCGGCCGAGATGATCTCGCCGCGCAGCCTTTCCGCCAGAGCCACCGCCAGGCGGGTCTTGCCCGAGGCGGTCGGCCCCAGGATTGTCAACAGGTTGAAAAATTGATTCTGCTCATTCATTGTGAAACCCTCGATGCAGTTTTTCAGCCGTGGCCCGGTTCATCCCGTCCACCGCGGCAATTTCCTCCACGCCCGCTTCCTTCAGGCGCTGCAGGCTGCCGAAATGTTTCAGCAGAGCGGTTCGACGTTTGGGACCGATGCCCGGAATCGCATCGATTCCGGAGGCGACCCCCTCTTTCCCGCGCAGTTTGCGGTGATATTCGATCGCGAAACGGTGGGCCTCGTCGCGGATCGCTGCCAGAAGCAGCAGCGGCGGCGAATTCTGACGCAGCACGACCGGGTTTTTCCTCCCCGGTAGAAACACGCGTTCATCGCTTTTCTGCACCATGTCGGCGGAAACATCCCGCGATGTACGGCTCTTGGCCAGCGAAACCAGATCGAAACGGCCGGCCAGTCCCAGTTCGTTGATGATCTCCTGCGCCGCATTCAACTGTCCGACGCCGCCATCCACCACCACCAGATCGGGCAGACCGCTCTTCCCGATGCTGTCGTCACGGAAACGCCTGGAAAAGACTTCACGCAGCATCGCGAAATCGTCCTGCCCTTCAACGGTACGGATACTGTAGCGCCTGTAGTTGGCCTTGTCCGGCCTGGCAGAGCTGAATGTCACGCCGCTGCCGACCGGAAAGCGCCCCTGGATATTGGAGATGTCGTAGCATTCAATCCTGGTTGGCAGTCGGGTGAGCTGGAGACGCCGCTGCAATTCCGCCAGAGTCGTTGCCGCCGAGGCCGCCGCTTCGTCGCGCTCACGCACCGCCGATTCGGCATTCCTGCTGGCCAACTCCACCAGTTCCCGTTTGGTTCCGCGCTGCGGGCATGTGATTGAAACCCTGCCGCCTTTCAACTCTTCCAGCAATTCCACCAGCACGTCGGCATCCTCGATCCGTAGCGGCAACAGGATCTCCCCGGGAACGAAAACCTCGCAGGTATAATACTGCTGCAGGAAAGCCGATACCCCGGCGGCATCGTCCAGTTCCCACCCCAGGCTGAACAGGCGGCTGCCGGAGAGCACTCCGCCACGGATGAAAAGAATCGCCAGCTCAATGCGCCCCTCCTTCCGGTGAAATCCGACCACATCGCTGTCACCTCCACGCAGCACGACTTTCTGCTTCTCGACCGTGACCTGGATCGAGCGCAACAGGTTGCGCCAGCGGGCGGCCTCCTCGTAGAACATGCCTGCGGCGGCCTCGGCCATACGGCGCTTGAATTCAGCTACCAACTGCCGCCCCTTCCCTTCCAGGAACAGCATCGCCCCTTCGACCAGGGCTAGATAAGCCTCTTTGGTGATCAAGCCGTGGCAGGGAGCGCTGCACTGGCCGATCTGTTGGTACAAACAGGGACGTTTGCGGGCCATGCATGAGGCCAGGGGATAGTGGCGCAACGGGAAGATGCGGGTCATCTGGCGCAGCACCTCGCGGGCGGCCGAAGCCGAGGCGTACGGTCCGAAATAGCGGGCGCCGTCATGCGGCATCTTGCGGACCAGCGTGAAACGCGGATACTCCTCTCGCAGATCAAGCCTCAGCGAAAAATAGTTTTTGTCGTCTTTAAGATCAAGGTTATAACGGGGGTGATGCTGCTTGATCAGGGTATTTTCTAGCAGCAAAGCTTCTTTCTCGGTATCTGTAAGCAGCACGTCGATATCGACAACCCTGGCCACCAGGAACCGGACATGGTAACGGGAATCGCCAGATGCGTTGAAATAGGAACGTACTCGCTGCCGCAGGTTGCGTGCCTTGCCGATATAGATGATGGTTCCGGCGTCATCGCGCATCAGGTATACCCCGGGCGCTGACGGCAGCTGACTTATTTTGTCTTCGAGGCTCATGGCGGTAATCCTACTTGTTCGAAGCATGAATGGGAAGAGGCTTGTTAAACCCGTGACTGCTCATAATTCAGGCAATATGATTAATAATAATGCGGCGAAGCAATCTAACAAATCCATGTGTGCTGTAATATCAGCATATTACTCTCTTGGCGAAGTTTTTGCTTAAGTGTGGAACTGTCCAAAGGCGGACAAACAGACACCAATGGGGGTATTCTGAATGGAGACCATGTCAACGATGACGGGCCTGAAGAGCAGCGCTGATGTACTTTTTCTGATGTTGGGGGCGGTAATGGTGTTCGCGATGCATGCCGGCTTTGCTTTTCTCGAAGTTGGCACGGTACGCAAAAAGAACCAGGTCAACGCCTTCGTCAAAATCCTCACCGACTGGTCCGTTTCGACCATCGTCTATTTCCTGATCGGTTTTCCGATCGCCTATGGCATCTCTTTTCTAAAACCGGCAAGCGAACTGATCGACAAAGCCCAAGGCTATGATCTTGTGCACTTTTTCTTCCTGCTCTGCTTCTCGGCCTGTATTCCGGCCATTATTTCAGGCGGCATCGCCGAACGCGCCAAGTTCTGGCCGCAGGTAATTGCCGGAGCCATCTTTGCCGGGCTCTCCTATCCGCTGTTCGAGTCCCTGATCTGGGGACAAAATGCCTCCCTGCTGCAGAATATCTTCAAGTCGATCGGCGGCGCCGAATTCCACGATTACGCCGGCTCGGTGGTCGTTCACTCCATCGGCGGCTGGATTGCGCTGCCGGCGGTAATCATCCTCGGGCCACGCATGGGACGCTAT
>MGZK01000153.1 GCA_001802125.1 Geobacteraceae bacterium GWC2_55_20
TCGTCTACAACGGCGACACCCTTACCGAAATCAAGGACGCCGCCGGCAGAACCATCTACACCCTCAGCTGGACCGGCAACCACATCACAAAAATCACCGACCTCGCCGGCCGCGGCATCACCTACGACTACGACAACGGCAACCTGAACACGGTCAACCACCTCGACCCGGCCACCCAGACCCCCGAGGCCATCTTCAACTACAGCTACAACGCCACCCACGGCCTGACCGCCAACAAAAACGCCATAAATGAAACCTGGCGCATCAACTACCGCTAACCCCCCAGCCAGGGCATAGCCACAAGCCTGACCGACCCCGCTGGCAACAGCACCTCCCAGAACCTGGACAACACCGGCGCCATGGTCACCGTCAAAGACCCTGCCGGCAACAGCCGTACCCAAACCCGAAACGAAGAAGGGCAACTGATCGGCGAACAGGACCACACCGGCTCCAAAACCCTTACAGTCGGCTACCTTGGCGGCGGCGCCAGAATCCTCACCGACGCCGACGGCAACACCACCAAAGAATACCGCGACACATGGGACAACCTCACCAAGCGGATCGACCCCGAAGGTGGCATAACCCAATACAGCTATAACACCAACGGCAAACCGATCAACATCACCGACGCCGAAAACAGCGCCACAGCAATCAGCTACGACCCCAGCGGCAGCCTGCCCACCCAGATCACCAGAGCCCAGGGCAGCGCCGACCAGACAGTAACCACTTTCAACTATACTACAAGAGCGAGCTAAAGTGGGAACGTCGCTTCCTATTTTTCTATCGTCCGAATCTTTCCAAACAAACCTCGATGGGACTCAAAGTGGGCCAATTTTGCGCACCGGTTAACACTATGGCATGCTGCCGTTTTTTCGGAATTTCGAAACTGAAAAGCTTTTGCAGTTAATGACTTTATTTCTCATTACTTGCTCGAGCCAGTCGATTGCGAGGAGCAGCTTGCAGTATTCGTTCTCGTTTGTCGAGTCAATGTCGGCTTTTTGAATTTGGGTTGACATACTGTAGATTCTGGAAGTAAGCCCGCTGATTCCGGTGCCCCGCCTGATTGTCTTTTTATTGTTTTTACCATCAAGTTTTTTCAAATAAGTTTTAAAAAGCCGCCGCATAGCTCTTTCATCATCGGCCTTTGCAATCTCCACTAGTTTTGAGACTGGAATATTCCGGTTTTTTCGACATTCGGTTTTAACATCCTCTGGAAGTCTGCACAATGAAAGAAATTCCGATAAGCTTGGTACGGAAGAGGATAGTTTTAGCTTTATTACAGTTTCTTTCAGGGTATAGTTGTGTAGCTTTTTATAAAGTCGGATCGCGTCAGCTTTATCTATCAGATTCAGGTCGTTTCGTTGTAGATTTTCGGCAAGGGCAATCTCCTCCAGATGTTGGTCAACATATATCCCTGGAATAGTTTCGTAGCCAATTTCTAGAAATGCACGTCGGCGGTGTTCGCCTGCGACCGTAACCAATTGCCCTCCAACCAAGCTGAAAGATATGGGGTTGATGAGTCCAATCTCCAGTATGGATTTTTTAAGATCCTCGATTGATTCTTGGTCGAAGATCTTCCTTATTTGGTTGGGGTTTGGGTGCAGTTGTGCGATCTTGGGTTCATATAATTGCCCATGTTTGTAGTTGAAGCTGTCAGTGTTTTCCATTGGTTTCATCCTTTCGTTTTTATTGATATTGATTTGCATTGCTCGTATCAGCTCTTCGTATTAATACAGTGAACTTGTTCAGGTGGGCGTGACACGTTAAGCAGTGAGGGCTACTTAGCTATCATCTGTAATTACATCAGAGGGGTGGGGGACTGGAAACGATGCTGGAATATGTTTGACTGAAGCGGGGGCAACATTGGGGATGCCGCACATTCTTTGTACGGCAAGATCCCTGCGGATTATCTCGCTGATCTTGAGATATCGTGATTCGCTATCACATTTGTCATGGTCTGTCGTCGAAAGTGTAAATGTACACTTATAAGGAATGTATGGATTTGTGACGGAATTTGTTCGGCGCATATTCCCCCCTTATAAGAAAGATCGGGAAGGTGTCCGGTGATTCCGCTGGCGGGCTAGCTGTTGGTTAGCAAGTATTTGATTTCGCTGGAGTAAACGCCCGTTTTGAATATACCTTTATTCCTTTTGTTATGAGCGTTTGCGAAAGCAGGCGGAAAGTAGTGAACATTTCACAGGCTAGACTCTTTATTGCCAATAATTTCTCATCGCTCTTGCATATAAATATATTTATCTCATTTCTTATGTTGTCTTTGAGCATAAAGAGCTTTTATGTTTTGCTGTGAATAATAAGTCGATAATATGTTTCTTGTGCGATTCAACTCAAAAAACATACTTATATATTGTATAATATACTGTTATTGTATATATGTGACATTAATGTTGTTGCAAGTGATTTTTATGAGTAGTTAAAACCCGCGTCTGATGGACGTGGTCATGTTTGATGGCTATGTTGATCCCGGATGGGTATGGCCATCTAGCCGTAACGTATTGGATATGCACCAAGGTTTTAACCCGCTGTCTGGGAATACGTTTCACCATTGGAAATGCTGCCTTGCCGCTCTATGGGGGGCTGATTCTTTGCTGTTAAGGACAGGTTCATGAAAAAAATACGAGTAGATATGGTTGGCATTGATGCTGAACACGCTCTGGCGGGTCTTGGTGAAAGACTTCGCTCCGCTCGAGAACACAGGACATTGGATGAGGTGGCGAAATACATGGGCTGCAATAAAGTCAGTGTGAGTCGGTATGAGGGCAATAAGCAAATTCCCGACGCTGCTTATTTATTAAAATATGCAGCGTTGGTAGATCGGTCCGCAGCATGGCTAATTACAGGTGTTGAGGTTGACGAAACAGCATTGTCGATCAGGGAACAGCATTATATCCATTTGGCCAAAACGGCGAGCAGCGTACTGGAAAAAAAATTGCAGGAAAACAAGCGGCGTTTGAACTGGGAGTCGGCCGGCAAGGTGTATTCCATGTTATTCAAGCATGCAATCATCTTGACCCATGAGGGGAGTATTGTTTGCGGGGTGGATGCAGTTGATAGCATTGATCTGATAAATAAGCTTGAGGATTATTTAGAGGATTTGTTTTCTATAGTTTCCAGCGATATATATGTTCAGAGTGTCGATGCTTGCGAGTGAATCTGCTTTCGCTCGGGGAGGGGTAATGAAGGTTGGTATATGGATTAGGGTTTCTACCGAAGATCAGGCACGCGGAGAATCTCCGGCAAACCATACCTGTCGCGCACAAATGTATGCGGGCAGTAAGGGTTGGCAGGTAACTGAAATTTATGACTTGTCAGGTGTATCGGGTAAGGATGTCTTGGAGCACCCGGAGGCCAAACGTATGATGTCTGATGTCAAGGCAGGCCGCATCAAATCCTTGATCTTTTCAAAGTTGGCTCGACTCGCGAGAAACACGCGCCAGTTGCTTGAAATTGCAGAGTTCTTCAAAAATAACGATGCAAACCTAGTTAGCCTCGAAGAAAGTATCGATACATCAACACCTGCTGGCCGACTTCTTTATACAGTAATTGGGGCTTTAGCACAATGGGAACGGGAGGAAATTTCAGCGCGAATCTCGGCCAGTGTGCCGATCCGTGCCAAGTTGGGCAAGCATACCGGCGGACAAGGTCCTTTCGGATATCACTGGGTTGACGGTAAACTTATTCCCAATCCGGCAGAAGCGACGATCGTTAGTAGGATATATGAATTATACCTTGAGACTGGCAAGGTGTTGACAGCATGTAATCGACTTGCCAAGGAAGGGTTCCGGGCACGACGATCGGAGTTCTCTCCACGCACACTAAAATATATTTTAAGCGACCCGGTGAATAAAGGGGAACGGCGGGCTAACTACAGTAAGCAGAACTGCGGCAAGTTGGAATTCAAAAAAGCAGAAGATTGGGTTGTCTTTGCAGTTGAGCCGATTATTGATGGAACTGTCTGGGAAAGAGCAAACCAACTGTTGGGAGATACGCGTCTACGTTTTACTGCTGATAGATCTGCGCCAAAGCAGGGAAAATATATGTTCAGCGGTTTGCTGGTTTGTGCTTGTGGTGGCGGCAAAATGTACTGCTATCCTTTTCCTGGCATGACTGTTACGCGTTACACATGCCGGGCGTGTAAAACAAAAGTGACCGAAGATGCCGTAGAAAAATCACTGCAGTACCTGCTGCATAGAGTGTCACTGGCGCCGGAAAACCTTTGTGGGGACAGTGGAAGCGAGTTGAAGCTGAAGGATAAGCAGGGTAGGTTGGGTTTGCTTGGAAAAGAGCTGAAAAATATTAATAAAAAGATAGATACACTGGTTGAGCTGTTCGGCGATAACCGCATTGATCAGGAAACCTTTACATCACGATTCGATCCATTAACTGTACGGAGAGATGCAATTAATAAGGAAATGCCCCGCTTACAGGGAGAGATTGATTTCATCAAAAGTGAGGAGACCGGTCGACAGTATGTGGTTAGTCAAGTAATGACGTTGGCGGCATTATGGCAAGAGTTGACGTATGAAGCACGTCAAGAGATTGTCAGGGAGATTGTAGAGCGTATCGAAGTTGGCAAGGAGTCACTGAACTTCGTTATTCATCACATATCAAACTTGAATCAAAAAGATGGGGAAACCCTTGCGGATTTCCCCATCTGACAAACCAGTAAGTGTAACCAGGCGATTAACGCTTGGAGAACTGGAACCTTGCGCGAGCTGCTTTTCTGCCGTACTTCTTGCGCTCTTTGACGCGTGAGTCGCGGGTGATGAAACCGGCTTTCTTGAGTACGCCGCGCAGTTCGGGCTCATGCAGCAGCAGGGCCTTGGTGATGCCGTGCTTGATGGCGCCGGCCTGGCCGGTGTCGCCACCGCCGGATACAGTTACGTAGACATCGAAGATGCCGACTTTCTCGACCAGTTCAAACGGCTGGCGCACAACCATCTTGGATGTTTCACGGCCAAAGTACTCATCCAGGGTTTTGTTGTTGACGGTGAACGTGCCTACACCAGGCTTGAGCCATACACGAGCGATGGAGCTCTTGCGCTTGCCTGTTCCATAATAGCTGACTGCTGCCATATCGTTTTCTCCTTGGAGTATTAAAGTGCCAGATTCTTGGGCTGCTGAGCTTCATGGGGATGGTTGGGTCCCGCATAAATCTTCAGCTTGCTGAGCATTGCCCGTGCGAGTTTGTTCTTGGGGAGCATTCCCTTGACAGCCTTCTTGATCAGGTCTTCAGGCTTCTTGACAAGCAGTTCGCCGGCCGTGATTTCCTTCAGGCCGCCTACGTAACCCGAGTGGCTGTAATAGATCTTGTCGGCCAGTTTGCGCCCGGTCAGTGCGATCTTCTCCGCGTTTACCACGATGACGAAATCGCCGGTGTCAACGCTGGGGGTGTAGATGGCTTTGTTCTTGCCGCGCAGGATTGAGGCCACCTGGGTCGAAAGACGTCCCAGAACAGCATCCTGAGCATCCACAATGTACCAATCGCGCTTAACATTTTCAGCTTTTGCAACTTCTGTTTTCATATAGATCCTCACGCCGTGTACAACCTGACAGGTCAGGCCATGATTTTTTTGAAGAGGTGTAACTTACTTGAAACTGTCAGAGTGTGTCAAGCAAAAAAAACATTCGGAGAATTGAGACGATCCGTGCGCATGAACAGTATGTTGTAATTGATCGGATTCCATGCTAGATATTAACGCTTAATTATCGGATTTACGGGGTAGATTATATGAGCATATCGGTAACGGATGTTGAATACGTGGCGCGTCTGGCGCGGCTTGAACTGGGCGCGGATGAGAAGGAAGTCTTTGCCGGCCAGATGAACGCCATTCTCGGTTATGTGGAAAAACTCAAGGGGCTTGATACCGACGGTGTAATTCCGACATCGCATGCGGTGCCGATGGAGAATGCTTTCCGCGAGGATCTGGTCTGCGCGCCGATCGGTGTTGACAAGGCGCTCGGCAATGCCCCGCAACGATCCGGATCGTTTTTCAACGTTCCGCAAGTAATAGAATAGGCAAGGATTTTTCATGGACACTATTGATATGACGATTCACGGGCTGCACCAGGCCCTGGAGTCGAAGCAGTTATCCTCGGTCGAGGCGACCAAAGCCATGCTGGCGCGAATAGAGGCGGTGGAGCCCCAGGTCGGCTCGTTCATCACGGTCACACCGGAGCAGGCGTTGGCTGGGGCCGAAGCGGCCGACCGTCGCATCGCGGCGGGCGACATGGACATGCTGACCGGAATTCCGCTGGCGCTGAAAGACATCTTCCTGACCGAAGGGATCCGCACGACCTGCGGGTCGCGCATCCTTGACAATTTTATCCCTCCCTACAGCGCCACCTCCTGGGAAAAACTGCGCGATCGCGGCGCGGTGCTGCTGGGCAAGCTGAACCAGGACGAGTTCGCGATGGGCTCCTCCAACGAGTCCAGCGCTTTTGGCGTCTGCCGCAACCCCTGGGACACGACCCGCATTCCGGGCGGCTCGTCGGGAGGGTCGGCGGCGGCCATCGCCGCCCGCCAGGCAACCGCCACGCTGGGCACCGACACCGGCGGATCGATCCGCCAGCCGGCTTCCCACTGCGGCTGCGTAGGGCTGAAACCGACCTACGGCCGGGTTTCGCGTTACGGAGTGATCGCATACGCTTCATCCCTGGACCAAGTCGGACCGCTGACCCGCGATGTGACCGACTGTGCCATCATGCTGGGGGCGCTGGCCGGTTACGATCCCAAGGATTCCACCAGCGTCGATTTGGCCGTGCCGGATTACGTTGCGACACTCCCTAACGGTGTCAAGGGGCTCAGGATCGGCCTGCCCAGGGAGTATTTCATTGCCGGGCTCGACGCCGATGTCCAGAAGGCCATGGACGCCGCCATCGAAACCTATCGGCGGCTGGGCGCCGAATTCGTAGATATCTCGCTGCCCCATACCGATTATGCCGTGGCGACCTACTATCTGATCGCCACCGCCGAGGCCAGTTCCAACCTTGCCCGCTACGAAGGTGTCCGCTTCGGCCACAGGAGCGCCAGCGCCGAGGGGTTGATCGACATGATGACCAAAAGCCGCAGCGAAGGTTTCGGCGCCGAGGTCAAGCGCCGCATCATGCTGGGCACCTACGCCCTCTCTTCCGGCTATTACGACGCCTACTACGTCAAGGCCCAGAAGGTGCGCACGCTGATCATGAACGATTTCATCAGGGCCTTTGCGGATGTGGACGTGATGCTGACCCCGGTCGCGCCGACCCCGGCCTTCAAAATCGGCGAGAAGGTCAACGACCCGCTGCAGATGTACCTGTCGGATATCTTCACGATTCCGGTCAACCTGGCCGGAACCTGCGCCATGTCGCTGCCGGCCGGTTTTTCGGCGGACGGTCTTCCGATCGGAGTGCAGTTGATCGGCCGGCCCTTCGGCGAAGAGGCCATCCTGCGCGCCGGATACGCTTTCGAGCAGGCCACCGAATGGCACCGGGCGACTGCAAGCCTATAAAAACAAATTTCGGAGTAGACAGATATGAAATACCAACCAGTCATTGGTCTCGAAGTTCACGTTCAGCTTCTGACCGACACCAAGATCTTCTGCGGCTGCCCGACAAAATTCGGCTCCGAGCCGAACTCCCAGACCTGTCCGGTCTGCCTGGGGCTGCCGGGCGCGCTGCCGGTGCTTAACAAGAAAGTGGTCGAGTTTGCCATCAAGGCCGGACTCTCCACCAACTGCTCGATCACCCCCCGCAGCATCTTCGCCCGCAAGAACTATTTCTACCCGGACCTGCCCAAGGGGTACCAGATCAGCCAGTTCGAGGATCCGATCTGCCAGCGCGGCTGGCTGGATATCCAGCTGGAGGGGCAGGCGGTCAAACGGATCGGCATCACCCGTATCCATATGGAAGAGGATGCCGGCAAACTGGTGCATGGCGATCTGCCAGGCCTGCATGATGGTTCCGGTGTTGACCTGAACCGGGCCTGTACGCCGCTTCTGGAAGTGGTCTCCGAGCCGGACCTGCGTTCGTCCGACGAAGCGGTCGCCTATCTGAAGCAGCTCCACCAGATAGTGACCTGGCTGGGCATCTGCGACGGCAACATGGAGGAGGGGAGCTTCCGCTGCGATGCCAATGTGTCGGTAATGCCGGTTGGCTCCGATACCCTGGGCACCCGGGCCGAGGTCAAGAACGTCAATTCCTTCAAATTCGTCAAGCAGGCCATAGAATATGAAATCCAGCGCCAGATCGATTTGATCGAGGATGGCGGTACGGTGGTGCAGGAAACACGCCTGTTCGATCCGAACCTGGGCAAGACCCGCTCGATGCGCAGCAAGGAAGAGGCCCACGATTATCGCTATTTCCCGGATCCGGACCTGGTGCCGCTGGTGATCGACGATGAATGGGTGGAACGTTCGCGACGGGAGTTGCCGGAGTTGCCGGAGCAGCGCCGTCAGCGCTTCATCACCGAGCTGGGATTGCCGGAATACGACGCCGAAGTGCTGACCGCCAACCGCGCGCTGTCGGAATACTTCGAGGCCGGCGTTTCCGCCCACGGCAATGCCAAGGCGGTGGCCAACTGGGTGATGGGCGAGATTACCCGCTCACTCAACGACAGCGGAACCGCGATCCAGGATTGTCCTGTCACACCGCTGCTGCTGGCCGAACTGTTGAAACTGATTGACGGAGGAACCATATCCGGCAAGATTGCCAAGACCGTTTTTGACGAGATGTGGAAATCCGGCAAGGCTCCGCATGTGATCGTCGAGGAGCAGGGGCTGGTGCAGGTGTCGGACAGCGGAGCCATCGAGGCCATAATCGACGGGATCATGGCTGCCAATGCCGGCCAGGTGGAAGAGTATCGCGGCGGCAAGGAAAAGGTGTTCGGCTTTTTTGTCGGCCAGGTGATGAAGGCCAGCAAGGGGAAAGCCAATCCGGCGGTGGTGAACCAACTGCTGCTGGATAAACTAAAAGGGTAGCAGCTGGGAGGTTTCATATGGGCCGGACCGTTATGATAGTTGATGATGCCCTTTTCATGCGTAATATCCTGCGCGGGATTGTACTTGAAAAGGGTTACATTGTGGTGTCAGAGGCGGCCAGCGGCATCGAGGCCATGAAGAAACTACATTCCCACCATCCGGACATTATCCTGCTGGACATCATCCTGCCCGACTCCAACGGTCTTGACCTTTTGCAATCGATCACCGCCACCAGCCCGGAATCAAAGGTCGTGATCTGTTCGGGTATCGGCCAGGAACAGGTCATTCAAAAAGCGCTCGAACTGGGCGCCAAGGCTTTCATCCAGAAACCGTTTACTCCCGAAAAGGTTGTCGAAGTATTGGAAGGTCTGGTGGGCTGAACCATGGACATGTCCCAGTACCGGGATCTGTTCGTATCCGAAGCCCGCGACCATCTCAGCGCTTTCGGCGAGTTAATCGTCCGCATCGAGGATGTTTCCGGCGACCAGGCCGCGATCAACGAGCTGTTCCGGCATGCCCATTCGCTCAAGGGCATGGCCGCCACGATGGGCTATGATCCCATCGCCCGCCTTGCCCATATCATGGAAGACCAGCTGAGCCGTGTGCGCAACGGCGAAATCCCCCTTGTTCCGTCCCTGGCCGATCTGCTGCTTGAAGGCGCCGACGCGCTGGCGGGCATGGTTTTACAGGTCGAATCGGATAGCGCGTCAATAGCCGAATCTGCCGGTTTGATCGAAAGGCTTTCGGCATTCGATCCGGGTAGTGAAAAAAAATCGGAGCGGGCAGTTTCCCCGCAGCCTGAACCGGCTTCTTCAGAGCCGTCGGCTGCGGCTTCCCACCAGTTCAGGCAATCAGATTCCCTTAAAAGCATCCGCATTAAAACCGAGACACTCGATCAGCTGGTCAATATTACCGGCGAGCTGATTACCAACCGCCATTGCCTGGCCGAATGCGCCCGCCAGGGCGGACTGTCCGCTCTGGATGAGCCGCTGCACCAGCTGGCGGCCCTGCTGCGTGATCTGCGCGATGTGGTTTTCAAGGCGCGCATGGTGCCGTTCGCATTTATCGCCGAACGCTTTCCACGCCTGGTCCGAGACCTGGCCCGCAAACAGGGCAAGGAGGTCGCCTTTCATATCGAAGGCAAAAATATCGAGCTTGACCGCGGGGTGCTGGAAGAAATCGCCGAAGCGCTGGTTCATATCCTGAGAAATGCCGTTGATCACGGAATGGATTCCCCTGATGAGCGCGTGGCGGCCGGCAAGTCGTACAATGGCGAGATCAGCCTGGTCGTGGCCCGCGACAAGGATCATGTCGATATTGTTGTTTCTGATGACGGTCGCGGCATGGATCCGGAACGGTTGAAGGCCAAGGCCCTGGAAAAGGGGCTTATCACAGCGGAACAGGCCGTCGCCATGACGAATCAGGAAGCGTTGATGCTGATCTGTTCACCCGGCTTTTCCACCGCCGCAACCGTCAGCGAGATTTCCGGGCGGGGGGTCGGCATGGATGCGGTGCGGAACGCGATACACTCGCTGGGCGGGGTATTGAGCATCCATTCGCAAGCCGGGTTCGGGAGCCGGTTCGTGTTGCGGCTGCCGATTACGGTTTCGATCATTCAGGTGCTGATGGTGCGCTGCGGCAGCTTCGAAGTGGCATTTCCGGTTAATGTGGTAAACCGCACCATGGAGCTGATGCGCGAGGATATTGTTGATGATGCCGGACAGAAGGCGGTTTTGCTGGATGGTGTTCATGTACCGGTGAGGAGCCTGAACCGTCTTCTTGGGCAGCCGGTGCTCTCGGGCGGTGCTGCCGGCATCGTCCCGGCGGTGGTCTGCGAGGCCGGCGGCCGGCTGGTTGCCTTTATCACGGACCGGCTGCTGGGACAGCAGGAAATATTTGTCAGGCCCCTGGCAACTCCGCTTTCATTTTTACGCGGCATAAGTGGCGCCACCGTGACCGGGGACGGACGCGTAATTTTTATCGTAGATGCGGCTTCTCTGGCCTGATTCGCCGTAAGTAGTGTCTTTTTCGGATATTTGTGCCGGGGCGGCGCTTGAAGTTGTTGCGATAGAAGTTGGCTTGTGGCAAAATTGCCAGTCTGCATAATAATGCGCTGCAAGCGTTGTCCAAGGTGGTAGAAACGGGGAGAGGGACACTATGAAACGTTACATCGTACTGCCGGTGGTTCTGCTGCTCTTAAACGTCTGCGTTCCGTCGTTTGCGGTCCCGCAGGTAAAGGTCGGACTGAACGACGTTATCGCCACGGTTGAAAGTTCGTTCAAGGCCGGAAAAAGCGGCGAGGCGCCGATTGCCGATTTCATGGCCGATTTTTTCCAGAGTACGTTTCTGGCAAAGGACCGGCGTGAGATGCGCGGAGATGGCCAGATCTCGGTCAAGCTGCCGAATGCCGCTTCTCCGTTGATGTACCGTTTCCTGTACTACCGTCCCTACCAGCAGGAAATTGTCAGTGACGGCAATTCACTCTGGATTTACCACCCGGAGAACCGGGAAGTGATTCTGAGCGATGTCAGCTTCATCTATAACCGCCCCGGTTTTAACCCGGACCGCGACCAGGCTGTCAACTTCCTGCAGGGGCTTGGCCGCATTTCAAAGGATTTCCAGATCAATTTTGCCGCCGGCATGTACGACAGCGCCGGCAATTATGTGCTGGAGCTGACTCCGCGACGCTCGATGCTCAACACCCGCCGCATCCTGCTGGTGGTCAGCCGGGACAGCGCCATCTCGTTTGTAACCCAGAAAAAGCCTCAGACCAGCACTCCGGCCGGCATTCCGGCGCGGCCACCATCCCGTCCGAATTTCGGGCCGGCGGAACAGTTCGGACCTTTGCCCCCCATAGGTGGAGCGTCGGACCCGTTCCCGCTGCTTTCGACAACGGTGGAGGACCAGGAAGGCAACCGCACCACGATGGAGTTTACCAATATCAGGATCAATAACCGTTTTCAGCAGAGTTCATTTTCATTCCTGATCCCGCCGGGAGTCCAGGTCGTAAAACCCTCTGAACTGAATCAGCCGCGCTGATGAAAGGTCTCGTAATGCACATGCTTCTGGCAGCACTCCTGTTTTTGATGTCCTCGGTATTGCCGGTGCAGGCGGCGTCCCAGCCGGCCGCTCTCAAGGACGTGGTCGCCGCGCTTGAAAAAA
>MGZK01000154.1 GCA_001802125.1 Geobacteraceae bacterium GWC2_55_20
TACCATTAGAAAATGTCTCAACAGATCCTTTGATCTCAATAAAACCGCCTGCCGACGGATAGAATGTCTGTGCGACGCTGCCGGCTTGATATCCTGTAGTACCACTGACCCTGGCTTGCAAGCCATCTCCGGTAAAATCGACATAACAAGGGCATGTCACAATGGTTTCGTCATACAGCAGGTTTGGGCAAAGACTCTCTGGAGGAAACCATGCCGGTTGACGACATCTATGGGTGCTGGAGTTTCCCTCGACTATAAAAAATGGACCACAGTAACAATTATAAATATCACAACTGGCGCCCTTGGCATCCGTATCGCTGGCGTCAACGCATTGTGACGTCGTTGATGGTGTGCAACTGTCGTGCGATGCCTGTGCCGGTGTATGCATGCTTAAGAAAGCGATGGCGATGATAACAACGCGGATCAACAACTTTGCGGCAGACTGTTTTAGTCGGCTAGGCATGGTCACTAAGCTCCTTATGTTTGGAATACTGTTGCCCTGTCATAAAACATCCTTCAATTACAGTAGCAACAACGGGTACTGGGACAAATCCAAGGCTTGGTACTGCAGATTATGAGCACATTGTCGGAGGGCATTACGAAGGGAAATGTTGAATGACCCGAAAATGACTGTCCGAAAAACTTTCAAATCAGCGGCAAGGTATGCCAAATATCTCCAATTGACAAGATGTATTTGTAGTATGCTTTGTAAATATCTGCAGATATTATGTAAGTATACTTTATTAATTATAATGGCTTTTTAGAATATTCTCTGACCATGGAAATCATGGGGATAGAGGATAAAGAATATCTGCAATTGCTCGGAAATAGGGTTCGGGATTTTCGTAAAGCGATGGGGTTGACACAGGAGAAGCTAGCAGAATTAGCCGGCATTTCTCCAACCTATGTCAGCAACATTGAGATCGGAAAATATAATGTTACTGTTTGTGTCATTAAACGAATAAGCGCCTCTCTGCACGTGCCAGCGGCCCAGCTATTTGATTTCAATTCAGGCAAGGTTGAACGGGACGAACTGATAAAGACTGTAGTTGAGATTAAAAGTCTCAACAGTAAAGAGCAAAAGCTCATATTGGAAACAATCAAGGGAATGCTGGTCGGGATAAAAGAATGATTGCTTGAACATTGAAATTAGTAACTATTACCGAAAACCAGTTTTGCCCGATTTCTGCCGTGATTTCCGCTTGCCACGCCGCCCAAAGCAACTATAATACCGCTCCATGATCCCCCTTTCCCTGAAACAGGAACTGCAACAACGCGTAGCCCGGGCCGTCACCAGTCGCGAAGCCGCAGTGGACGTGATGAAAGAGCTACAGCGCCACTACGGCTGGCTGAGCGACGAGGCGGTCGTGGAAGCGGCCGAACTGCTGGAGCTGACGCCGCTGCAGGTCGAGGAGCTGGCCACCTTCTACGAGATGATCTACCGCCGGCCGGTGGGGCGGCATGTGATCCACGTCTGCGATTCGATCTCCTGCTGGAGCATGGGGGGCGAAAGCCTGCTGCAACAGTTCGAAAAGCTTTTGGGGATTGCGGCCGGCGGCACAACCGCCGACGGCGTCTTCACCTTGCTCCCCTGCTGCTGCCTGGGCAACTGCGGCAACGCCCCGGCGGTGATGGTCGGCGAGCGTCAGTTCGGCCCGGTCTCGCCCGCAATCGCCCCGGCCCTGCTGACCGAACTTCGCAATACCCCCTGCTGAACCGTTTGCATGCGGCGGCTGATCCTGCTCATCATGCTGCTCCCGCTGGCCCTGGCGATTCACGCCACTGCCGCAGACGCAGACAACCCCTTTCCCCTGATCTGGAGCGGTTTTTCCACCTCGTTTGCCGGTCGCAGCCCGGAGCAGCGCCACAACGCCGCCCTGGCCGGCCGCTATATCGACGGTTCCATCATTCCTCCGGGCGGCATCTTCAGCTTCAACGAACTGGTCGGCGGCCGCAGCCGCGGCAAGGGTTACGATAGCGCGCCCTTTCTGACCTCGGACGGATTGATGCGGGAGACCCCCGGCGGCGGCATCTGCCAGCTGGCCTCCACCATCTACAACGCCGGACTGCTGGGGGGGCTGGAGGTGGTCGAACGCCATCCCCACTCACGCACCGTGCTGCATGTGCCCCCCGGCCGCGACGCCACCATCGCCTCCTGGCGCAAGGACCTCAAACTGCGAAACCCTTTCCCGCATCCGCTCCAGATCAGGATCAGCAGCGACGACAAGCGCCTGACCGTGTCGCTGCGCTCGCCGCTGGAGAAGGATTTCAGCGTCGAGATCAATACCGAACAGGTGTTGCTGGAGCCGCTGGCCGTGGCCGGAAAAGCGCTTCAGGGGCAGAAAGGCGGGCGCGGTTTTTCCACCGCCACCTGGCGCTTGATCAGGAAGGATGGTGTCGAACGCAAGGAACTGTTGTCGGAGGATGTCTATCCCGCGCCGAGCCGGATCATCGCCGGGGGTGGGGAATGAAGCGTTCGGGATGGTTGTTTTTGCTCGCCAAAGGCCTGCTTGCCGTTTTACTGATTGCGGTCATGTTCCTCATTCCGGATGCAGCCCGGGCCGAGCCCGGATACAGCAAAACCGAAAAACAGGCGCTACTGGGTTACGCCCGCAGCTGCCTGACTGCCCGCTTGTCGGGAGCCCCCGCACCGACAGCGCCGGAATTCGCCACCCGGCAGCAGCGGGCCTGTTTCGTGACCTTTTTCAATGGCAGGCGAGTCTTCGCCTGCTTCGGCGGATTCACGCCCCGCCGGGCCACGCTGGCCGAAGAGATCGATGAGAACGTCCGGCTGGCGCTGAAAAACGACGGCCGCGCCCGCAGGGCGACCCCTGACACCGCGGCGCGGGCCGGCCTGCAGATCACCTTTCCGCTGGGCCAACCGGAGCGGGTTTTGGACTACCGCAGCATCGACCCGTCCCGCGAGGGGATGCTCGTGGAGGGCGCGAGCGGCGGGGTGGCCTTTGTGCCGGGCGAGGCCCGCACCGCCAGCTGGGCCTTCCGCGAGGCGCTGCGCCGCCTGGGTGAGCGCGACCCGGCGGCGGTGGCGGTCTACCGCTTCAGGGCGGAGGCGATTTCGACCAGGTGACGGCGATGGTTTAGGGGGCGTTCACGGTTGTCGCTGTTGAACCATGCTGTTCCCTGATTCGACAAATGATCTATCAAGTTCCTGGAGCCAACGACTACGCCAGAACCCGGCATCGCTTTTCAAGCGATGTCTCACTGTGGTGTATGATCAGTTATTGACGCTTCTGCCTGTTGAAAGGAGTCCCCATGAAACCGTTTCGCAGCCTGTTCCCACTCCTGCTGATTCTCCTGACACTTTGGGTTCCGATCACCGCCTCGGCTGCCTCAAAACTGCTGGAAGTTCGGGGCGCGGTCATGTCGGCCGAGACAAACAAACCGGTGGGCGGGGCCGCGATCTCCTTCTTCAGCCGTGGCGACAGGGGACTGTCCGCCACGGCGGCCGCCAGGAGCGTTGCGGACGGCGAGGGACGATTCCGGGTCAGCCTCCCGCCCGGTGCCTATGCCTGGTTTGCCGGCGCCGACGGTTTCGGAACCCTGCAGAACGGCACTTCGGTGAAGGACAAACCGGTCGAACTGAACACGGTCTACCTGCGCAAACCGGCCCGGTTGTCAGGGCGGATCGTTGACGGCGCCGGCGCGCCGGTGGCCGGGGTTACTATTGCCGCGGACCGCTTCAACCGGGTAGTCAGCGGGTCCGACGGCCGCTTCAGTTTCGACGGGCTGGACCCCCATGGCTATGAGCCGTCCCTGGCCCGGCCGGGCTGGGTGCTGGAGAAGAGCGACTATTACTATCTCGCTCCCGGTGAAAAAAAGGATGCGGGCGACCTGGTGCTGCGCCGCGCCGCCGCGCTCAAGGCGCTTGTCACCGTAGTGGAAAACGGCAAGCCCCGGAAGATTGACAGTATCCGCTTCAACCTGAGCGGCAGCTCGATCTACCGCTCGCTCAAGGCCGACAAACGCGGTATGGCGCTGTTTTCCGACCTGCCGCCGGGACGCTACTCCGTTTCCGTGTCTGATGAACGCCTGAAGGAGACCCGCCAGGAGCTGGAAATCAGCGAAGGGCGCAACAGCCTGATAACGCTGGTGGCGGAGTTGAAACCGCCCACGCTGAGCATCGAGGAGTACAGCGAGGTTTTCCTGCCGGACAAGCCGGTCACGCTGCGCGCCAACAGCCTGCGGGTCGAAAAGGGGGAGGCGCTGCTGTTCCGCGTACCGGCGGCCGCGCTGCTGGATGGTTCGGCCGACCCGCGCCAGCCGGATTCGATTGCGGTTGCCGCGCTGCAGCGGGTTGCCGGGATTCCGGTCGCATTCAAGGCGCGCCGCGACAGTTACGGACGTTTCGGCCGCATCCCGCTGCCCGGACTGCCGCCGGGCGGTTATCTGCTGGAGCTGAAGGGGGGCGGCGCCACGGCCCGTTTCGGATTCCTGGTGACCCGGCTGGGGCTGGTGGCCAAGACTTCGCCCGGCGGCACCCTGCTGTTTGCCACCGATCTGCTGAGCGGAGCGCCGCTGGCGGGTGTCGAGATCGGCTCGCTGCCCGCCAGCGGCAGCGCCGTCAGCGACCGGGAGGGGCTGGCCCTCTGGAAAGGCGCCGACGCTGCGACACGCCTGACCGGGCGCAGCGGCGACAGCCTGGCCTTCCTGGAACTGCCCGGCCAAAATCCGGGGGAAAAGGGCGCCGCGATCAAGGGCTATGTCTACACCGACCGTCCCGCCTACCGGCCGGGCCAGACCGTTTTCTACAAGGGGGTGCTGCGCCAGAGGGAGGGGGAGGGGTACCGGCTCCCCGCGCCGGACAAACTGCAGGTTACCGTGAAGGACGACAATGACAAAGCGGTCTGCGAGTCTGAAGCGTTCCTTTCGGCCAACGGCTCCTTCAGTGGCGAGTGCCTGCTGCCGGCCGTTCCGGCGCTGGGTGATTATGTCATCAGCGCCGCCGGCAACGGCCAGAACTGGCAGGGCTCTTTCAAGGTGCTGGAGTACCGCAAGCCGGAGTTCGAGGTCAAGGTGTCGGCCGACCGCAAATTCCTGGTGGCCGGCGACAGCGGCCGGGTCAGCGTGACGGCCCGCTACTACTTCGGCGCGCCGGTGGCCGGGGGCAAGCTGGTCTGGCGCGTCTACTCCAGGCCGGAGTGGAGCCTGGGCGGCGATGAAGATAGTGATGGCCATGACGAAGAGGACCGCTTCGGCGGCGGTTACGCCGATTTCATCGGCGAGGGGGAGGTCAGGCTGGACGGGAACGGCGAAGTGCTGATACCGCTGACGGCCAGGAGCCATGACATGCCCTACAGCTATACCCTGGAGGCCGATGTCAGCGACGCCTCGTCCCGCCAAGTCTCGGCCTCGGGCAGCGTGACCGTGGTGCCGTCGCTGGTGTCGCTCAAGGTCGGGACCGGCAATTACCTGGTCCGGCCGGGCGAGCCGCAGCAGGTCAACATCAGGGCCGCCAGCTGGGAAGGCGCGCCCCGGACGCTGCCGGTACGGCTCTCTTTCGGCCGACAGGTCTACGATAAAAAATCCCGCTCCCACAGCTGGCGGGAGGCGGACAGCAGCATCCTGCGCACCGCGGCCGACGGCAGCGCCCGTACCGTTTTTGCTTTTCCCGAACCCGGCTACTGGCAGGTCAGGGCCGAGGCGGCCGACGAGGCCGGGCGCAAATCCGTCGCGACCGCGTCGGTCTGGGTCTGGAAGGAGGGCTTCTCCTGGGAGGGTTCCTATCGCCAGCTGGAGGCCGAGTTCGACCGCAAGAGCTACAAGCCGGGCCAGACCGCCCGCCTGATCCTGCGTGCCCCGGCCATTGGCGGCAGCCTGCTGCTGACCCTGGAGGGGCGCGACATTTCCGAACGGAGGGTGGTGCCGCTCAAGGGGCTGGTGGAGGTGGTCGCGATTCCGGTCAGCGAGGCCCAGGCCCCCTATATGCATGTCTCGGCGCTGACGGTGGCCGGCGGCCGCTTCCACAGCCGCACCCTGCCGCTTAAGGTCGATCACCAGCCGGACAGGCTGGATCTCAAGGTCACCACCGACAGGCCGGTTTACGGGCCGGGTGACCCGGTCAGGCTGACCGTGTCTTCCGCCAGCTCCGGCAAGCCGCTGCCGGCCGAGCTTTCGCTGGCGGTGGTGGACGAGGCCATCTTTGCCATTGCCCGGGAACGGGCCGACGATATCTGGCAGTTCTTTCGCGGCAATCGCGAGCACCTGGTGACCACGCTGCACTCCTTCCCGCGGGTCTACCTGGGGGGCGCGGCCAAGGAGTCGGTCGTTGCCGCTGCGGCGGATGACGGCCTGAAGGGGCTCAAGATCCGCAAGATCTTCAAGGACACCGCCGCCTGGTTCCCGCTGCTGGAAACGAAAGCCGACGGCAGCGCCACGGCCGAGTTCACGCTGCCGGACAACCTGACCAGCTGGCGGGCCACCGCCGTGGGGCACACCCCGGCCGGGCAGTTCGGCAGCGGCCGGGAAAAATTCATCGCCAGGCTGGAACTGATGGCCCGTCTGGCTCCGCCCCGCTTCCTGACCGTGGGGGACGAGCTGCGACTGCCGGGGGTGATCACCAGCATGAGCGACAGTCAGCAGTCTGTCCATGGCCGTTTCGAGGCCGGCGGGCTGACCCTGCTGGGTGATCCGGCTTTCAGCGGCAGCATCGCCGCGCGCGGCGAATTGCGGGCCGAAATCGGGGTGCGGGCCGATGCGGCCGGCAAGGCCATCCTGCGATTGTCCGCCAAAGGCGACACCAGGGGCGATGCGATGGAGCTGACCCTGCCGGTGCTGCCGCGCTCCATTGCGCGCGAGGTGTCCGGCGGCATTGCCCTGAGGGAGCAGGAGTCCGCTACAGAGCTGCTGCTGCCGCCGGAGGCCCTGGCCGGTACGGCCCGGCTGAATCTGGGCTTTGCCCCGACCATCGCCGCCAGCCTGAACAGCGCCATCGACCGGCTGGTGGAGTTCCCCTACGGCTGCGTCGAACAGACCCTGTCGCGCTTCATCCCGGCCGTGCATGCCCGGGCACTGCTGGACAGGTCCGGCTGGCAGCCCGATCCGGCTGTCGCGGCCAAACTGCCGCTGGTGATGGCCGAGGGGATCAGGCGGCTGGAGGAGATGCAGCACGAGGATGGCGGCTGGGGCTGGTGGAAGAACGATAGCAGCAGCCTGACCATGACCGCCCATGCCGTCTACGGACTGGGACTGGCGAAGCGGGCCGGCCTGGCCGTTCCCGATAACCTGCTAAAGCGCGGTCTGGCGGCGCTGGAGCAGCAGATGCCGGGTGCGCTGACCGACGACCTGCCCCGCGCCAGCCGGGCCCTGGCGGTCAACGGCATGCGCAGCGAGGCCCAGGAAAAGAGGGTCGTTGCTGCCTGGAAGTCGCTGCCGCTTTCGGAACGCCTGGCCTATGGCGAGGCGCTGGCTTTCGGCGACCGCAAGCAGGAGCTTGAGCCGCTGATCGAACAGCTGAAAAAGGAGCTGCAATACGAGGGGCAGGCCGCCTATCTGAAGGGCGCCGGGGCCGAGTCCTGGTGGTACGGCTGGCGCTGGGGTTCATCGGCGGTGGAGAGCAGCGCCGCGATGCTGTCGCTGCTGGTCCGGCACGACCCGGCCGATCCGCTGGCGGCGCGGCTGGCAGCTTTCCTGGCCCGCCGCCAGCAGGGGGGGTGGTGGCGCACCACCACCGCCTCGGCCGCCGCGGTGACGGCGCTGGCCGACTATGTGGCCGCCAGCGGCGAAGCTTCGGCCAGCTATAGCGCCAGGGCTACTCTCGACGGCAGCGAACTGGCCAGCTGGCGGGTGGAAAACGGCCGGCTGGTCTCGGGCGCTCCCCGCATCATCGTACCGGCGGATAAACTGAAACAGGGCCTGAACCGGCTGACCATGTCCAAGGACGGCCCCGGAGCGGCTTACCTGGCGGCCGCTCTGGAATACCAGGTCGCGCCGGAAGCGGCCGGCTCCTCCGCCGGCCTGAAGCTGGAACGGACCATGTACAGGATCACCACCACCGGGAGCGGCAGCAGCTGGCGGCGTGAATACACCCGGCTCAAGCCGGGCGAAGCGCTCAGGCCCGGCGATGACGTGGATGTGCGCCTGACCGTGGAGAACCTGCGCCAACTGGAATACGTGATCATCGAGGACCGCCTGCCGGCCGGGTTCGAATCGCGCGAGACCGACCGCGACCCGCGTTTCAGCGATGAAGCCTCCTACCAGGGGTGGTATTCCAACCGTGAGCGGCGCGACGAGAAACTGGCCTTCTTCATCACCAGCCTGCCGGCCGGGCGGTACGAATTCCGCCATGTGATCTATCCTGAGCTGGAGGGGCGCATGCTGGCGCTGCCGGCCGCGGCCTGGCCGATGTACCAGCCGGAATTGCGGGGGGAGAGCGAGGCCTGGAGGATGGAAGTCAGGGGGCGATAAGTGATTCCAGTTCAGCTTCTTCGGGTTAGGTTCTTGCTGTGGTCTTAATTATCCCCCCTACCCTTGCGGGAGGGGGTTAGGGGGTGGGGGGAATTGCCACGAAGGAATTCCATTGCAGCTTCACCCACCCCTCAATCCCCTCCCGTCTAGGGAGGGGAGGCAGAAAGCAAAAAAACAACCGGCCGGCACTGATTCCAATTCCATCTTGGATCTGAAACTGGAATGACTTGTCTGGGAGCCCGTGCAATGGTATGCTCCCGGACACTTGCCATGGAACAGGTACTCTTGAAACATAACCGGCCCGGCCGGATGACCACCTTCGACGAATATCGCGCCGAGGGCGGATTCGACGCCCTGGTAAAGGCGCTGCGCGACATGACGCCCGACCAGGTGCAGCAAACGGTGATCGATTCCGGAATGCGCGGCCGGGGCGGCGCCGGCTTCCCCACCGGCAAAAAGTGGTCGTTCGTGCCCCGCAACCTGCCGGGACCGCGCTACCTGATCTGCAACTGCGACGAAATGGAACCAGGTACCTACAAGGACCGGGTGCTGCTGGAGAGCAACCCGCACCTGCTGGTGGAGGGGATGGCGCTGGCCTGTTATGCGCTGGGTGTCGGGCATGCCTTCATCTTCATCCGCCGCGGCTATGAACTGGCCGCCGACAGTCTGCGCCAGGCCGTGGCCGCCGCCCACCGGGCCGGTTTTCTGGGGGAAAATATCCTGGGGAGCGGCTTCAGCCTCGATCTGGATCTGCACCAGTCCGCCGGGCGTTACATCTGCGGCGAGGAGACCGCGCTGATCAATGCGCTGGAGGGGATTCGCGCCAACCCGCGCGCCAAGCCACCCTTTCCGGCCATCAAGGGGTTGTGGGGCCAGCCGACCGTGGTCAACAACGTGGAAACGCTGGCCAACGTTCCGGCCATCATCGGGCGCGGTCCGGCCTGGTGGAAGGCGCTGGCGGCCACCTCCGAAGCAGCCGGCAGCAAACTGTTCTGCATCAGCGGCCATGTGGCCAATACCAGCTGTTTCGAGTTGCCGCTGGGCATGACGCTGGGGGAGATCATCGAAGGCCCCTGCGGCGGCATGCGCGCCGGCAGCCGTTTCAAGGCCTGCATCCCAGGCGGCGCCTCCACCCCCTATTTTACAAGAGAGCATTGGGATGTGCCGATGGATTTCGATCCGGTGGCCAAAGCGGGCTCACGACTGGGCACCGGCGGAATCGTGGTCTTTGACCAGGATACATGCATGGTGGCGGCCACGCTCAACCTGATCCGCTTCTTTGCCCGTGAATCATGCGGCTGGTGTACCCCCTGCCGTGAAGGGCTCCCCTATGTGCGCCATATCCTGGAGCGGATCGAGGCCGGACAGGGGCAGGTCGGCGACATCGAACTGTTGCGCGAGCATGTCCGCCTGCTAAATTATGCCTTCTGCGCGCTGGCGCCGGGTGCGATGGGGCCGGTGGACGGACTGCTGAAACATTTCGAGGCTGAACTTATGGAGCATGTCACCGCCCGGCGCTGTCCGTTTGAAGGAGCTTCCTCCCGCTGATGTCACGAATACTTCTCGCAATAGTGCTTGTCCTGATGCTGGCCGGCAGATCGTTCGCGCTGACCGAAGTGCGCAGCATCCTGACCCGACCCGGCGTGACCCTGGATTTTCTGGTGATGACGCCGGAACGGTCGCCGCAGCGTGATGCGCTGATCTTCTTCCCGGGTGGCAACGGTGCCGGCCCCTTCAAGTTGGGCGAAGGAGGGGTTGTGAGCGGCTGGAGTTTCCTGGTGCGCAGCGCCGACAGCTTCATTCGCGACGGAGTCGCCGTGGTCACGGTCAATCCCCCTTCCGATCATCCCACCGGCATGAGCACCGGTTTTCGCGAGTCCGCCGAACATGCCCAGGATATTGCAACTCTGGCCGGTTATCTGGAACAGCAGGGGTATCAACGCATCTTCCTGGTCGGGAACAGCCGGGGCACGCTCTCGGCCGCCTCGCTCGGCACACGCTTGAAAGACAGCCACCTCAAGGGGATCATCCTGACCTCGTCGCTTGAGTACGAAAATTTCCTGCGCTGGCTGCCGCTGGAAAAGCTGAACCTGCCGGTGCTGATGATTCATCACCGGGATGACCTCTGCCGCGTCAGTCCTTTCCAGGAGGCCGAGAAAACCCGTGACAGTTTGCGCGGCCACACTTCGGTGGATTTCACCGAGGTCAACGGCGGCGCCTATCCCCGCTCGGCTCCCTGCGACAACCTGAGCGCCCATGGTTTCTTCGGGATCGAGGACAAGGTGGTGCAGGTCATCACCGACTGGCTCGAGGGGCGTTCCGTGCCGGAGCGGATCGAGTAAAGCAAATCCCCCTTGCCCTGATAAACAGGATAAGTGCGTTAACGAAGTAATTTTCTGCCTGAAAATAGCAGAAAATTACTTCTAACTTACTAAATCCCCCTTTCAAAAAGGGGGACTTGTATTGCGGAACACAATTTATGCCTAAATTGATCATCGACAACATCGAGCTGGAAGTGCCGGACGGCACCAATGTGCTGGAGGCGGCCCGCAGCATCGGTATCGTCATCCCTCACTTCTGCTGGCACCCGGCGCTGGGGAGGGCCGGCGCCTGCCGAGTCTGCGCGGTGAAGCTGCTGGACGGGCCGGTCAAGGGGCTGCAGATGTCCTGCATGCTGCCGGCCCAGGACGGCATGGTGGTTTCGACCAGCGACGAAGAAGCGCTGGCCATGCGCCGGGCTGTGATCGAATGGCTGATGATCAACCACCCCCATGACTGCCCGGTTTGCGACGAGGGGGGCGAATGCCAGCTGCAGGATTACACGATTGCCGGTGGCCACGGCATCCGCCGCTATGACGGAAAGAAACGCACCCATGTCAACCAGCAGCTGGGGCCGCTGATCGAACACGAAATGAACCGCTGCATCCAGTGCTACCGTTGCGCTCGCTTCTACCAGGAATATGCCGGCGGCAGCGATTTCGGCGTGATGGGACGTTCCGGCGCGGTCTATTTCGGCCGGCAGCGGGACGGCCGGCTGGAGTCGCCCTTTTCCGGCAACCTGGTCGATATCTGTCCGACCGGGGTCTTCACCGACAAGACCGCCCGTTTCCGGGCCCGCTACTGGGACTATGACATGGCCCCCTCGGTATGTCCGCACTGCTCGCTGGGGTGCAACACGGTTCCAATGGCGCGCTACCGGGAGCTGCTCAAGGTGACGGCGCGCCGTAACGACGATGTCAACGGCTGGTTCATCTGCGACCGGGGGCGTTTTTCCAATGCCGCCGTCAATGCCCCGGAGCGGCCGCGACAGGCGCTGGTGGATGGCAGGGCGGTTGCCATGGATGCGGCGCTGGACGCCGCGCTGGAGCGGCTGAACGAGTTTATTGCGCTGCACGGTTCCGGCGCGCTGGCGATCATCGGTTCGCCGCGCATGTCGCTGGAGGGCAACCTGCTGGCCGCCCGGCTGCGTGACCTTTTGGGTGCGGGAGCGCTCTGCTATTTCGGCGACCTGGTCCACGCCGAACGGACGCTTGAGGCGGTCTCGCTGCTGAATGACGACAACTCCGCCTCGCAGGAGGATGTGCGTCGCGCCGACCTGGTGGCGGTGATGGAATGCGACCTGTTGGAGCAGGCGCCGATGATGGCGCTGGCGGTGCGGCAGGCCTGGCGCAACGGCGCGCGGATCTTCATCGTTGGCGGCGAGTGCCGGCCGGACGCTTCCTGCCCGGAGCTGTTCAAGGCCGAAGCGGTCTTGTCCCTGGCGGATGTCCCCCTGGCCGATGCCAAACGCCCGGTCGTGATCTGCGGCACCAGGCACAAGGGGCTGGAATCGATCCGCCTTGCCGCCGGAAACGGCGCCGGGGTGGTTTTCATCCTGGACGGGCCCAATGCCTTCGGTTGTGCGCTGCTGGCTGGCGAGCAAGGTGCGGTCTCGCTGTCTGAAGCGCTGGCCGGCGGCGGGATCAGGGGGATCATCGCCCTGGAAGCCGATCTGCCGGACGATTTGCCCCTGGAGATCCGGCTGCTGGCGGTTGCCGACTGGTTGCCGAATCCTGGTGCGGGGCGGACCGAGGTCTTTCTGCCGGCCACCAGTTGGGTCGAGATGGACGGCACCTATGTCAACCACGAGGGGCGCGCCCAGCGCTTCAGCCGGGTGATGCAGCCGGGAGCGCCGATCAGGGGGCTGACCGCGGAACTGCATCCGCCGCGGGTGCATCGTCATGACGCGCCCGGCGGGGAGCTGCTCCCCTCCTGGCGTATTGTCGCCGGTCTTCTGGAACGTTTGGGCGAGGGCAGGATCGAAGAGCCTTTGAACGGTGTCTGGGAACTGCTGCGCGGGCTGGACCCGGCCTCTTCCGGGATGAAAATTACACTAGGTACGCTGAAACGAATGGAGCCGGATGAATAGACCGCAAAAGTTTTTGCAGCGACTGGATTACAGGTGGCTGGCAGTTGTTGCCGCGGCGCTGGCGCTGGCATTCGGCGGCGGCTATGTCAGCGGCAAGCGCAGCTGGCATGTGCATGGTTCATTTCACGACATGATCGTCAACAACCCCCGTGAACTCTCGGCGCTGATCACCCCCAGAGACAAACGCATCCGCACCCTGGCGGCTTCGCTCAAGAGTTACGAAAATGCCCATCTCTACGTGCGGGACCGCATTGCGGACGATCCTTCCATCCCGGCCCTGCCGGCCGGCGACATCATCGATGAGGGGCGCGCCAGCTGTTTGGGAAAGGCTATTGTGCTCTGCAGTCTCTACCGCGCACTCGGAAAGCCGGCTTCTGATGTAAGGATAGTAATCGGAGAGGCCGACTTGCCCACAGGCGGATTTGACCATGCCTGGATCGAGCTGGAGTACGACGGACAATGCCTGCAGCAGGACACAACCAATATCCTGGGACACTTCGCCTTCGCACAGTTCAAAGGTACCAACTATGTGGAAACATTCATACGGGATGAGGAATTCGTCGTGAACGACAAAAGCTTTGCCCTGGTTTCGCAGTTGAATCGGTTGAAAGGCACCGGCCATCCACGGTTCTGACCGGGATGCCGGTGTCGTCAAAACATTCGGATCTTCAAGGAGTATTCAGATGAAAACCGCAATCCTGATGATGGCCCACGGCAGCCGTATTGCCGAGGCCAACGATGCTGCCCGAGAAGTGGCGGCGATGGTTAGGGAAATGACCGGCTTCGAAATTGTCGAGGTCTCGTTCCGCGAACTGCACCAGCCCGATATCCAGTCCGGTATCGATGCCTGCGTTGCCCGGGGAGCCCAGCGAGTCCTGCTGATGCCCTACTTCCTTTTCATGGGAGCCCATGTGCAGCATGATCTGCCCGAGGAGATTGAGGAGGCCAAAAAACGCCATCCCGCACTGATCATGGAGATGGGCAGCCACCTGGGAGCGCATCGCAAGCTGGCCGAAATCGAGAGCGAGCGGATCGGAGAAGCTCTGGACAGGCTGGGGTGGCGCTGATGGATTCACTGGGCATGAAACCCGAGGAAATCGAGGCGGAATCGTTCCGGATCATCGACAGCGAGGCCGGTGAGCATGGCTGGCCCCAGGCGGAATGGCAGGTCGTGCGCCGCGCCATCCACACCAGCGCCGATTTCGAGTATGCCCGTTCGATGGTGCTCTCGGACGGAGTGATCGAGCAGGCGCTTGCCGCGCTGAAAGGCGGCGTCGGCATCGTGACCGACACCAATATGGCCCTTTCCGGCATCGCCAGGGCCCGCCTGGCGCCTTTCGGTTGCAGCGTGGCCTGTCATGTGTCCGACCCGGATGTGGCCGAACTGGCCGGTATGCTGGGCATCACCCGCTCGATCGCAGCGATGCGCAAGGCGGTGGCCGATCCGGCCAACCGCATATTCGTGATCGGCAACGCCCCCACGGCGCTGTTCGAACTGTTGCGCCTGATGCGGGCGGGGCAGGCCGAACCGGCCCTGATCATCGGCCTGCCGGTCGGCTTCGTCGGCGCCGAGGAGAGCAAGAACGCTCTGGCGGCCGGCGGCCACGAAGTCCCCTTCATCACCAACATCGGCCGCAAGGGGGGCTCCAACGTGGCTGCCGCCGTGGTCAACGCGCTGGCGATCCTGGCGGCAGGGGAATAATGAAAAAAGAGTTGCGCTCCGGTCCTTCGACTCCGCTCAGGACAGGCTACACCACCGGCGCCTGCGCTGCCGCCGCCGCCAGGGGCGCTGCGCTGATGCTGGCCAGGCAGGAACCGGTCAGCGAGGTCACAATTGAAATGCCGGGTGGTGAATCCGCCACTTTTGCGCTGCATGGCCAGCTCTTCACCGGAAACACCGCATCCTGCTTTGTGACCAAGGATGCCGGCGACGATCCCGATGTGACCAACGGGGCCGAGGTTCATGCGGAGGTAACATCAAATCCCCCCCAACCCCCCTTTGTTAAAGGGGGGAGCGAAATCACAATCTTTGGCGGAGCCGGTATCGGCAGGGTTACCAAGCCGGGGTTGGCTGTTCCGCCCGGCGAATGGGCCATCAATCCGGTGCCGCGCCGGATGATTCAACAATCGGTCAGAAGTGTTCTGTCAGCATTCAACCTTCAGCATTCAACCTTAAGCATCGTTATTTCGATTCCCGACGGTGAGCAACGCGCCCTGAAGACCCTCAACGCCCGCCTGGGCATCATCGGCGGACTTTCGATCCTGGGTACCACTGGCATCGTACGCCCGATCTCGGCCAAGGCCTGGACCGATACCATCGATGCCGCGCTGGACGTGGCCAGGGCCTGCGGTTGTGAGAACGTCGTGCTCTCCACCGGCCGCACCAGTGAACTTGCGGCCCAGCAGCATTTTTCATCTCTTCCGGAAGAGGCCTGTATCATGATGGGCGACCACGTGGCACATGCCTTGCGGGCCTGCGCCCAACGCGGTTTCATGCAGCCGGTCATCGCCTGTCAGTTCGCCAAATTGCTCAAGATCGCCTGCGGTCACCCCAACACCCATGCCGCCGCATCGGAACTCGACCTGGCAAAGCTGCGGGGATGGGCCGAGCAGGCGGGCCTTTCCCCGCGGATTCTCTCGATCATCACCAATGCCAACACCGCCCGCGAAATCGCGATCACCAGCGCTTTCGACCCCGGTCTGATGGGGCTTGTCGCCGGCCACTCGCTACAGGCCGCTGCGCTGCACGCGCCCGGTATCTCGGTGCTGCCGCTGCTCTGCGGCTATGATGGCACGGTCATATTTCAATACTCAAAAACCCGGGCCTGACAACGATCACCAGGCTGGCAGTTTACGGCCGGAATGGGAGCGCTCTCTTCCTCTTTCTGCGTCGATTGCGGTTCAGGCATTATATTTGCTTTAATATCGCTTAAGGTCTGGCTGTCGTCGGAATTAACCCCGTCAGCCCGGTTTACTGTACCGGTTTTTTACAGGGCACTGTTTTTACAGTCAAAAAACGCGACTCGGTATCCGCTGTTTTTCGGGTAACTCATGAACAGATCGCACCGTTACATAACCTCGCTGCTCATGACCGTGGTCTATCTGCTGATCGTTTTCAGTCCACTGGCCCCGCTGGCGATGCAGCCGAATCTGAACGTCCACGCCAATGGCGGTGAGTGTTCCGGCGACTGCAGGATCGATGGCTGTTCTCCCGAGCGCAGCGCCGCGCATACCTGTTGCTGCTGGCAGAGTAGGAAAAAAACGGCCGAGAACGCTTTTACGGGGTCAGCGGGCGGTTGTTGCGGAACCAAACCGGCACGAGCTGTTTCAATATCGGACGTGCACTGTCCTTCCACCGTTGCGCATGACGATCACGATGAGCATGGAGCCGTTTCGTCACCCGACGGCACAACTCAAGACAAAAACCATTCGACCAGTATCGGCACCATTCCCTGCGGCAGCGGAAAGCATATCGCACTGTGGGGAGCGGAGAATGTGCAGCACATCCCCTATCATTTCTTTGGTGAGATTCCTGTCCAGCTGGAGAACAGCATTCCGCAGCCAGTCCCGGGAAGCATGATTTCCCGTCATAGCGAACCGCCCGACCCACCCCCCAGACGTCTCCTCTTTTCCTGAAGCATCCCAACCAGTCTCATACAAATACGAGATTCCCGCGCTGGATGTGCGACGTCTCCGTCCACGCTTATGGTGTCCGGGGCCGGAACCGCTGTCGGCTGTCCGGGTCATGACCGGCCGGGAGTCACACTTTTACAGGATTCAGGCACGTTGTCCTTTGTGACATCGTGATGATACCGGAGAGGGGTATATTACCCATGGAAACCAGGCACCAACAGATGTTGGCCAAGGTTCTGTCCCGGGCAATGAGTCCTTCGTCGGTCTGTATGCATAACGAATTGAGCGATTTCAAGGGTGGCAAGCTTCTGTCTCAGCTTACCTTCGAGGATTTTCAGGTTCTTTCCGCATACGCCAGACGAACGATGCAACCGGTCCACAAGCCGGTGGCAGATGAGCCTGTCTGACAGATTTTACTTCTAAAACAACTTCAGACTCATTCCGTTTGTGCCAGGGCGGAGTGAGTCGGAGCTACCAGGCTTTTACAAGGAGGATTCGATGAACCATTTTATTTCACTGCTGGCCGGCACTGCATTGATTGTTTCCAGCACCCTGCCGGCATTAGCCGAAACTGTGCTGGATGAAATTACCGTCAGGGGCAGCAAGGAACCGGCGCAGGAAGAGAGCCTTTCCGTGCGCGAGATTCGCGAAAGCCCCGCCAGGGATATGGGCGAAGCTATGAAAAGCATTGAGGGGGTCTCCTCGGTCCGTAAGGGAGCCATCGCCAACGATCCTGTGATCCGCGGCTTTCAGAAGGACAATATCAACGTACTGATCGACGGCATGCGCATTCATGGCGCCTGCCCTTCGCGTATGGATCCTCCCTCATTCCATGTGGATTTTGCCGAGGTTGACAAGGTGCGAGTGGTCAAGGGGCCCTATGATCTGAGCAACCCCGGCAGCATGGGCGGTATGATCGATGTGACTACCCGCAAGCCGCGCCAGGGGTGGGGCGGCGACCTGTCCCTGACTTACGGTTCCTGGGACACCGTCAACGCTTCCGCAATCGGTTCCTACGGCGGTGACAGTTTCGACGCGCTGTTGGGGTATGCCTACAAGTATTCCGGCGTGCCGGAATCCGGCGACGGCAAGCGCATCACCGATGTCTATCCGGCGGCCAGCCCCAACCGCTACCGCAGTAACGCCGTCGATTCCCACGCCTACGAGATCAACACCGGCTGGTTGAAGTTCGGTTACAAGCCTACCGCAAATTCACGCACCGAGCTGGCCTACAGCTACCAGGACGCCGATCATGTGCTGTATCCCTATCTGAAGATGGATGCCGACTATGACCGAACCAACCGCCTGAACTGGAACTACAACGTCAAGGACATTTCATCCACCATCCGTGAAGTTAAACTGCAGGCATATTGGGACCGGATCGGCCATCTGATGGACGACCGCCTGCGCATGAGTTCCACTGCGAGCATGATGGTTACGCGCCCCTACTCGATGCAGACCGATGCGCGTACCGAGGTCATCGGCGGCAAGGCCGCCACGACCATCAAGCTGGCTGGCGGCGAGTTCAGCGGCGGTATGGATTATTACACCCGCAACTGGAACGCGCTCAACCAGAGGGCCATGTACACCGCCGCTGTTCCCTACAGCACCCTGAACATGATTCCGGATGTCTATGCCGATAACCTGGGAGTGTACGGCGAGTATGAATACCCGCTGGCCGAGACGCTTCGTCTCAGGGGGGGGCTGCGCGGCGACTTTACCTGGGTCAAGGCCGATAACGGCAATCCGCTGGTCACGGCCGGGACCAACACCGACTTTCAGAATGTCAGCGCCAATCTGCAACTGACCTACACCCCGGTCAAGGGACTGGACCTTTTCCTCGGCTTCGGGCGCGGTACGCGCACACCCGATCCGGAGGAGTTGTACATCATCGTGCCGGCCGCGCCGCCGGCGGTAACCTGGAAAGGCAATCCGGACCTGAAGTCTACCGTCAACCACCAGGCCGACCTGGGAATGAAATTCAGCGCTGAGCGCTATTACGTTTCCGCGTCGTTCTTTTACAGCGACCTGACCGATTATGTTAATTTCTACACTCCTTCGGCGACATCCAAGAGTTATCAGAACATCCATGCCCGCATGTGGGGCGGCGAACTCGGCAGCCAGATATCATTGCCGCTGGATATTTATCTGAAAGGCGCGCTGTCCTATACCCAGGGTGAAAACCTGACCGACGATCGTCCGCTCTCGGAGATTCCACCGCTGCGCGGGTTGATTGCGGTCCGCTACGACAACGGCACCTATTTCGGCGAGCTGACCGAAAACCTGACCAGGGAACAGGACCGGGTCGATGGCGGTCTGAATGAAGCCAGAACCGCCGGCTGGGCCACCACCGACATCAAGTTCGGCTACAATTACCGCGCCTTGGCGTTGTACGCCGGCGTAAACAACCTGTTTGACCAGTATTATGTCAGCCACCTTTCCTATCTGCGTGACCCGTTCTCATCCGGGGTCGGGGTCAAGGTGCCTGAAAACGGACGGAACTTTTATCTGACAGCCACTTACCGTTTCTGAAATCTTTCCCGAGGGGGGCTGCGGCCCCCTGCAAGGGGGATGTGATGAATCATCTTATGTCACACAATGACGCTTTGGAGCGCTTTTTCTGGAGGGCGGTGCCGCTCTCGCTGCTGTTGCATCTGCTGCTGGGTGTTTTGTTTGTCAGAGGGCTTGCGGTCATGCGGCAGGTGGCAGCGCCACGGGTGATATCGGTCGAGTTGCGAGAAATGCCGCCGCTTCCGCCTCCGTCCTTGGCAAAACCGCCGGAACCGGCGCTTCGCAGTCCGGCCGCGCCGGTCGCCAGGATCAAGGCACCCGTGACCCGCCCGCAACCGCAGCAGGCGCCGATTGTCAGCCGGCAGGCGCCACCCGTGGCTACTCCGGAACCGGCAAGGGAGGTTGCGCCGCATCCGCCGGTTCAAGCTGCCGTTGCTGACGTGCGGCCGGTTGAATTGCACAGGCAGGCGACGCCGATGCCGGCCGTGGCAGGCAAGCCTGAGGCGGCACCCGTGCGGCCGGTCGAGCAGGCGCCGCCGGTGAAGGATTCGGGGCGCACTGCGGCAGCAGCTTCAGCTTATTTTTCACAGATCCGTTCGCATCTGGAACGGAACAAGGAATACCCGGCCCTGGCTCTCAGGGGGAGGATCGAGGGGACCGTCACGGTACGATTTACCATTCGAAATGACGGGACAGTCGCCTTGGCCAGAATTGTAACAAGTTCCGGTTATAACCTTCTTGATCAGTCCGCCTTGAGAACCGTGCATATCTCGGCGCCGTTTCCGAAACCCCCGGAAATTGCCGGTTCCGGGGGAACCAGCGTCAGCGTGCCGCTGGTCTTTAAAATGGATATGTAACCCGTCAAAATTATTCATGTATGATTTTATATATTCGCTCTGTGGAATATTTATCGTTTTTTTTTATTTTGTAAGTTATATTGCAAGGGCAAATTAGAATATTAAAAGGAGAACAAGCATGAAAAGGTTATTACTTCTTGTCGCTGTATCCTGTGTCGTTTACATTGGCACCGCCGTGGCGGAGAATAAACCGGGCCACATGGTAGGGCATCAGCACGGCGCTGCCGTTGCAGCCTCCGAATCCATGCATGCCGATGTGAAAAAGCATAACGCCTGTGTTCATTGCGGGATGGACCGTGAAAAATTTTCCCATTCCCGGATGTTGGTAACCTATGCGGACGGCAGCTCCGTCGGAGTCTGCAGTATCCACTGTACCGCGATTGAGCTGAAGGCCAACAAGGGCAAGCCGGTCAAGTCACTGGAGGTTGCGGACCTGGACAGCAAAAAACTGATCGATGCCGAAAAAGCCTTCTGGGTGATCGGTGGCGACAAAAAAGGGGTCATGACCAAAACTCCGAAATGGGCCTTTGCCAGGAAAAGCGCCGCTGAAGCTTTCATAAAGAAGAGCGGTGGCAGGCTGGCAACCTACAAAGAGGCGCTGGCACTGGCCGAAAAGGATTAGTATCCCATGTATCGAATCATCATGGTATTGGTTTTGGCATGCGCCCTGACGGTTACGGGAGCGCATGCCGCAGGCAAGGGGGCGAACAACGCCCCCCCCAACGCCAAATGTCCGGTTTGCGGCATGTTTGTCGCCAAATACCCGGATTGGACCGCCACCGCCAGCTTCAAGGATGGTACCACCCATTACTTCGACGGTCCCAAGGATCTGTTGGCATACTATCTGGACCCGTCGCGATATGAGAAGGGCAGACGTCAGGCCGACATTGTGTCCCTGTCCGTGAAAGAGTATTACTCTTTGGGTGCGATCGATCCGCGTGGCGCCTTTTTTGTGCTTGGCAGCGATGTTTACGGTCCGATGGGGAGCGAGCTGATACCGTTCAAAACCCAGAAGGACGCGATGGCGTTCAAGATTGACCACAAGGGCAAACGTATTATCCGTTTCAACGAAATCACCATTCAGTTAATCAAAACCCTGAACTGATCACGAAGAAAACCATGCGCCGATCGATCCAATTTATGGTTTTTACCGCCGTTAACCTGACGCTGTTCTGCCTGCTACTGCTGCATGCCCGCATTGCTCAAAGCACGGCCGACGCCGAATTGATAGCTCAGACGGCGCCATTGCGAAGGCTGCAGTTGACCGACCTCTGTCTTTCCAGCGAGGCTCGTTATACCCGTCATCTCTCGCAGGCGGACCGCCATGCGCCATTTCAGGAACATCCGCTGGCGCTGGAACATTTTCCTTCCGGATCCATGATCCTGCCATCCATGCAACCACGCGAGACCCCATGAATATTCATTTTGAACGGCACCTGAATATCCTGGATTTTACACTTTCATCGCTTCTGCGGCGGAAGGGGAAGAATTTTTCCCTGTTGACGATGTATCTGCTGGTGATCTTCATGCTGGCTTCGCTGGTGTTCTTCGTAACCGCGCTGAAGCGCGAGGCGGCCATTCTCCTCAGGGATGCCCCGGATATGGTCGTTCAGCGACTGGTGGCCGGACGGCAGGATCTGGTTCCCGCCCAGTATGCCGAGTCGATCGCTTCGATAAGGGGGGTCAACGGAGTTCGTCCCCGATTGTGGGGTTATTACTACGACGGTTTGAACGGCGCCAACTATACCATCGTGGCCGACGATTATATGGCCTCCTCGCCGGAAAACGCCGTGATCGGCAACGCCATTGCCAGATCGCGCAACATGGTTGCCGGTGATCTGCTGCCGCTGATAAGCTATGACAAGGCGCCGCTGATGCTGCAGATCAGGAGTATCCTGCCGAGTGAGTCTGACCTGATGGCGGCCGACCTGATCGTGATCACATCCGAGGATTTTCGCACACTGTTCAAGTTTCCGGCCGGATTGGCCACCGATCTGGCGGTGGATGTTGGCAACCCCAAGGAACTGGCCACCGTTGCATCCAAGATCGCCCAGCAATTTCCCGACTCCCGTCCGATCCTGAAAAGCGAGATCCTTCGCACCTACCAGGCCATATTCGACTGGCGGGGTGGAATGGTCGTGATCATCTTGGCCTCGGCGCTGCTTTCGTTCGTGATCTTTGCCTGGGACAAAGCCACAGGCCTGTCGGCCGAAGAACGCAAGGAGATCGGTATCCTGAAGTCGATCGGTTGGAGTACTTCCGATGTGCTGCTGCTCAAATTCTGGGAAGGGGTGGTTATTTCGTTGACTGCATTTTTGCTGGGAGTTGTTCTGGCTTACGGACACGTTTTCTTTCTGTCTGCGCCGCTCTTTTCCCAAGCGCTGAAAGGATGGTCCGTGATATATCCCGAATTCCGCCTGTCACCGAATGTGGACGGCTATCAGCTGGCGGTACTTTTTTTCCTGACGGTTGTGCCCTACACGGCCGCAACGGTGATTCCCTGCTGGCGGGCGGCCACGACCGACCCTGATTCAGCGATGAGGTCCTGACGTGATTGAACTGTCATCGGTTACCAAAACCTTCAACAGCGGGAAACCCAACCAGTTCACTGCGGTGGACAATGTCAGCCTGACGATTGAGCCGCAAAAGGTTACCGTTCTGAAAGGACCGAGCGGGTCTGGAAAAACCTCGCTTCTGACCGTGATCGGTTGCATGGCCCGGCCAACCTCAGGGAGGATCTTTCTGCGCGGGATCGAGGCGGCTTTGAAGTATCAGCAGGAAAGTGGTGGACTGGTCGAGATCACCAGCCTGCCGGAGAGCTTTCTCAACGATATCAGACGGGTTACTTTCGGTTTCATCTTCCAGCAGTTCAACCTGATCAAGGGGATCAGCGTGCTGGAAAACGTGATGCTGCCGGCTTATCCGTCCGGCGAAAGCCGCAACGGCATCCGGTGCAGGGCATTGGAGCTGCTGGAGATGTTCAGCATCACCCGCCACGCCGGACAGCGGGTGGAACTGCTCTCTGGCGGCGAACAGCAACGGGTTGCCATAGCGCGGGCGCTGATCAACAATCCCTCCATCATAATTGCCGATGAACCAACCGCCCACCTGGATTCAAAACTCTCCTACGAGTTCATGGATATCGTTGAAAAGCTGAAGAACGCCGGTAAGACGATCATTATCGCCAGCCACGACCCGATCGTGTTTGACGCCGCGTTGACCGACATGCTGATTGAAATGCGGGATGGCTCCATTGTAGAAAACCGGAGTCGCTCATGATCATGCATCCCGCAGCCCTGGCCCTTTTGGCGACCGCCCTGCTGGTTTCCGGCATGGGGGTGCATGCCGGCTACCAGGGCATGCGCATTCTGGCAAAGTGGGATATCCGTAGCGGCAGCGAATTGCAGCTGGAGTTGGAACGCAAGACCTATCTGGTCTCGACCGTGATGAGCAATATCCTGGTTTTCCAGCTGATGTCGCTTTTCCTTTACATCTATACCGCCGACAGCCTCTATCCCCTGTTCACCGGCGCCATGTGCGCGGCCGGTTCTCTCAATGCCAACTCCTTCGGTTATCCGGTGCTGTCCCTCAAAGTACTGAATTTTCTGCTGGCAGGGGTCTGGCTGATTGTAAATTACGCCGACAACAAGGGGCACGACTACCCGCTGATCAGGATCAAGTATGAACTGCTAAATCTCCTGATTCCGCTGCTGATGCTGGAGAGCTTCCTGCTGCTGGGCTATTTTGCCGGCATAAAGCCGGATATCATCACCTCCTGCTGCGGCAGCCTTTTCAGTCATGAATCCGGGAGCTTCAGCGGAGAAATAGCCGCTCTGCCGCACATCCCGATGAAAATAGCCTTCTTTTCCAGTATGGCGCTGACCTTTGTCAGCGGAATGTTCTTCTACCTCAAGGGGCGGGGGGGGAATCTGTTTTCTGTCCTGGCGACCCTGACTTTCCTGGTATCGGCTGCCGCGCTGGTGTCGTTCATCTGTCTCTACTTTTACGAACTGCCGACCCATCACTGCCCGTTCTGTCTGCTGCAGAAGGAGTATGGTTACATCGGATACGTTATGTACGCCACCCTTTTGGGCGGTGGCGTGGCCGGGTTGGGAACCGGGGTGCTGATGCCGCTCAAAAAGCATGGCAGCATGGCGCTGATCATCCCGCCGTTGCAGCGCCGGCTGGCGCTGGTAACGATTGTCTGCTATCTGCTGTTCACCTTGATCGCATCCTGGAAGATGTATTTTTCAGCGCTGCGTATGGGGTGATTGAGGTTTAACGGATAAACTGAACCTGAACTGGAAATCCAGGAACGGCCAGCAATGGTTCAAACTCGTGGCGGTCGGAAGTTAGCAACACTGCATCCTCACGTTCCGCAAGTGAAACTGCGAAGCAGTCAGCAAGGGATATACGGCCTCGGGCCTTCAAATGTCCCGCGGCCTTCCAGAAGTCCAAATCCATTTCGTCCCGAAGTATCAGGCCGGCTTCAATCAGGTTGGCCAACAACTTTTCTGCAGAGTCATTACCATGACAGCGCAGGCAGTCATAAAAAACCTCACAGAGATTTACCGCGTGGACAAAACAGACATTATTCTCCGCTTCGAGCGCCTGCCGGACAATCAAAGCTCCATCCTCATTCTTGATGAGAGAAATAATGGCGCAGGCATCCAGAACGTATCTCATCAGTTGAACTTCCGCCCTTCAAGGTCAATCTCTTCCTGCTTCTTACGGGAAAAATCGGCACTTGAAGATATCATCGGATATGCGCCAATAATCGCATTCAACGCTTTTTTCCGTTGTTCCAGAGGCGATGCCTGTTCAGATACTAACTGTACCTGAAAGGGAAGCCCCTTACGGTTACGAACCGCGGTAAGAAAAATTTTGATGGCCTCTGAGGTGGTCATGCCAAGCTGTTTAAGTATGTCTTCTGTTTCAGATTTCAGCTGCCCGTCAATCCTCATGCTTATGGTTGCGCTCTTAGCCATACAATGCCCCCGTATTCTTTAATTATGAGCAATTGTACTGCAGTTGAATTACAAATGCAATTTGTGATAATCCAGTGGTGAGAATGGCAGATCTATATAATCAACCCCGCCCCCGCCGGAATTGACCGCGCGGGGGCGTTTTTTTTCTCCCCAGCATAAAAAAATATGCTAGTATTCCGATTTCTTTACGCCAGCTCATGGAGGTTGCCATGCCACAATTCTTTGAAGGAAATCTTGACGCCAAGGGCCAGAAGATCGGTATCGTCGTCAGCCGTTTCAACAGTTTTATCTGCGAACGCCTGCTGGAGGGCGCGGTGGATGCTCTGGTCCGCCATGGCGCCGATGATGCCGATATCAGCGTTGCCCGCGTTCCGGGTGCATTTGAAATCCCCCTGGCCGCCCGGAAGATGGCTGGCAGCGGAAAATATGACGCGCTCATCTGTCTGGGAGCTGTTATCCGCGGTTCCACGCCGCATTTCGATTATGTGGCTTCGGAAGTTTCCAAGGGTGTGGCCAGCGTGTCGCTTGACAGCGGCGTGCCGATCGCCTTCGGCGTTCTGACTACCGATACCATCGAACAGGCCGTGGAACGGGCCGGCACCAAGGCCGGCAACAAGGGCTTCGAGGCGGCGGTGACCGCCATCGAAACAGTCAATCTGTTCAAGGCGCTTAAATAATGGGACTGAGGCGAGAAGCGCGTGAGCTGGCGCTGCAGATGCTCTATGCACTGGATGCGAATTCATCGGCCGGGGTGCGGGATACTTTTGTGGCTTTCCGTGAAGAACAGGACGAGGTGACCGCCCGGGTCAGGGTGTTTGCCGAAGAGCTGGTGCAGGGGGTCATGAGCCGGCGGGACGAGATTGATGAAGCCATCAAGGCCCGCTCCAAGAACTGGGCCCTGGCCCGCATGCCGCGCGTGGACCTGAACGTGATGCGTCTGGCGGCCTACGAGCTGATGTATTGCCCCGACATCCCCAAGAAGGTCAGCATCAACGAGGCGATCGAGATCGCCCGCCGTTTCGGCGACAAGGAATCACCGGCTTTCGTGAACGGTATTCTGGACGAGATCGAGGCCTGTGCAAAAACTGAAACAACCGGCGAGGAACAATGAACGATATAAAAGTAGGTCTGATAGGATTCGGCAATATCGGCGCGGGCGTTGTCAAGCTGCTGCGCGATAATGCCGACGTTATCCGCAACAAGGTCGGAACCGGGATCGTGCTGAAACGTATCGCCGATCTGGACATAACCAGCGACCGGGGTGTCGCGGTCGATTCCTTGATTATGACTACCGATGTCAACGAGATCTTCAATGATCCCGAAATTTCCGTCGTGATCGAACTGATCGGCGGTTATGAGCCGGCCAAGAGCTTCGTGCTGAAGGCGATCGAAAACGGCAAGCATATCGTCACCGCCAACAAGGCCCTTCTGGCGCTGCATGGCAACGACATCTACTCCGCCGCCGCCCGCAAGGGGGTCGAGGTGCAGTTCGAGGCTTCCGTCGGTGGCGGCATTCCGGTACTGACCGCGATCAAGAGCAATCTGGCGGCCAACCGTTTCGGCAGCGTCTTCGGCATCATGAACGGCACCTGCAACTATATCCTGACCCGCATGACCCAGGAAGGGGCCGACTTTGCCGAGGTGTTGCAGGCGGCCCAGGATCTGGGCTACGCCGAGCCGGACCCGACCTTCGATATCGAGGGGGTTGACACGGCCCACAAGCTGGCGGTGCTGGTTTCGCTCTGCTTCGGCACCCGCATTGATTTCAACGCTATCTACACCGAGGGCATCACCAGCATCAGCGGACTGGATGTGAAGTTTGCCAAGGAGTTCGGTTATCGCATCAAGCTGCTGGCGATCGGCAAGTTTTGCGACGGACAGGTGGAAGCCCGCGTGCATCCGACCATGATTCCGCTGCACAACCCGCTGGCCGATGTGAACGGGGTCTTCAACGCCATCCGCCTGACCGGTGATTTTGTCGGCCCGGTGATGTTCTACGGCCGCGGCGCCGGACAGAACCCGACCGCCAGCGCGATTGTCGGCGATCTGATCGGCCTGGCCCGCAGCATTCAGGCCGGAGCCGGGCGTCGCATGGCTCCGCTCGGTTTTCTGGATGCCTCGGTAACCGACCTGCCGATCAAGCCGATGGCCGAGATCGTCAGCAAGTACATGCTCCGTTTCAGTGCGCTGGACAAGCCGGGAGTGCTGGGAGCCATCGCCGGATCGCTGGGCAAGCACGGCATCAGCATCGAGTCGATGGTCCAGACCGCCCATGAGGCAGATGACTCGGCCCCGGTGCCGATCGTGATCATGACCCACGAAGCGCGGGAAGGTTCAATACAGCTGGCACTGTCGGAAATCGACCAGCTGGACATTATCTGCCAGAAAACCGCTTTCATTCGGATTGAGGACAATCTGGAATAATACTGAAATTATTTGGGAGGGAACCATGAATACCAAAATTCTGCTCAGCGAAGATCAGATCCCCAAACAGTGGTACAACATCATCCCCGATATGCCCGGCCCGCTGGCGCCGGTCATCAACCCCCAGACCCTCAAACCGGTCACTCCGGAGGACATGCTGGCGATTTTCCCCATGTCCCTGATCGAACAGGAGATGTCGCCCAACCGCTGGATCGATATCCCCGACGAAGTTCGCGACATCTACAGGCTGTGGAGGCCGTCGCCGCTTTTCCGGGCGCATCGCCTGGAGAAGGCGCTGGGAACCCCCGCCAAGATCTATTACAAGTACGAGGGCGTTTCGCCGGCCGGTTCACACAAACCGAACTCGGCCATCCCCCAGGCCTACTATAACAAGCAGGCCGGCATCCGCCGCTTGGCAACCGAGACCGGCGCCGGCCAGTGGGGCAGTTCGCTGGCCCTGGCCTGTTCCATGTTCGGTCTGGAATGCACCGTCTATATGGTCAAGGTTTCCTGCAGCCAGAAGCCTTACCGCAAGAGCATGATGCAGCTGTGGGGGGCGCAGGTGATCCCGTCGCCGTCCGAATTCACCAATGCCGGCCGCGCGATCCTGGCCCATGATCCGGATTGCCTCGGCAGCCTGGGAATCGCCATCTCGGAGGCGGTTGAAGATGCCGCCAGCCATGCCGACACCAACTATGCCCTCGGCAGCGTGCTGAATCATGTCTGTCTGCACCAGACCGTGATCGGCCAGGAGGCCCAGGCCCAGATGAAGATCGCCGGGGATTATCCTGACGTGGTGATCGCCTGCTGCGGCGGCGGCTCCAACTTCGCCGGACTGTCCTTCCCGTTCATCGCCGACCGGGCCAACGGCAAAAAAGTGCGCTGCGTGGCGGTGGAACCGGCTTCGTGCCCGACCCTGACCAAGGGGGTCTATGCCTTCGATTACGGCGATACCGCCAAGATGGCGCCGATCTCGATGATGTACACCCTGGGCCACGACTTCATGCCCCCCGGCATCCATGCCGGCGGTCTGCGCTATCACGGCGAGTCGCCACTGGTTTCCCAGCTGTACCACGCCGGCCAGATCGAGGCCAAGGCATACAAGCAGAACTCCTGTTTCGAAGGCGCGCTGCTGTTTTCGCGCTGCGAGGGGATTGTCCCGGCGCCCGAGTCCTCCCATGCCGTGCGGGCCGCGATCGACGAGGCGGTGCTGGCCAAGGAGGAAGGCAAGGAGCGGACGATCCTGTTCGGTCTCTCCGGCCACGGCCAGCTGGACATGGGCGCCTATGACGCCTATCTCTCCGGCAACCTGGAAGATTACGAGTATCCGGACGAGATGGTCAAGCAGGCGCTGGAACGGCTGCCCAAAATCAGCCTGTAGGGGCGAATCTCGTATTCGCCCGAATCAATTTCGCGTTTCCACATAAATACATTGGATGCCGATATGATCACTGAAAACGACAGAGCGATTATCATGCAGTGTGCGAAGAAGTACAACGTCTCGTCTGTTGTTGTATTCGGGTCATCACTTGATGAAAGCGGAGATGCTCATGATATCGATCTTGGCGTGAAAGGCCTTGACCCAGGGCTGTTTTTTAAATTTTACGCCGAGTTGTTCAAGCGTTTATCAAAGTCGGTTGACCTTGTCGATATTAGCAGGAAAACTCTCTTCAACGAGCTTGTGGAGGAATCCGGAGTTCGTATCTATGGATAATCTGCCAAAACAGATAGCTGCAGAGGTGGAAAATGTCGGGTTTGCTCTTCGAAATCTTGAAGAGACCATGGGACGGCAGGTCAAGACTGTTGTAGAACTGGCCGCCATGGGTACCTTTCTGCACAATATTTATAACGGGATCGAGAATATTCTTAAACAGTCCTTGAAATTGAACAAGATCCAGATGGCCAGGGGAGAAAACTGGCATAAAGAGTTGCTAACCCTGTCTGTCACGAACGGTATCATAAGCGAGGGTTTGTCGGATGAACTTTACGAGTACCTGACGTTCAGACATTATTTTGTGCATGCTTATGGTTTCATGCTTGAAGAAGCGCCACTGGAGCCTTTGGCTCAAAATATTCCAGGGATCTGGTCAAAGTTTATATCCGAGGTGGCGCAAAGTTTCGGAGTCAATCTTTAGTAAATTCTTTCAGATCTTTTTCCATGTTCCATGAGTCAGGCATGATCAAAATCAAAATCTGCGGCATAACCAACATCGAGGACGCCCTGGCGGCGGTGGAAGCCGGGGCCGACGCTCTCGGCTTTGTCTTTTACAATAAATCCCCGCGCAACATCTCTCCCGAACAGGCCGCCGCGTTGATCCGCCGTCTGCCCCCCTTTGTGCAGACGGTCGGGCTGTTCGTCAACGAAGAGCTGGCGGTTGTCAACGGCATTGCCGACCGCTGCGGCCTTGACATCGTGCAGTTGCACGGGGATGAAACCCCCGAGTACTGCAGCGGCGTCAGACGCCGGTTGATCAAGGCTTTCAGGGTGAAAGACGAAACCTGCCTCGACCTGATCGACGACTATGATGTCGCCGCCTGCCTGCTGGATGCCTGGTCGCCCAGCGCCTACGGCGGCACCGGGAAAACCTTCAACTGGGAGATTGCCGCCGCTGCTGCGGCTTCAAAGCGTATCATCCTGGCCGGGGGGCTGACTCCGGGAAATGTCGCCGCTGCGGTAAGAGCGGTCCGCCCCTATGCGGTGGATGTCTCCAGCGGCGTTGAAGCGGCGCCGGGCAGAAAAGATCACAAAATACTTCAGCAGTTCATTGAAGCTGCCAGGATTTCGCATGAAGAGTAAAGAGCAAAAGATAGCACATTATGACAGCATCGCCCACGAGCGCGACGGGTGGCGTTCGAGAAACAGTTATTATTATAAAAAACTTGAAGGACTGCTCGCTTCTCTGGTTCCCCAGGGTAAGAAGATCATCGAGATCGGTTGCGGCACTGGCGAACTGCTGGCGGCACTCAAGCCGTCGTCAGGCGTCGGCCTGGACTTCAGCAAGAGTATGATCGAGATTGCGCATAACAGATTTCCTTCTCTGCGCTTTAGCTGCCAGGATGCGGAAAACATCTTGGAAAACGAAACCTTCGAGTATGTCATCATGTCCGATCTGGTCGGTGAGCTGACCGATGTTTGGGTATCCTTTCAGGAGTTGCACAAGCTGACCGACGCGAGCTCGAGGGTCGTGATCACCTACTACAACTACCTGTGGGAACCGGTACTGCGTCTGGCGGAAAAACTCGGATTTCGAATGCCACAGGATTACCAGAACTGGCTCTCGCTGGACGATATCGAACATGTCCTCAACCTTAACGATTTTGAGGTGATCAAAAAAGGGTGTCATACCCTGATTCCGGTCCACATCCCGCTGATTTCCAACTTTGTCAACAAATTCGCATCACTGGTGCCCGTGCTGAAAAATCTCTGCCTGATTCAGTATATTGTAGCCAAACAGGCGCCGTTTATCTCCCGCGACAATATTCCAAATCTGAAGGTCTCGGTGATCATCCCCTGCAGAAACGAGATGGGCAACATCGAAAGTGCCGTGGAAAGAGTTCCGATGATGGGAGCGGCAACCGAACTGATCTTTGTCGATGGCGAATCCAGCGACGGTACCGTTGAAAAAATCGAGGAGATGATTCTCAAGTACAACAACACAAAGGATATTCGCCTGATCCATCAAACAGCTCCGGTCTCCGAAGGCAATCCATCAGGAGAGCACTCCCTGACCCCACCTAACAAGATGCTCAAGCTCGGCAAGGGGGATGCGGTCCGTAAAGGCTTTGAAGCCGCCACCGGCGACATCCTGATGATACTGGACTCGGACCTGACCGTCCCCCCCGAGGATCTTCCCAAATTTTATGACGCGATTGCCTCCGGCAAGGGAGAGTTCATCAACGGCACTCGCCTTGTCTACCAAATGGAAAAACAGGCCATGCGAACACTCAATCTCTTCGGCAACATGTTCTTCAGCAAGGTTTTCACCTGGCTACTCGATCAGCCGATCAAGGATACTTTGTGCGGAACAAAGGTACTATTCAAGCGGGACTATGAGAACATCAAGGCCAACAGGAACTACTTCGGCGATTTCGATCCATTTGGGGATTTCGACCTGCTCTTCGGCGCCGCGAAACAGAATCTGAAGATCGTTGAAGTGCCGATCAGATATCGCATGAGGACCTATGGCGACATCAAGATCGAACGCTTCAAGCATGGACTGATACTGTTAAAAATGAGCTTGATCGGTTTGAGAAAGCTGAAGTTGATTTCCTGATGAGTATGTCCGTGCATGGAAACGATACCCGACTGGAAAATGAAATCCGGCATGGCGCGTTCATTGCCGACAATCCCGGCACGATCTGGAACTGGGAATCCCCGGCCGGAAAAATCAGATGGCGCCGACGCGCAGCCATGCTGTCCGGACATATTACCCCTGGCATGATGGTACTCGAACTGGGCTGCGGAGCAGGCTATTACACCAAAGAGCTGGTCCTGACCGGCGCAGATATCAGCGCCATCGATATCTCACCGGATCTGCTGGCATTGGCAGAGCAAAATGTATCTTCGGACCATGTCACCTTTTTGCGTGAAAACGCCTATGCCATGGGATTCGAGAACGAATCCTTCGATACCGTGGTCGGCAGTTCCGTACTCCACCACCTGGATGTGAAGCCAGCCATCCGTGAGATCCACCGGGTTTTGAAAAAAGGGGGCAGCATGGTGTTTACCGAACCAAACATGCTGAACCCGCAGATCATGCTGCAAAAGAACATACCGTATCTCAAGGAGCGACTAGGCGATTCTCCGGACGAAACCGCCTTCTTCAAATGGCAGCTAATACGACTGCTCAAAAACCACGGCTTCAGGGAGATAACGGTGGAACCATTTGATTTTCTGCATCCTTCAATTCCCCGGGTGCTGATTCCCGCCTTCGAACGGCTCAATACCTGGCTGGAACATACCCCGTTCCTGAAAGAGATCGCCGGTTCTCTCTTCATTCGGGCACACAAGTAACAATCAATGAATACCTGCCATCTCACCAAATCCCAATTTGTCGTATTTGCATGTGTCACACTCGTGTGCGCATTTTGGTTAGACCTTTTTACAGCCATCCCCCAGCGCTGGGACGCCGTACCGACTTTCGACACCGTTTTTTTCATAAAACTGGCTGAGAACATCCTCAAGTTCAAGGAATTTGGCTGGATCGGGTATCATGAACCTTGCTTTTATCCGCTGCTAACGGCTTTCCTGACGATCTTTACGGGCGACCTGTATGTCTCCGCCGTGACTATTTCAAAGGTTTCGACAGTGCTGCTGCCGGGGGTCGTCTATCTGTTTGCCCGGGATCTCTTCTCGGACAGGGTTGGACTCAGCGCGGCTCTCCTGATGCTGTTCTTTCCTCACATGAAGACGATTTCCGGGAGCAGCCAGTCTGAAGCTCTCTATGTGTTCCTGATTACCTGTTCGGCAACTCTGCTCTGGAAGTCGTGGAAAGGTGCCTCCGCTCCTGTGGCCGTCTGCGCCGGCATTTCCTTTGCCGCTGCCTATCTGACGCGATCCGAGGGAATCTTCACCATGCTGTTCCTGATTGCCTTTCTGGTCATCTTCGGAAGGTCGGTGGGACATCCACGCGCTGCTGTTCAAACCACGGGAATAATCCTGATAACGTTTGCCATTATATGCACCCCCTATATTGGCCACCTCAGCAAACATTACGGATCGCTGACCATCGGAACAAAAACCAGCGGCATCTATTTCTGGGTGCGTGACAAGTGTTTTCATGATCCGGACCCGGAGCGCACCGAATGGGGACTGTCTCCTCAGGGAGAACTCAATCTGATCTCCATGAAGTCTCAGGACCTGCTGGCATACTGGAGAAGGGACATCCCGCGCAGCATCAACGTCTATCTGAAGAATTTTTCGGAACAGATCCCGGGCAGAATTCCCAATGACGGCGGTATCAAACACTATCCCCAGATTTATCCGGTGTATCTTGCCATACCACTCGTGGCGGGCCTGATCCTTCTCTACCGCAGGTGTGCATCATTCATTCCGGCCGGATATCTTCTCTCCGGTTTTCTGCTGCTCTTCATCTATCCGCTGCTGACAGGCGGCTGGTGGCGGTATCTCATAAACTTGCTGCCCTTTTTTCTGATTCTGTCGGCAATGTCCCTGGACGAAATCGCTACGAGCATCTTTCACGACAAGAGGTCACGTCTACTCCTTGCGGTTGCAGTGGCTTTGACAACCGTCTATCATATCTGGATTGTTGCCTGGCAGCCTGTGCCACAGAACGTCGTCAGCTATCAAAGCAACAAGAGCTCGGTAGCCGAAGAAACCAGAAAGGCCGGCGCCTGGGCACGGCGGATCCTGCCTGCCGATGCAAGCTATATGGCGCAATGGACCCGGCTACCCTTCTATCTTCAGGGACGGTGGATCGCCATGCCGGAGGCCGACCTGGATGGAGTGCTGTATTATGCACGCAAAAACGCAGCGGCATATCTGCTCATCGAATCAGACGATGCCCTGACAGTAGCACAACTGACTAAGTTAGGCATACCGGGAGTCACTTACGTCGGAACCTATGCCAGCCAGACTATCAGCTACTACTGTACGCTCCTGCAGCTAAAGTAGCAGCAGCGCGGACTGTATGCGGAATGAAACTGTACTTAAACGAGGTGATACTTTGAAATCCCCGGACAAAACCGGCCACTTCGGCAGTCGTTACGTTCCAGAAACCCTGATGCAGGCCCTGTTGAAATTGAAAAAAACACAAAGAGCCCTTTAATAAAGTCAAGATCTGCAGCATATTCAAGTCCCCCCTCCCCCCTTCCCATGCAAGCCCGTTCCAAAAGGCTTCGGTGGTGTGGGCTTTCCAATAACTTCTAACTTCCCCGAAAATTCCATTCGACAAAATTACGATGGCTCACACTTCACTGGAACGAAGTACAAATTTAATATTATTCAACGCCCTTTCTGATATTCGGGATGGTTTCTGTAACAGGCACGTTCAGCTAATACATGTTCGTATATTTTGTTGCTGGCATTTCGCTGGCTGTACGTCATTTAGCGTACACAAAACAATTACCAAAAAGACAACTAAATTTATAATTCAATATTGTAGCTATGTTGCCAGACACATATCAGCGACAATGAAATATGCTTCGCTAAAAAACTAGTAAAATAGCTAGTTCTCTGATAAATACGAGTAACTGAATATTGTGTTCCCATAACGACCTGCACATTTATCAATGGAGCTGTGGTAGCAGCCTGCTAAATGATTCTCCATAGGCATTTGCTAACAGTTTTGGTGATTCTACTGTTAGCTCATCTGCCTCAATATTGCCAGAAAGCTGATAGATGACAGAATAAGTCCCAGCAATCGCTACTTAAGCAATGTGGATAATCTACGTACATCGATTGTGTTGTATCAAAAAAGAGTTTTTTAATCGCCAACAAGACAAAAGGAGGAGCAAATGACGAAATTACAGAAAGAATATTGCTTTATCTGGAGGGGAATGCTGAGGTCAGGAATTAGGTGGTCACTGTTAGCGGTCGTAATTGCGTGGATGTATCCGATCTGCGCGAGGGCAGAGTTCACATTTTCGTCGCCGGTCAAAGTGAGCGACGATTCCATTGGTATGAAGACAAATGTGGATCGTTCTGGAAAGGCTACGGCTTCCGGAGGAGGCGCAATATACACCACTTGGATCGACTGGCGCAACTCGCGAGGCGGGTGGGACAGCGACATTTACATTGCCAAGAGCACCGACGGCGGAAAAACTTTCGGGCCGAACGTACGGGTTACAAATGCTACTGGTAATAATAACTATCCCAGCATCGCCGCAGACTCGACCGGACGCTACGTTTTTGTCGTCTGGCATGGATCAGCACACATCTACTTCGCCCGCAGCACCGATGGTGGCGTCACGTTCGAAACACCAATCCGCGTCGACACTAACTATTGCGATCCATACCAGGGACGGGGAACCGTCACCACCGACAAGACTGGAAACGTGTACGTCATATGGGAAGAACGGGGAGGATGTGGTTTTCCAGTTGGTGTCTATCTCGCAAAAAGCACGGATCACGGCGCCAGCTTTGCCGACAAGATTCTTGTTAGCCTCCCCTCAATGTCCGGGTTGGTATTGCTGGCCACTGACATCTCCGTAGACGATGCCGGCAACGTCTACGTAGCGTGGATGGATAATTACTGGCCTACCGCCCACATAGTCCTTTCGGCCAGCACCAACGGTGGTGCAAATTTCACATCACATGTGACGCTTGATCCTTCCTGGGTCGGACAGACATACCCACAAGTGGTTTCCAGGGGAGACGGCGAGGTGTTGGTGACATGGAACGGCCGTATTTCCCACTCATCTGACCGAGGGCTGAGCTTTTCCCCCCCCACGCGGCTTGGCGATACTTCGGCGGGCCTCCCAGGGCTGGCTAAAGACACGAAGGGAAATTTCTACGCCACCTGGATTGAGTCCTCAACAGGGGTAATCGACATCCGGATGAGCAGAAGCACCGACGGCGGCAGGATTTTTGAGCCATCGGTCAAGGTCAACGACCGCCTCCTCGGGACTCCAACCCCTAATATGCTTCCTGTCAGCCCATCGATTGCAGCTAGCGATGAAGGGGAAGTAGCCATTACGTGGACCGATACCTACAATGGCAATAATGCTATCTACGCCGCTTCGAGTGCCACCGGCGACATCACTCCGCCAATCTCCGTCGCCACGGTCGCAGGAACGTCCGGCGCCAACGGATGGTACACTTCCGGCGTAACGGTGACTCTTTCGGCAACAGATGACTATTCCGGGGTGGCTCGAACGGAATATAGCTTCGACAGCTCCACCTGGAACTTATATACAGCCCCAATCACCATCTCTACTGATGGGCTCGTATCCGTATTTCTTCGGGCCGTTGATGTTGCCGGGAACGTCGAGCAGCCCAAACAACTCGATATCTCGATTGACGCGACACCTCCCACGATTACCTTCGGCGGCATTGCCGACGGTGCTGTCTATACGTTTGGAGCCGCCCCCACGCCCTCATTTACCCCTTTCGACGCTGTCTCCGGCCTCGCGGGCTCGTCCGCCACATTGACTGGCGGCAATGGAACCGGCTTCGGATCCTTTACTTATACGGTCACCGCTGTCGATGTAGCCGGAAACACCACCACCAGCTCAGTAAGCTATTCCGTCAACCCCACACCCGGTGCAATCTCCACGTTAATCGATTCGTTCCTTGCCTCGGGCGCTATCAACAATAGCGGGATTGCGACAAGTTTGAAAACAAAAATGGATGCTGTACAGGCTGCCGGAGACGCTGTTGCTAAAGCCAACATCATCAATGCCTTCATCAACCAATTGGCTGCACAGTCCGGCAAACAAATCACCGTGGAAGCTGCCACGATCCTGACCGCCGCTGCAAAATTGCTACTCATTCCATAAACTTCCTACCGACAGTAGTTACAAAAAAGGGAGAACCGAAAGGGCCTTCCGTGAAATTGTTGACAAAGTCCTCGCCAAATGGCGAGGACTTTGTCATATTAGCGTCCGTAACAAAATGAAATAGATTTGACTCGCATATCCGCCGAAGAACAGGCGAATGTATCGCTGGTCTCAAATTCCACTGCCAAAGGGTCCACCTAACTGCAACTATATGGTGGCATTTTACCAGGTATAATGCTGATCCCATGCACCCGGCCACTTCTGACAAACCCACCTGCAGATTTTGCGGATCCGCCGAACTCCATGAAACCATAGGGCCGGTTTTACGTTCTGGAGCGTTGTGCAGCGTTTTTTTTTGCGACCAATGCAGCATCGGTATGACCTGGCCACAACCGGATGCAGCAACCCTTGTGCGGCTCTACGCGCCGGGAGAGTACCGGGCCGACCGGGGCAAGCGTTTCATTGCGCCGATCGAGTTTCTTTTCGAGCTGCACAAGAAGTGGCTGATCTGGCGCATCAACAGCAGCATGAAATCCGGCAGGATGCTGGATGTGGGCTGCGGCAGCGGCTTTCTGGCCTCGCTTTTCGCCGGCGCCGGCTGGGACGTGACCGGAGTGGAGCGTGATGACGATACCGCGATCCATGCCAGGGAAACCTACCGGATCGCGGTCGTGACCGATATCGACCATGCCCGGGGACCTTTCGACCTGATCATGGTCAATCACGTGCTGGAACACCTGGACGATCCCCTGCGGATGCTGGAAAAATGCAGGGAACTGCTTGCTCCCGGCGGCAGGCTGATCATCGCCGTGCCGAACTTCAGTTCGCTGCAGGCCAAGGTCGGAGGCGCCGGCTGGTTTCACCTGGACATGCCGTTTCACCTGTACCATTTCAGCGAGCAGGGACTGGTCGGCCTGCTGCATAAAGCCGGCTTCAGTGTGGTTGAAAGCTCGCATGCCGATTGGATCCAGAATATCTACGGCTGGCTGCAATCGCTTCTGAACCGGGCCGGCATCTCCTATAATGCCCTGTATGATCTTTTGCGAATGAGGGGGAGGGGCATCTCCGCATCCGCATGGAGCTCGCTTCTGTGCTGCCTCTGGGCGGTCCCCCTGGCCTTGCTCGGGATCTGCGTCGAACGGGTGTGCCGCACCGGCGGAGTCATCCGCTGCACTGCGGTCGTTGCAGACAGGGACAGTAAGGTGCAATTGTAAGTTACCGTTTGACTAACTACGTTGGAAGTAATTGGAGCCGCTATGAAATATCCTGACAAGAACGGACACTTTGGCCAGTTCGGCGGGCGCTATGTCCCCGAAACCCTGATGCCGGCGCTGCTGGAACTGGAACAGGCCTACGGGCATTACCGGCATGACCGGGAATTCAAACAGGAATACGAATATTACCTGCGCCAGTACGTCGGTCGGCCGAACCCGCTCTACTTCGCGGAAAAGCTGACCGGAAAACTGGGCGGGGCTAAAATCTACCTCAAGCGGGAAGACCTGAACCACACCGGCGCGCACAAGGTCAACAACACGATCGGTCAGGGGCTTCTGGCCCGGCGGATGGGCAAGAAACGGGTCATTGCCGAGACCGGCGCCGGCATGCACGGTGTGGCCACCGCCACGATCGCAGCCCTGTTCGGCATGCAGTGCGAGGTGTTCATGGGCGAGGAGGATACCCATCGCCAGGCGCAGAATGTTTTCCGTATGAAGCTTCTTGGTGCCAAGGTAACGCCGGTCACCGCCGGAACCGCCACACTCAAGGACGCCATGAACGAGGCCATGCGCAACTGGGTCACCACGATCCATGAAACCTTCTATGTGATCGGCACCGTGGCCGGCCCGCACCCTTATCCGATGATGGTGCGCGATTTCCAGTCGGTGATCGGCCGGGAGGTCAAGCGACAGCATGTGAAAGTCGAGGGGCGTCTGCCCGACTACCTGGTGGCCTGTGTCGGCGGCGGCAGCAACGCGCTGGGACTGTTCTACCCCTTTCTAAAGGACAGTGCCGTCCGTATGATCGGTGTCGAGGCTTCCGGATACGGCATCGAAACCGGCAAACACGCTGCTCCGCTCTGCGCCGGTTCACCCGGCATTCTGCACGGCAACAAGACCTATCTGCTGCAGGACCAGCATGGCCAGATTACCCATGCCCACTCAATCTCGGCCGGCCTGGATTATCCCGGCGTCGGCCCGGAACACTCCTGGTTGAAGGATACCGGCCGGGCCGAGTATGTTTCCATCACCGACGATGAAGCCCTGGAGGGATTCGGTACCCTCACCCGCCTGGAGGGGATCATACCGGCCCTGGAGTCGTCCCACGCCATCGCGCAGGTCATGAAGATGGCTCCGAAATTAAGCCGGGACACAACCATGGTGGTCTGCCTGTCGGGGCGCGGTGACAAGGACATGCACACCGTGGCCGAGGCGATGGGAGTGGAGTTCTGAAAGTTGCACGCAGCTGGGTACTTATGGAATGTATCGCTCTGAAAAGCCGTTGCGGCTTTCAGTTGCGGTTTAAACCCTTTTAGTCTCGTTAAAGCCGGTAATCACCGGCTTTTTTTGTTTGACCAACACCGGGCTTTCGACTATATATACTCCCGTTTTATTCTTCAAAACCATAAATCTCTAATCATAACCAAGGAGGAGTGAAATGCATCTCGTTGACCAGATCAAGGAAAAGGCCAGGAAGAACCTGCAGACGGTAGTATTGCCCGAGAGTTACGACGAGCGGATGCTGTTCGCCGCCGAGAAGATCGTCAAGGAAGGGCTGGCCAAAATAGTCATCCTGGGCGATCCGGCCAAGATCCAGGCCGAGGCCGCTGCGAAAGGGGTCAGTCTGGCTGGCGTGGAGCTGCTCAGTCCTGCCGCTTCGCCCAAGCTGGAGCAGTATGTGGCCGACCTGGTCGAACTGCGCAAGAGCAAGGGCCTGACCGCCGACGAGGCCCGCAAGCTGCTGACCGCCGAGGACAACCTGTATTACGCCGGCATGATGGTGCGCAACGGCGATGCGGGCGGCGAAGTGGCCGGCGCCACCGGAACGACCGGCAATGTGCTGAAAGCCGCCTTCCAGACCGTGGGACCGGCCAAGGGCATCAAGACCGTTTCCTCCTTCTTCTTGATGATCACCAAAACCCCCAGCTTCGGCGAGAACGGTATCGTGCTGTTCGCCGACTGCGCCGTCAACCCCAACCCGGATGCCCAGGCCCTGGCCGAGATCGCGGTGGCGACCGCCGGCAACTGCAAGGCGTTTTTGGATGTGGAGGCCCGCGTGGCCATGCTTTCGTTCTCCACCAAGGGGAGCGCCAGCCACGCCGACTGCGACAAGGTGCTGCAGGCGCTGGAGATCGCCAAACAGATCAAGCCCGACATGCAGGTGGACGGCGAGCTGCAGGCCGATGCCGCGCTGCTTCCCAAGGTCGGCGAGAAGAAGGCTCCCGGCAGTAGCGTGGCCGGTAAGGCCAACGTACTGATCTTCCCCGACCTGGACGCCGGTAACATAGCCTACAAACTGGTCGAGCGCGTGGCCGGGGCCGAAGCGGTCGGCCCGATCATCCAGGGACTGGCCAAGCCGGTCAACGACCTCTCCCGCGGCTGCTCGGTGGATGACATCGTCAACGTGACCGCGATCACGGCCGTGCAGGCGGCACAGGGTTAAACAACCTTTTTGCCGAATACCAAACTAAACTGGCCCGTCAGGATATCATCCTGACGGGCCAGTTTAGTTTGGAGTAGATAACGGTATGATTTTTTCAATATTTATCTTGCAAATAGAACTGCTTTTGTAAACAATGTGCAGACATGCTAATGTTATTATATTGTAGATAGTTAACTGGTTATAATTAGTGGAGGGTGCTATGAAATTTTATAATTCTGCAGTGAAATGGTTGCTGTTTGCAGTTTTTCTGTTTACAGCCGCGACTCCGGCTTTTGCCGGAACAGTGACAGGCACCGCCACGGGTAATGTCTATCAGTATCATGACCTCACCCTGCCGAATCCCCAAAGCGGCCTAAGACTCGTTCTGTCAAGTTCCGCGCCCACGGATTTTTACCTATACACCGGTACTAATCATGCTGCTGGCGGCCTTGTCTCGGGCGGAAGCAGCACCAACAAAACCCTGCACACCCTGCTGATTACTGCTGCCACCCTCGCCAATGGCGGCAGCTATCATGTCCGCATACGCACGGCAAGTGGTACCGGCGCCAGCCTGACCTACTATTTTACCGATGATATGACCTATGCCCGAGACCTGACCTGGGATACAGGCGCTTCTCCCGGCGGCACCAATATCGTCAGCCAGCCGGATACGGCCGGCGGGGACTATCTCTTTAAAATAGTCACCCCGGCCTCAACAGCCTCCGGAGCCTGGCGAACCGCGCTGGCGGTTTCGAGTGGCGAGGCGGACCTGGTCGCCCATAAGAACATCGTTACAACCACTACCAAAACCTCGGCCCAGATTGGTTCCGACGGCTTTGTGCTTGCTCCCGGTGCCACAGCGACCCAGTTTGCAGCTGCCCAGACCTGGTACCTGCGGGTCAAGGCCCAGCCGGGCGCCACCTGGCAGCTCTACAGCGGTGATATTTATGTCCAGAATCTGGGAACGATAGCCGCAGATAACTCCAGCAGCAGCCTGCCGGTCACCGTGGGGCCGGAAGGAACCTACTATTTCAGGACCACTGCCGATGCCGCCACCCCGGCCTGGCGCTTGTGGCTGAACGGCGCAAATCTGCCGCTGCTGATCGCCAGAAACAGCGCTCCGGTCACCGGCGTTGCAACCACCTATCAGCAGAGCGAAACCGGCCAGATGCTGCTGGTTCCCCCCTATCTGACTGCCACCGATGCCTATTTCGTAGGTGTTACCGCCGTGCCTGGAACCGTATTCAGCTTCAATTCCCAAAAACAGCCGATCATTGACCTGGCGCATGGAGCAACCATAGCGAACAGCGTTACCGGTTACGGTTACATCACCTACCGGGTTGAAGTGCCGCCGACCGAGGTGGCCTGGCAGGTGGATCTCAAGCGCACCTCGGCTGCCGGAAATCCGGAATTGTACCTGCGCAGCGGTTCCGTACCCAATGTACGCAACAACAGCGCCCTGTCCGAGTCCGTTGCCGGCATTGATGACTCCATTACAATCGTGCCGGTCACCGGCATCAATCCGACCGGAACCTGGTATGTCACGGTCATGGGAAGCGGCAGCTTCGATTATTCGCTGGTCAACAGGGCGCCGTCAGTGACCGCTATTCCCTACCTTACCGCTCCCGCCAGCATCACCAACGATGAGTCTACCCGTTCGGGGTGGCGCTACTACCGCGTAACCGACCCGGCCTCATTTCTGGGCAAGCTGGGGTGGCAGATCGAACTGGACCAGGCCCACCGTACCGGCTATGAAATCGCCATCCGGCTTAACGTCGCTCCGGGGCGCTGGTCCTCTCGATCCAACGATTCCGCGACTGCGGTCGAATACAGCACCATTCACCGCAACAGCACCTCCGGCATTTTCCAGGATCCCAACCACCAGGCCGATAACTGGTACATCGGTATCTATAATCCTGCCCAGGCGCTGGGGGCGTTCCAGCTGACAACCAGCGAGATTGCCCCGGCGGTGACGGATCTTTCCCTGGGAACTGCAGCGATTACCGATCAGGATATTTCCACCTGGCAATGGTTCAAATTCGTGGTGCCCAACGACCCGGATCTGAAGGGATGGGATCTGCGGCTGAAGACTGCCGCGGGCAATCCGCAGATGGTGGTCCGGCGCGACCTGCTGCCGGATACCTTGACCACATCGACGGGGTGCGCCGCCGGCTCGCTGTACAAATGCAGCACGTGGCCAAGCCTGGCTCAGTGGGCTGCGGGCGCCTTAGCGGGTGGCGGCGGGCTGGATTGGACCGGACGCCGCTATGTGAGCGGTACCACAAGCGACATGAACAGCTATCTAATCATGGGGATGGGAAGCCCGTTGGAGGCCGGCACCTACTATGTGGGGGTTGCCCGTCAAACCGGCAGCACAAACACCAGCCCCATGAGTTATACCCTGGAGAGCCGTGGTATTGGCCTGGCCGGCAGCACATATCCTGTCCGGATTACGGAGCTGGCCTTCAGCGGTGGTGTTGCCACCGGAACCGGTCTGGCCCCCCGGGAAGTAGAATGGTACCGGGTGAACGTACCGGCCGGTTCAGCCAGCTGGTCACTCAATCTGATACCGACTGTGGGTGAGGCGATGTTGGCGCTTCGTCAGGGGGCTCTGCCGAATATTACCGCGTCACTCACTCTGGACAGTTTCTCTGAAACGGGAGCCGGAACAGTCCGCCACAAGAACGGCGCTGAATATTTCTACAAGTATGCCATTACCCCCGGTTCATCCATCACCAGCGGAGATTACTACATTGCGGTCATCAGTGAAGGGCAGACCAACCCTGCCAGCACCAGCGTCATCGGAACTGGGACCGTCAACTATACCCTGACCAGCGTCGGCGCCATGCCGGTCGATAGCACGCTGCCGCCGACTACGCTGACCACGGCCGCTCCCATGACCTGGGGCTCCCAGGCGCTCACTTATGGTTCCCAGAAGGCCTATCGCTTCCGGGTTCCGGCCGGACTTGACAGCATCGAGGTACGGCTGAACAACAAGACCGGCAATCCGCTGGCGGCAATCAGGCGGGATGACATCGACAGCGGTAAACTGCCCTCACAGATGATTGTATCGGGGCAATATCCCGAAGCAGAGGGCGGTTATGCAGACTCCTGGCGCAACACGTCCACCGGCAGTATCATAACCATCGCTTCGCCGGTCGCAGGTGATTACACCATCACCGTATTTGCAGATTATGTTAACGCCACCAATTCCGACGCTTCTTATGATCTGGAGATCGCCACTGTGGTCCCGGATGATCTCGCCTTTGATCTTGCGACCTCCAGCAGCGTCGCGGTCACCAACCAGGATTACCAGACCTGGCGCTATTTCCGGGTGGTTATTCCGGATGATCCCGGCCTGAAGGGGTGGGACCTGCGGCTGAAAACCACCGCTGGTATGCCGTACCTTGTGGTCAAAAGAGATACGCTGCCGAATTCATCGACCACATCAGCCGGCTGTGGCTCGCCATCGGCGGTCTACAACTGTAGTACCTGGTCATCCGGCAGCCAGTGGCCTGCCGGAAGCGGCAGCACCATTGACTGGACTGCCAGGGGAAATGCCTCCGTCGGAGTTGCGGACAAAAACAGCTATCTGATCATGGGCATGGGCAGTCCGCTGGTGCCCGGAACCTACTACATCGGCGTTTCGAGTCTCTCGGGAACCGCTGCAATGACGTACACGCTTGAAAGTCGCAGCATCGGCATCGGCGGAAGTTATCCGATACAGGTAACTGATCTGCCTTTCAATGGCGGAGTGGCAACCGGCTCCTCCCTGGCGCCGCGTGAGGTCGGCTGGTACAGGATTGCGGTGCCGGCGGGAGCAGCAAGCTGGTCGCTGAATCTGGCGCCGGAAGGAACCGGTGAGGCTCTGCTGGCTCTGCGACAGGGGCGCCTGCCGAATATAAAGGCTTCTACCTCCATGACATCGGATAACGCCACGACCTTCAGCGGCACCATCAGGCGGAATGCCGGTACGGAATACTTTTACAAATTCCCGGCACCCGGCGGAGCATCAATCACCAGCGGTGATTACTACATCGCCGTCATCAGCGAGGGGCAAAGTCCGGCCAACACCAGCACCATCGGCAGCGGCACGGTCAACTACACCCTGACCAGCATCGGCTCCATGCCGATCGAGGACAAGACCGCCACCCCGCTCAGCTCCAGCGCCCCGGTCAGTTGGCCCGCCCAGGCCCTGCCTGCCCGTTCGGAAAAGGTATACCGTTTCCGGGTGCCGGCAGGCATTGACAGTCTGGAAATGCGGCTGCTAAACAAGACCGGCACTCCGCTCTATGCTGTTCGCAGGGATGCGGCCGGCAGCGGCAAAATTTCCCTGGTTACCGGCGGCAACCAGGAAGGGGGCGAATCTCCCACGATGCAGAATGTTACCAGCATCACTCCGGCCACGGAGGGTGATTATACCATCACCATCTATGCCGGCAGCGCCGCTGCAACTTTCGATCTGGAAATCGTCGGCACTGGAGCGGGGTCGCTGACGTTCGCCAACGGCATCCAGACGGTGGCCGCCCAGGCGGCCGACACCTGGAAATATTTCCTGGTTACCGTGCCGGCGGATGCATCACTGAAGGGATGGGATCTGCGCCTGAAGCCGAGTTCCGGCAATCCGTACATGGTGGTACGGCGTGATCTGCTGCCGAACACGCTTGTTACGTCGAGTGGCGGCTGCGGGCAGCTGTATCAATGCTCGTCATGGCTGAGCGGCGCCCAGTGGGGGACCTCCACGCGCAACGACTGGACCGCTCGTTCAAATTTATCCGCTCCCAACGTGCCCGACTACGGCAAACAGCTGATCATGGGCATGGGAAGCCCGCTGGAACCGGGAACCTATTACGTCGGTGTGGCGCGCTACACAAGCAGTACGGACACGACGCCGCTCAGTTACACCCTGGAGAGCCGTGGGATCGGTATCGGTAATGACAGTGGCGGCACTGCCTGGCCGATCCAGATAGCCGATCTTCCGTTTGCAGGCGGTACTGCCGCAGCGGTCGGACTGGCCCCGCGCGAAGTCGGGTGGTACCGGGTGGCCGTGCCGGCTGACGCTGGCAGCTGGTCCCTGAATCTTGTGCCGAGCCTGGGCGAGGCCATGTTGGCGGTCCGCCAAGGCAGGCTGCCCAACATAGCGGCGACTAACAACAGCATCTACACCTCCGACCATGCCACGGACTTCAGGGGTGCGGTGCGTCATCAGGCCGGCCGTGAGTTCTTTTACAAATACGCGACAGCCGGACAGGCTGCCATCACCGGTGGCGAGTACTATATCGCCGTCATCAGCGAGGGGCAGAACCCGCCCGACGACAACACCATCGGCAGTGGTCCGGTCAGCTATAGCCTGACCAGCGTTGGCACCATGCCGCTCAGTGATGCTACGGCAACGCCGGTCGGGGCGCTCACGCCGGTGGCCTGGTCGGCCCAGTCGGTTCCGCTGGGGCAGCAGAAGGTCTACCGTTTCCGCCTTCCAGCCGGGCTCTCCTCGGTTGAAGTCAAGCTGAACAATAAAGTTGGCAACCCGATCATGACCATCCGCCGCGATGCTGAAGGGGCGGGTAAAATCCCGGATGTGGCAACGGCGCTACCGAAGCCGCATGAAGGCGGCGATGCCATTGTCTGGCGCAACCGTGCCGATGGCGACGATACCGGCGGCTCAAGTTACATCACCATCGCCTCGCCCGCTGCCGGCGACTACACGGTTATGATCGCCGGCGATTCGGAATTCGTGGTGCAGAGCATCGATCCGTTTACCGGGTGGCGAACCGGTGACCTTGTTCTGGTCGATGCCTCCTTTGATCTGGAGGTTCGTGCGATGACGCCGGAGCCACTGCCGTTCACACCGGGCAGTTCTGTCAGCGGCACGCTCGGCAACGGTCAGTCGGTTTACTACCGGTTCGATGTGCCGCCCACGGTTAACGGCAATCCGTTGCTGGCCTGGCTGCTGAAGTCGGCTACAACCAACGGCGCCACAAGCCTCAGGGTCCGGCCGGGTCAGGTGCCGGGAGATGACAACAGCGGATCGGTAGTCAGTTCCAACAGAACCGTGGCCATCGTCCCCCCGGTATTGACACCCGGAACCTGGTACGTGGAGGTCAAGGGAATCGGCTCGACGGCCTATACCCTGACGAGCGATATCGTCAGTGCTGACCCTGCAAAGCATGGTCGCAGCTGGACCATGCCTGCCAGGATCGGCAGTTTTACCCAGCCGGGCGTGTCGGCGCCGTTCTTCGGAGATTCCGGTGTTGCCGATGACGGCAGCCCTCTCCCGGGCGACCAGGGGATTGATCTGGAGCTTGACGGCTGGCACTACTACCGCATCACGGTGCCGGATAACAACAGTGGTCTGCTGCGCACGGAACTTTCGGTCCTCAATGGCCGCCCCCAGATATATCTGCGGGCCGGCGCCGTTCCCGGTATCGATCACTTTGCCAACCAGGCCGATCCGAACCAGCCTCCGGCCCAGGGTCAGGCCAACGCCTACGACTACTCCAGGACACCAACCAATGCCCTTGGCTCCCTATATAACAACTGGGTACCACTGGACGGCAGGAGCGCGACACAGCTGGCTCCGGGAGAGTGGTGGGTCGGTGTTCGCTCCCAGATCGTCAACAGCCGTTACCGGCTGAAGGTTTCGGTCGGTGATGTGCATAATGCCGGTGGCCAAAGACTGGACACGGTCGGGTACGTGCAGGATCTGCCCCAGGATGGCGGCAGTTTCACCGCCCAGACCCTTTTGGCGGATGACATGCGCTACTACCGGGTGGAGGTGCCGCAGTCATCAACAACATTGGGCAGCAGTACTCCGCTTTCCTGGAATATTAGCCTGAATCAGACTCTGGGCGATGTGGTGGTGTTTATCCGCGATTCGCTCCCGCCGGGGCAGGGCTCTGACGGCAATGTTGATTACGTTGAGAATGGCTGGTGGAGTGTTGCCGATGCCATAGCTGCCCACACCGCCGCGGCAAGCACCTACTTCCAGGACTGGTACGACGACAACAGTATCGAGAGCCCCAATCCGTATGCGGTGATCGATGCCAACGGCGCCACCACCATCAGCCTGCCGCCGGTGGAACCGGGCAAGGTCTATTATCTTGGTGTCTACGCACGCACCGGCTCTACCTTTGACATCTCTTCATCCATCGGCGCTGAGCGGTTGGCGCTTGCGGGGGTAATCCCCTTTACAAACGGCACGGTGGCGGTATCGCTTGCAGCGGGAGAAGAACGTCTCTATCGCGTGGATGTGCCTGCCAATGCCACGGTCTGGCAGCATACAGGTTCCACTAACAGCAGCGCCTGTCTCTTTCTGCAACAGGGGACAGCGCCGCCGTCGTCCGGCGCACACTGGGCCGGGTGCGGATTTAGCAGTGCCCTGACCCGGAACCTGGACGGTTTCCCCTGGCAGCCGGGTCATTCCTACTACATGCGGGTACGGAATACATCGGCCGGATCATTGTCACTCGGTTTTACAATGAATGGCCAGATCGCAGACCCTGATCAGGTCTTGAATGTCACCGTTTCCGGTAGCGGCGCTGGTACCATTACCAGCACACCGGCCGGCATCGCCTGCACATCGGGCACCTGTTCGGCTCCATTTGCGCCTGGAACCACGATCCAGCTCAGCCAGACTCCGGATGTCTACTCGACCTTCGGAGGATGGGGAGGAGATTGCGCCGGAACAGGTTCATGCAGTGCCTCAATGACGCTGACACGGAATGTAAGCGCAAGTTTTGTGCTGGCTCCTTTGATCAAAAATCAGGAGAGCGGCACAACCTACAGCCTGTTGCAGGACGCCGTCAATGCGGCCGGTTCCGGCAATACCATCAAGGCCAGAATTACACCAGATGCTCTCACGGGTGGCTTGACCCTGAACCGCCCGGGTGTCAGCCTCGTCCTTAAAGGCGGCTTCAGTGCGGATTTCCTGAGCAATTCAGGTTTTACCGCCATACAGTCGCCGGTAATCATTGGTGATGGAACACTGACTGTTGAAAGGGTAATCGTTGAGTAGCCTGTTTCAGGTCCGGTGTAGGGCCGGAACAACAAGTTTTGACCGGTTCCTCCAACACTGCTAGAATCATCACAGGAGGATACTGATATGCTGCGGTTTGGAGCTTTAATCATACTGTTGACAGCGCTGGCGCTTCCTGCTTATGCCGAAAATCCGGTCAAGGAGGGGGGCAGGGAAATCGGGCAGGGGGTCAAAAAGATCGGCAAGCAGACCGGCCAGGTCTTCAAGGAGGGGGGCAAGGAGGTTGGTCAGGCGTTCAAGTCGGGGGGCAAGGAGATCGGGCAGGGATTTAAAAAGATTGGCAAGGAAACCGGCCAGGCCCTCAAGGAGGGTGGCCGGGAGTCCGGGCAGGCCGTAAAGAAGACCGGCCGGAGTATCGGCGACTGGTTCCGGGATCTGGGGCGCTCTTTCAGGGATTTCTTCAGGCGCGGTTGAGTTCGGTAGTTTCCGGTCCGGTTACAGGTCTCCGGTCATCTCCTGGAGCAGGTACAGCTTGGGATTCACGCTGCGTACACACTCCACGACCTCTTTGAACATCTCCTCATCCAGGTTGCACTCCTCCTCGATGGCCTGGAACCATTTGAAACCCTTGGGAAGTGTCGTCAGCGCGCCATCTCTGGTCAGCATCACGTCCACCATGTCGTTGACCCTGCCCTTGGCTTCCCAGGGGTCGCGGTAGTTGAACTGGCGTGCCACCACATGCAGACCCATGCCGTTGGTAAAAAGCGCCTTGACCTCGAAGGAGAACTCCCGCGGAGCGCTGTAGCTGTCGGTGCGCCCGGAGCGCATCATTACCTCGGCGCCAGCTTCCGTCAGCACCTCACCGACCGATTCGGCGGTCATCGATTTTATTTCACTCATGCCTAAACCTCCAGTCTCATTTCAACTCCCCAGGGCGCCGGTTTTTCGCCATCACCGGTCAGAATCCATAAGGTGGGAAACTCCATCTGTTCCGGTACCGGTCCGATGCCGTCGGTCAGGTAGATCACCGCTGACGGCAGTGGCCGCATGCTCCTGGCATGTTCGAATACCGGCCGCAGGTCGGTGAATCCGCCGCCGTCGTAGCGCTGCAGGACGCAGGACGAGCCGCTGAAACTTTCAATGCGCTGGATGCGGCTGTTGGCGTAAAGCACGGTGATGCGCGACTCACGCCCACGGGCGATCTGCAGCAGTTCTCGGGCAAAGGCCTCGCGTACTTCGACGATGTTGGTGGAGTCGCTGACGTCTATCCCCACCAGCAGGTTTAGCCGGCGGCGTTTGCGAATACCGGGGGTTTCGTGCTGGAAGCGGCGGTGCTCGCGCATCCAGGTGCTGGTGCGCCCGGTACGTCCGGCGGTGGCCACGAACTGTTGCAGCACCATGCGCCAGGGAATCGGAGAGGGTTTGATCAGCGCGTTCACCACCGTTTCAAGCCCGGGGGGGATGTCCCCGTCGCTCCCGCGCAGGCTCTCCCTGGTAACGGCCCTGACGGCCTCTTCGGCCAGCGCCGCAGGAGTGCTGTCGGCGTCGCTCCAGAGGGCGTGTTCATCCAGAGTGACATGTGCCGTCGTGGCATGGCCTTCCCCGGCAGCTCCGCGCTCCGCGGTCTCGGCGTCGCCGTAGCCGCTTCCGTCCAGATTGCCGGTGTCGAAAGGGGGCACCAGGCTGGCATAGTACTCCTCCGCCGCCAAACCGTCCTCCATGCCGTAAGCTCCCGGCAGCAAGGCGTCTTCCGGCAGGTCGCTTATGGCCGGATTGATGGCCAAGTCGCAGGCGATGTCCCAGTCGTGCAGGTTGCGCCCCTTGCGACGCAGCATGTGCAGATGCAGCAGGTGCGTGACCATGTGTTCCAGAAGGGCGCGTTGCCCTGGTGCGGCCAGCAGGTCGAAGCGGGCGGGGTCCACCGCCAGGATCGGGATGCCGTCGCGGATGGTTACGCCGGCCGCCTTCCCTGACAGAGCTCGCAGTTCACGGCGCAGGTTGAGGATGAAATGCCCGTAGAAGGGGCGCTCGCGCAGTAGTCGCACAACCGCGTTTTCCAGTCCGCCGGTCGGCATCGGATTTAACGGGCTTCCTCTGTGATGGTCCGGAGGGCGTCCAGGATCACGGCGTCATGCTTGTCCTGGGCCAGCAGCATGGCCACCTCGGGAATCTTGAGCAGGGATTTGACGAAGCCGAAACGCAGGTCGCGCGGCAGCACGGCGATATAGGCCACCAGGTGGGCTTCCTGCTCCGCTTCCAGCACGGGAGCTGCCTGGAGTGTGGCGATCAGGTCATTTACCGTGGCGGCCTGGACGTCATCCCGCTGGGCGCTGGCCCGCTCATATACCTGGTCCCAGTCGTTGAGCACTTCCGCCGCCGTCAGCGGCCGACCCCGGCGGTCGGCCAGCCAGCGCATGAACATGATGGCGGCCTCCTTGCCGACGATGCCGGCATAGACCTCCATCTCCAGGTCGCCGGGAAAACGGCAGTTTTTGCGCAGGATGCTGACCATCTCCCAGCCCCGTTCGCTTGGCTCCACCTGCAGGTCCATCGGCAGCCCCTGCCTGGCCAGCATGCCCTGGTTTCCGGCCAGGAAGCGGCGCACATCGCCGTCCAGATCACGTTCGACCGCATAACGCGACCAGCACTGGTGGTCGGTTTCCACGAAGAGCATCACCATCCGGTCGATCAGGGCCCGGTCCAGTGTTGCCACCTGGTAGGTACCGTCGGGCGGGTTGATGCTGACGACGACCTTGTGGCGTTTTGACAGCTGGTGAGTGTGCAGTGAGCGCAACATCCCCTCGGCCGGCGGCTCCACGAACTGGAATATGGCCTGCAACGTATCTTCCTGCTGGGCCCGGTTCAGTTCATCGCAGTGGATCAGCGTCGGCGGAGCGTCATCTAAAGGCATCCAGGAGGGGCGGGACCAGTGCATGGTGTCGCCGTCCCGGAACGGAATCCCCACCAGGTCACCCACCTCCATCTGCCCCAGCCGCAGTGATACATACTTCCTGTCGATAGCCCGGCAGGCCTGGATGATGCCGGCGGTTTTCCCGACCCCGCGATGGCCGACCACGCAGGGGGTCAGATCGGTTTTGGTGATAATTTCCCGGACCACTGTTTTCATCTGTTCTATGTTCATGCACGTCCCCGCATTAGCTGTATTGCAACGGATCTTTCAGACCCGCCTCGGCGAACCCCTTCAGCCGCAGACGGCAGGAATCGCACTCTCCGCACGACAACCCCGTTGGGGTCGGATCGTAGCAGGAGTGGGTCAGGCTGTAATCCACTCCCAGCGCCAGGCCGGCCTTGATGATCCCGGCCTTGGTCATGCTGATCAGCGGAGTGTGGATTTTGAAGCGGGAGGTCCCTTCGACACCGGCCCTGGTGGCCAGGTTGGCCATCTTCTGATAGGCCTCGATATACTCCGGCCGGCAGTCCGGGTAGCCGGAGTAATCCAGCGCGTTGACGCCGATATAGATGTCTGCTGCCCCCAGAACCTCGGCCCAGCCCAGCGCAAAGGAGAGAAAGATCGTGTTGCGGGCCGGGACGTAGGTTACCGGTATGTCATTGCCGACCCCTTGCTTGGGGACATCGATTTCGGCTGTCAGGGCGCTGCCACCCATAAGGCGCAGATCGAAGTCCACCACCAGGTGCTCCGCGGCTCCCAGGCGCACTGCGTTGGCCTTTGCCACCGTAAGCTCATGGCCATGCCGCTGTCCGTATGAAAAACTGATCGCATATGGGGTAAACCCCTCTGCTGCCGCCATAGCCATGCAGGTGCTGGAATCAAGGCCGCCGCTGTAAAGTACCACCGCTTTTTGCTGCATAATCCACAGTCTCCCGTTTTGTCCAATTAAATGGACTGGAATGAGTTCAGCCAGGCAAGTTGCTGTTATGAATGGGTGTTTTTCCGGGGTGCAGCCAGCTTGCGCAAATAATTGTTCATACTTTGGCTGGTTTGTAAAGGATAATCGCATGGAAAAGGCCGGACGAATCCGGCCTTGATTGAACATGTGCTATAAAATCCGCTGCTGCGGCGTCTCAATTGACGAACTATAGTTTGAACTGTCCCACCAGACGCCTGAGCTCTTCCGATTGCCTGGAAAGCGATGCCGAAGCGGAGGCCGTTTCGGTCGCACCCCTGGCGGTCTGCTGGACCACGCTGGTTATGCGCTGGATGTTGTCGGTTATCTCTCCGGTGGTTGCGGTCTGCTGTTCGGCCGCGGTCGTGATCTGGTTGATCTGCATGCTGACGTCGTTAATCTGCAGGAGTATCTGTTCCAGGGCCTGACCTGACCTGATGGAACATTCAGTCCCTTTCTCAACTTCCGAAACTCCCTCCTCTATGGCGGCCACCGCTCCGCTGGTTTCGCGCTGGATGGCCTTGATCATTTCTCCAATTTCCCGGGTCGCGCGGGTGGTCCGCTCCGCGAGGGCACGGACCTCGTCAGCCACCACGGCGAAACCTCGCCCCTGTTCTCCCGCCCGCGCGGCTTCTATGGCGGCGTTGAGCGCCAGCAGATTGGTCTGGTCCGCGATATCCTCGATGGTTCCGATGATCTGGCCGATCTGGTCGGAGCGCGAACCCAGATCCTCGACGGTTTTTGCCGCGTCCGTGACACGGCTGGCAATGCGCTCCATTCCGTCGATGGTCTGGCGAACTACCTCGGCTCCGTTCCTGGCGGCATCACTGGCAAGATTCGAACTTTCCGCCACGCTCAGGCAGTTGCGGGCGATGTTGGCGGATGTGGCCGCCATTTCCTCGCTGGCAACGGCAACCGTGTGGGTCTGGCTGGCAACATCCTCGGTCCCGGAGGCGATCTGGTCCGCGCTGGCATGGAGCTGGCCGGACGCCATTGCAACCTGTCCAGATGTTTCCGAAATCTGCGAGATGATTCCGCGCATGGTCGTCTGCAGGCTGCCGATGGAGCGGATGATGCTGCTGATTTCATTGTTGCGTTTGGCGGCGATTACCTGGGTCAGGTCTCCTCCGGTCATCTTGGCCAGGTAACCCATGATGCGGGTGAGTGCGTCGTTTACCGACCAGAACAGCAGCCCACTGAAAAACATCCCCAGCAGGACGAAGATCGCGGTGGAAATCACCGCGAATGACGTGGAATAGGAGCGTCCCACCACGACCGCAGAAACTATGCAGAAACTGTAACAGAGACACAGGAACAGGATTCGTGTGCGGATCTTCAGGTGCATGTACATGTCAATTATGAAATTCATGTTGTATGCCCACCTCCCATGGTTTAGTCCGGATAACGATTGAAAGAGTTAATAAAATTACCGCTGCAACCGAGTAATGGTCATAAGATATATATTAAATTACAGTCGCTTGCTGCCCTTAATTAATAACATAATCAGGCCCGTATTACAAATATTGTTGAATGAAAACATATTCCGGATTGCATTTTCAGCAGTTTCAAGTACAATAAATCGAATTATTTACCCGTGAGGAGAAACTGAATGAAACGCATGATTATTGTTATAGCCGCATTTGCCCTGGTTACCCTGATTACCGTTGCTGCCCAGGCCGAGAGCAAGGGCGGGAAGCTCTTCAGTCAGAAATGCTCCATGTGCCACGTTGTCAATGGCAAGGGTGGAGCGATCGGCCCGGATCTGACCAGGATTCACGCGAAGCTGAAGGAAAAGGAAATCCGGGCAAAGCTGGAAAACCCCAAAAAGTCCAATCCCAACAGTTCCATGCCATCATTCAAGACTCTTCCCAAGGCTGACATGGATGCCCTGATGGGATACATCAAGACACTGAAGTAGGCGGGAACTACCCAGTCAAAGGCCTGCCGGATGGCGGGCCTTTTTCATTTGAGGCGCTATGCGACTGAAAGACGATCAGATACGGCGGCTGGCCGAGAAGGTTTATAATGATCTGCAAAAGGATGGCTTGATCTCGGTCCGTGGCGAACGGACTGCCGCGATCGAGGGGATTTTCAGCGCCATCAGGCAGAACTTTGATGCGGAACAGGTGTTGGAACGGGATGCAGAACGGTTGCTGGACGAAACCATCGCGGCCATGGGGCGTGGCGCCGCCGATATTGACCGCCGGCGAATGCTGAAGATGATCAAGGACAAGTTGGCCAGGGAACGGAAAATAGTTCTGTGAGGTGTTGAGCATGTCATTATCGGAAGATCGTATTTCAACCATTGCTCATCAGATCGTCAAACATATCTGGCGAAACGACCTGGCCGATGTAACTGACGATAGCCGGGCGCTGGCCAGGGTCAAACAATCCCTGGAAGCTTTCTTCGGCTCCATGAACGAGATCGAGGATGCGGTGCGCGCAAAACTGCGCAACAAGGCCCCCGGCAGCCGTGACTATGACGTCTTGTATCAAAAGTTCTACCATGACGAGATGGTCCGGAGAGGTCTGTGAAAGCCAGATTCCTTGCCGCGCCGTTTTTGCTGCTGCTCCTGCTTCTGGCGGGATGCGCCGCATCGCCCAAAACCAGAAGTTACGGATTTCTTGACCCGCGCCTGGAGCGCGAGGTGCTGTACGTTGTTCCCTTTGATGCAACGCTGGTTCCGCCCGACTTCGGCGGCCCGATTTTCGATCAGTTCGTGGATATTCTCAATGCCCGTCGCAAGCAGACCAGGGTCGGACGTTTCGTTATCCTGAAAGAGGAACTGAAAGAGGTCGAGCCGGTCTGGCTGATCAAGCAGAATTATGTGTCCGGCGACATCTGGGGCTATGTGGAAAGCTCGGGCTGCTGCTCCACCGACATGAAGGTCAAGTCCCGCATATATCTCTACGAGCCGGGTAAAAACATGCCGACCCTGGAGGTGTTCGTGCCGGTCGAGGGCTTTTTCGAGCATGACCGCTCGACGCTGGCGGCCGCCAGATCCCGCATGGGCAAAAAGCTGGCCGAAGAACTGGCGGACGCGGTGCTCAGGAAGCTGACTCCATAGCAGGATTGCATTCGTCAGAGCGGGCCAACCGTAACCGTATCCAATTTGAACAGACTTCTGGCCATGGGCTGACAGCCCACGGCTTTTTTCACGAAAGGCATCCGCATGTTGTTTCTTTCAAGATCGATTCTGATTTCTCTTGCAGCATCAGCGCTAGTTTCTTCAACCATCATACCGTCCGGCGCCGATGAGCTGTTGTCACGCGCAGCCGGACTGTTCCGCGAGAAGGATTATACTGCGGCCTTTACCTTGGCCGAGAAATCGGCCAATTCGTTGCAACGCTCATTCTTGAGGGGAACCGCCGCGTTGCGGGCCGGTAAACCGGCCGAAGCGGCGCCGCTGCTGCTTGAGGCGGAACAGTCGCTGCCGTTGCTTGCGGACTACAGTACGCTCTACCTGGCCGAAGCTTTGATGCAACTGAAAAAATATCCAGAGGCGGCTTCCAGGGCGGCTTCGATCCCTAAAGCGTATCCCGCTTCCCAGCTGCTGCGCCGCTCTGAAAAACTCTACGCCGACATCCTGTTCGAAAGCGGAGACTACAAGGGGGCGCTCAAGGCGTTCCAGTCCTTTGTTGAAAAATACCCCGCCGGATCCGATTCGGTCGATGCGGTCTATCAGACCGCCAGCTGCAGGGAAGAGCTCGGAAACCAGTCCGGAGCCGTGCAAACCTACCGGAGTATCTGGATCAACAACCCGGTCACCCCACAGGCGCAAAAATCCGGGGAGAGACTCAGGGCGCTGGAAAAATCCGGATTCAGAGTCAGCCCCTACAGTGCGGACGAGCTGCTCAAACGCGCTTCATACCAGTATTCGCGGAACGAATTTACAGCGTCCCTCAAAACACTGGGTTCGATAGAGCTTAAAGACCAGCCCAGGGATGTGCTCTGCAGGATTGATCTGAAAACCGGCGTGGCTCAGTACCGGCTTAGACAGTATAAACAGGCGGAAAAACACCTTGCCGCGGCCATGTCAAGTCCGCTGCCCGGAGTCGCTTCCGAAGCCCGGTTCTGGATGGCCAAGTCGCTGGAACGTCAGAACCTGAATGAGCGTGCCCTGGCGATTTATGCCGAGCTGGCCGCCGAGGGGCGCAAACAGGAATATTCCGACGACGCCATTATGGAGGCCGCCGGTCTGAAACGCGGCCTGGGGCAGTATGCCGCCGCGGCCGGACTTTATGGACAACTGGTCAAGTCGTTCCCCGATTCCAGATTCATGACAAAGGCGGTCTGGGAGGCGGGCTGGTGCTCGTACCTGTCGGGAGACTATCCGGCGGCGATTGAATCGTTCAAAATGGTACTTAAGGATGATGCCCAGCGCGAGAAGGCGCTCTACTGGCTGGGACGCTCTCTGGAAAACAGCCGCGCTGACGATGCCGCTTCGTGGTACCGCATGCTGCTGGATGAATTCCCGGCCGGGTTCTATGCCACCTGGCACCGTGAACAGAAGGGGTTGAAAGACTCCCGTGAACCCCTGGGGTCGCGAAATCCGCTGGCGGAGTTGCCGTTGCCGGCCGGATTTGAAAAACCGCGCCTGCTGGCGTCGCTGGGGTTGGCGGAGGAAGCCCGCCGGGAGATGTTTGCCGCTCGAAAGAAAGCCGGTGACAAGAAGGGGCTGACGGCGGGGGTTGCCAGGGTCTACCTGGAGATGGGGGACTACAGTTCGGCGATTTCGCTCTTCATGCAGAGTCGCCAGGTGGCCTGGGAAAAGGGAACATTACCGTTCTGGACCGCCGGTTACCCCCTGGCCTATACCGGCCTGGTCCGTCAAAGCGTGGCCGAGAACGGTCTTTCCGAGGGGTTGGTGTATGCGCTGATTCGCGCTGAGAGCGGTTTTTCCCCGGCGATAAAATCACACGCGGGAGCAATCGGGCTGATGCAGATGATGCCGGCCACCGCTAAACAGACCGCGCGGGAGAAGGGGGCTTTCAATCCGTTGCGCCTGACTTCGCCGGAGTACAATATCAAGCTGGGAACAAAGCATCTGCGTGATCTGATGAATGAGCAACAAGGGGATGTGATTCACGTTGCGGCGGCCTATAATGCCGGATCAGGGGCGCTGAAACGCTGGAAGACGAATCTGAAGGGTCTTAAGAAAGATGAGTTCATCGAGAGTATCCCCTATCGGGAAACTCGTGATTACGTCAAGAAGGTCTACGCCTCCGCGGCTACCTACCGCCAGCTGTACGGCCTGAAGTAGGGGCGATCCTCGTGATCGCCCTTTATTGGCATTATACAATAGCGGATTAATATAAACTCTGCCCCTACGTAATCATAATTGCACGTAGACCACCGACACCCGCTCCAGATATTCCGTAAGGCGTTGTAACTGGGCGCGGATGGTTTCCGGGTCAGCCGCCAGGGATGCGGTCTCAATAATTTCACCGATCTCAGAAATCTCATCGAAGCCGTAACTGCCGCCGGTTCCTTTCATGCGATGTGCCAGCAGTCTGATCTGGTCATAGTCTTTCTCGCCCAGAAACTGTTGGATCAGAATGCAGTCGTTCCTCCTGCTTTCGAGAAAATCCGGCACAATCGGGCGCAGGACATCATCGATCTCCACCGCGAAATTGTCCCTGCCATTATTATTCATACGGGATTCCTTTTAGGTGAGTTGATAGACACCGCACCACTGTTTTTTTCTTGAACGGTTTCGCGACATGGTCGTCGCAACCCGCTTCAAGGCAGGCCCGGATATCGGACTCGTAGGCATGGGCAGTCAGGGCGACAATGGCCGTTTTTTTGCGCTGGCTGCCCTCTTCAATCTTACGGATCATGCGGGTTGCCGTAAAACCATCCATTACAGGCATCTGGATATCCATGAAGATCAGGTCGTAACTGTTTTTTTCGAACAAATCAAGCGCTTCCTGTCCGTTTGCGGCTTCATCCAGCAATAATGGCATCTTGAGCAGCAGCAGCCGCAAGAGCACCCTGTTCTCCTGGGAATCATCCACCAGCAGGATCCGCTTTGTTTCTCCGTCTGCCAGCGGCTGGTAAGGAGAGTCCGCACCGCCGGATTCGATTGTATTGGCATCCGTGCCGGGCCCGTCCGGTTTTTCAGGTTTACCGAACATGACAGTAAAAGTGAAGGCACTTCCCACTCCCGGCATACTCTCCACCATGATGCTTCCATTCATTGCTTCAACCAGTTTGCGGCTTATGGCCAGTCCCAGGCCGCTTCCGCCGTAGCGGCGGGTGATGGAGGCATCGGCCTGGGTAAAACTCTCGAAAATCATTTTGAGCTTGTTCTGGTCGATACCGATGCCGGTATCCCTGACTTCAAAGGTCACCGGAATCTGCCCGTCCTGTTCGTCCGCGCTGGTTACCGATACCTGGATGGAACCGTTGACATCGGTAAACTTGATCGCATTGGAGAGCAGGTTGACCATAACCTGGTGAAGCCGCATCTGATCTCCCACAAGCAGGCGGGGCACTTCCGGAGCCATGTCCATGTTCAGCCGGATCTGCTTTTTGTCGGCGCCCCTCCCCAGCATCAGCATCACACGTTCCATGGTGTCCGGCAGGTCGAACGGCCGCTTGATTATCTCAAGCTGGCCGGCCTCGATCCGGGACATATCGATCAGATCATTGATAAGTACCAGCAAACTTTCACCGGCCTGCCGGATCATGGTCAGGCAGCGTTGCTGCTCGGGGGTATGCAAGTCTCCGTCGAGATATTCCGCTCCGCCGATAATCGAGTTGAGCGGCGTCCGCATTTCATGGCTCATGTTGGCCAGGAACTCCGACTTGGCCTTGTTGGCTGATTCCGCGGCATCGCGCGCCGCCTGCAGTTCTTCGGTTTTTTTCTTGCGCTCGGCGACTTCCAGGCGCAACCCCTCGTTTCCTATTGCCAGTTCCGCGGTGCGGGAGGCCACGATCTGTTCCAGGTTGCGGTTGATCACTTCCATTTCGGTCTGCTTCTTGTGAAGCGCTGCCTGCACTTTTTTCAGGTTGCTTATGTTCTGGGCCGCGCAGATGACGGCCTGAGGGTTATATGAATCATCCTTCATGACCGCCATGGAAAACAGCATCGGAATGTATTCGCCGTTGGACTTGCGGCAGGCGCATTCTACTCCCTGTACACGGCCATCGGACAAGGCCCGCTTGAATGCGGGATACATGCAGAGCGGGGCGTCATGTTCCCCGAATTCCTCGATCCGCCTTCCGACGATATCTCCTGCAGGATATTCGAACAGTTCGCAATAGGCCCGGTTGACGCTCTGAACCACCCCTTCGGGCGAAATCACGATCAGTACGTCGTTCATGCTGTCAATCATCTTTTCCATGTATTCGCGTGAGACCGTGGTACTGCGCAGTTTTTCGGTCATGTCGTTGAACGCGGCCGCCAGCTGTCCGATCTCATCCATCGACGTGACCGCTATGGGTTGGTCCAGTTTGCCGGTGCTGAAGCGCTGTACGCCCCTGGTCAACAGTGTTATCGGTCGTGTGATCGCAGCTGCAAATGCGATCGCCACGGCGATGCCCAGAGCCAGTATGACAAGCACAAACGGGAGCATCTTTAGCAGCACGCCATGCACATTCTTCTGCACGATCGAGTCATACAGCCCGATATGAACCGTCCCGAGAGCCCCCCCCCGGATCGGTACCGAGATGTCATAAATCGGGCCTGCGCTTGAATCGAGCTTGAGGAAGTTTTCGTTGGTTCCGGCTGAATTCAGTTGTGCCTGCGAGATCAGGTCTCTCAGTATATGGGTTTCGAAGGTGTGGGTAATCAGCTCCTGCCTGGAGTTGACGATGTAGATGTATTCGATGTCACTGTCAATCTTGCGATAGTCGTTGACCAGCAGTTTCAGGCTGACGCTGTTTTCGGTAATCAGGGGAACTTCGGAAACCTGGGCTATATAGCGGGCAATCGAGAGCCCGCGTTTGTGGATTTCATCTTCAAAGCGGTTGTGCAGTTCATGGTTCACCAGGATGCCGAGAGCGAAGCCGACAAGCAGAATCAGCAACGCCGTGCCGGCAACGAATTTTCTGCGCAGGGACAATGACCGCATCAGGGCTTTTTCCCCTGCTTTTTGCAGGATATTGCCATCGAACAGAGGAACTGCAGGCCCAGGCATGTCAAAAGCCCTGTGGAGATTTTTCCGGAGATGATTTTCATTGATGGCTTCAATTGGTTATCCGGGTTTCAACCGTTGATAATTATGAGCGAGGTTTCCATACAGTCGGCTATATTAACATCGTTTTCAGGGAAAACAAGCGCGGTTTCAAAATCTTGCCGCCATCCCGCGCCGCTCTGCCTTGAAATGGCCGGTTCCGTGTGGTACAACGGCTGAGTTATTTTCATAAGTGAAAGGTTTGACAACAATGGCGGAACAGACTCCGATGATGCGGCAGTACCTGGAAATAAAGTCGGGCTATCCCGATGCGATCCTGTTCTTCCGCATGGGGGATTTTTACGAGATGTTTCTGGATGATGCGCTGGTGGCGTCCCGTATTCTGGATATCGCGCTGACTTCCCGCAACAAGGGGAGCGGCGACGAGATTCCGTTTTGCGGCATCCCGTTCCATTCCGCCGCCCCCTATGTCGCCAAGCTGATCGAGGCCGGCCACAAGGTTGCGATCTGTGAGCAGGTGGAAGATCCCAAGCAGACCAAGGGGATCGTGCGCCGCGAAGTGGTCAGGGTCGTTACTCCCGGCCTGCTGATCGAGGCCGAGAGCCTCACGCCGGGTGAAAACAACTATCTTCTGGCGCTCTGCCGCAGTGCCGCCGACGTCTGGGGTTGCGCCGGCCTGGATGCGTCCACCGGGGAGTTCCGGGTGACCGAGCTGCCGGGCGTGGCGGCGGCGCTGGCCGAATCGGTCTGCATCAATCCCCGTGAAATCCTGCTGCCGGATGATCTGGAACTGGAGAGTCTGCCGGCGGAGCTGCGGGCTTTTTTTGCTGAAAAGATCGTTTCGCGCGCGCCGGCCTGGGTCTATGACCGGGATTACGCCGCCGCGCAACTGTGCGGCCATTTTCAAGCGGCATCGGTCGAAGCGCTCGGGCTGGAGAATATGCCGGTTGCCTTGCCTGCCGCCGCCGCCGCGCTCTATTACCTGCGCGAGAACCGCAAGAGCGCCCTGCCGCATATTCGCGACATCCGTGTCCACCAGCGCCACGAACACCTGGCTCTGGATCCGGCCACCCGCCGCAACCTGGAGATCACCGCCAGCATGGCCGAGGGGAAGCGGAGCGGATCGCTCCTGGGCTGCCTGGATCGTACCGGCACCGCCATGGGAGCCAGGCGCCTGAAGCAGTGGCTGAGTTATCCCCTGGTAGGCGCCGAGCCGATCAGGCAACGCCTGGATGCGGTGGAGGAACTGCTGGAGTCGCACGATGCCCGTGAGGAGCTGGCGTCACAGTTAAAGAACATTGCCGACCTGGAACGCTTGAACGGTCGCATCGGCATGGCCGGCGCGGGCGGCCGGGATCTGCGCTCCCTGCACGACTCGCTGGTCCGTCTGCCGGCGCTGCTGGAGCTTTTGTCACTGCTCCAATCCGGGCTGCTGCGCTCGCTGTCCGCGGCGCTGGATCCGCTGGAGGATCTGCGCGAGCTGATTGCGGCCGGCATCGTCGAAACGCCGCCTTTCTCGCTGCGCGAGGGGGGCATCATCGCCGCCGGCTACCACGCCGAGCTGGACGAACTGCGTTCGATCAGCAGCGAAGGCAAGGGTTTCATCGCCCGGCTGGAGGCCCAGGAACGAGCCCGCACCGGCATATCGACGCTGAAGATCCGCTACAACCGCGTGTTCGGCTATTCGATCGAGATTACCAAGAGCAACCTGGCGTCCGTGCCGGAAAATTACATCCGCCGGCAGACCCTGGCCAACGCCGAGCGCTATATCACCGAAGAGCTGAAGAGTTACGAGGAAAAGGTGCTGGGCGCCGAGGACCGCATCTGCGATCTGGAGTACACCCTGTTTCAGGAGATCCGCGAACGGGTGGCCGGTCAGGCCGGCCGCATCTCCCGCACCGCCGATGCTCTGGCAAGCCTGGATGTGCTGATATCGCTGGCGCTGGTGGCCGGAGAGCGCAACTACTGCAAGCCGGTTGTGGACGAATCGGACGTGATCCAGATCAGTGAGGGGCGTCATCCGGTCATCGAAGCGATGAAGCTGGGCGAACGCTTCGTTCCCAACGATACCCTGCTGGATGGCAACGATAACCAGCTGCTGATGATCACCGGCCCCAACATGGCCGGTAAATCGACCTACATGCGCCAGGTGGCGCTGATCTGCCTGATGGCCCAGTCGGGGAGCTTCGTTCCGGCCACTTCGGCCCGCATCGGGATCGCCGACCGCATCTTCACCCGCGTCGGCGCCGGCGACAACCTGGCCCGCGGCCAGTCAACCTTCATGCTGGAGATGATGGAAGCGGCCGGAATCCTGCGTAACGCGACGCCGAAGAGCCTGATCGTGATGGATGAAATCGGCCGTGGCACCTCGACCTTTGACGGGGTTTCGATCGCCTGGGCCGTTGCGGAGTATATCCACGACACCCCCTCATGCCGTGCCCGGACCCTGTTTGCAACCCACTACCACGAACTGACCGAACTGGCGACGACCCGCGAACGGATCAAGAACTACACCGTTGCGGTCAGGGAGTGGAACGACCAGGTCATCTTCCTGCGCACGATCATCCCGGGCGGAGCGTCGCACTCCTATGGAATCCAGGTGGCCCGCCTGGCCGGGATGCCGGCCGACGTGATCGAGCGCTCCAAGGAAATTCTGCAGAATCTCGAAAGCGGTGAATTCGAGGAGGGTGCGCCGCGCCTGGCCAAGAGCCGCAAGAGCCAGCCCAAACAGGATCTGCGCCAGTTCTCGCTGTTTGAAACCGGTGAGGATCTGTTGCGGCAACGCCTGAAGAAACTCAATATCGCCACCCTGACTCCATTGGAAGCGCTTAACCTGCTGGATGAGCTCAAGCGGATGGCATAGCCGCTTGTTTGATCCGTATTTTTTATTATCACCCCCTGCCATGAGTTGCCCCTTCCCGCTCTCCCGCCTTGTCAGTGCCCTGGCAGTAATAGCCAACTCCTTTTAATTTATCAGGTTTTAGTGCGCCTAAGATCCTTGTTATCCCGGAGCATTTTGCTTTTGTCACATTTGTTAAAAACCGGGCATATAAATTGCTTAATTAGATTAGTAAAACTTTGCAACGGATGTCCAGGCCTGACAGAATCACTATAAGACAACTGCCCGGGAAAAAAGCGGTGCGCTGATCAAGTGCAATGCCCACGGCTGTTACGCTAAATAGCGGATGAATCGGCATATTTTACGGTGGTGGCGATGATGAGAAATATTTCCATACTAATGGTTTTGATTGGAGCGGTATTCCTCACCCTGTCGTTTCAACCGGCAAGGGTTATCTGGAAAAGTGTCTGCGGCCGGTTCCGCGGCAATTGGCTTTTCATCCTCAACCTGATGACCTTCTTTCTTCTGGGATACCTTTTTTTCGTGGCGGTGCTCTCCTTCAACCTCAGGTTTCCGCTTGAGATGGTGACAGGTGGCGTTTTTCTGGGTGGCGCGGTTTTTGTCTACATAATTATCAATCTGTCCCAAAGCACTTTTACCGCGCTTAAAAAAGCCGAGGAAGATGTCAAGGCGCTTAACGAGTCACTTGAGCAGAGGGTTTCGGAGCGTACGCAGGAACTTAAAAATCAATACGAGTTTAACCATACCGTGCTGGACAGCATTGCCGACCCGATATCCATCATCGATGTTAAAACGTTCTGTATAGCAGGCGCCAATCGGGCATTTCTGGAAGAATGCAACCTTACGGAAGAAGAGGTGATCGGTAAAACATGTTATGAGATCTTACACCACAGATCGTCTCCCTGTACCCCGCTCCATGATTCCTGCGCCCTGATGGAAACCATGTTCAACGATGATCATGCCACGACTGAACACGCTCACTGCGCCCCCTCCGGAGAAAAGAGCCATTTTGAAGTGTTCACATCACCCATCAGGGATAAACGCGGGAAGATTGTTCAGGCTGTTCATATCCAGCGGGACATCACCGAGCGTAAACAGTCCGAAGTGGAGCTGCGCGAGAGCAGGGAGCTGCTGCGGGTTGTTGTGGAAGGCACGTCGGATTCGGTCTATGTCAAGGATCTGGAAGGACGTTACCGTCTCTTCAATACCGCCGCATCCCGTGTGACCGGCAAGAGTGCCGGTGAAGTATACGGCCGGGATGATACCTTTCTCTTTCCTGTTGAAGAGGCCAGGGTCGTGATGGCAGGGGACCGTGCAGTAATGGATGCCGGAAAGACCATGACCTACGAGGAGCGGCTTACCTCGGTGGACGGGGAACAGTTGATCTTTCTCTCTACCAAGGGTCCGTTGTACGATCAGCAGGGCAACGTCAGCGGCCTCTTCGGCGTTGCCAGGGACATTAGCGATTTGAAGAAAGCGGAGCTGGAGCACCTGGATTATGAACGCAAGATTCTGCATGCTCAAAAGCTGGAAAGCCTGGGGGTTCTGGCGGGCGGCATAGCCCATGATTTCAACAACCTTCTGACCGTCATCCTCGGGAATATGGAACTCGCATTAATGAGGGTATCCGATGATTACCTGGCCAGCACAAGCATCGAGCAGGCCATGCAGGCCGGCCGGCATGCGGCCAATCTCACCCGGCAGATGCTGGATTACGCCGGCAAGGGAATGTTTGTCCTGAAAGAGGTGGACATTAACGATGTCGTCCGTGCAAACGCCAGCTTTTTCAGGGCATCGGTTACAAGAACAATCAATCTCGAAATAGTCACCCCACCGGTCGTTCTGCCGATAAAAACCGATGAGGGGCAGATCCAGCAGGTCATCATGAACCTGTTGATCAACTCCTCCGAGGCGATAGGTGACGGCTACGGCACCATTGTACTTCGTACAGGCATACAGGAGTGCGATGCTGACTATTTGAGCTTCAGCAGGCTCGAGGAAAAACCGCCGGCCGGCAGATTTGTTTACGTGGAAGTGTCGGACAATGGTTGCGGAATGGACGAAGAGACCCGGCAGCGGATTTTCGAACCGTTCTTTACCACCAAATTCACGGGGCGGGGATTGGGGATGGCCGCGGTGCTGGGGATTGTCCGCTCACAGAATGGCGCCATTATTGTAAAAAGTGAAGAAGGGAACGGTTCGACCTTCCGGGTATTGTTCCCCGAATGCAACGACATGGAAGCGCCGCCGGAGATTGACAGGCCGGCCGTTCATGTCAAAATGCCCACCGTGTTGAACGGAAAGATACTGGTCGTGGACGACGAGGATCATGTGCGTGAGCTGTGCATGCAATTCGTTACGCATCTCGGTTTCGAGGCGATTGGCGTGGCTGACGGAAACCAGGCGTTGAAGACCTTGAGTGACCATGGCGGCGATATTGCCCTGGTGATCCTCGACCTGACAATGCCGGTGATGGACGGTGTGCTTACATTCCGTGAGCTGAGACGCATACGGCCGGATGTGCTTGTCATTCTTAGCAGCGGGTGCAATATGGAAGATGTGTCCGGGCGTTTCATAAACGACAGACCAGCCGGATTTATACAGAAACCATTCCAGATACATGATATGAAGGATAAGATCGCGCAGGTGATCAATGGGGGATGCGATCTCTACGAAGCAGCTTGAACAAACCCTGCCGGTCTTCAGACATAAGGGGAATCATCCGGATGCAACATTTCAGCGATGGATACTGGGAGCGGCTCAAACCGTATCTGGCCGGAACCACGGCTCTGGAGGTCGGCTGCGGCAACGGCGCGCGTACCCGGGAGATAGCGCCTTATTTCAAATCCCTGACCGGCATGGATCCCGGACCGCTTCTGATCGCGGAAGCCAGACGGAACAATTGCCTCGATAATCTTGTCTTCCAGGCCGGATCGGCGGAAGATTTGCCGTTTCCAGACGGCAGTTTCGAGGTCGTGCTCTTCCCGCTGTCGTTCCACCACATAGCGCCGGAGCTGATGCGTCCGGCCATTGCCGAGGCCGTGCGGGTGCTCACGCCAAAAGGCAGTGTGATTTTTATCGAGCCGGAAAACGAAGGAAGCTTCATTGCCGCCGAACTGTTGTTCGGCTGTTGCGATGGCGATGAACGCAGGCAGAAGGCGCTGGCCTACTACACCATGCTCACGTCGGAGCAGCTGACCGAGGTGTGCGAAATGCGTGGTGAATCATTTTTTCAGTTCGATTCGGAGCAGGATTTCCTTGAGAACATAGCCTGGCTGGAAGGTACCCGCTCCGCGCTGGCCGACTATCTGGCGTGCCACGACTACAGGCTATCCGCAAAAAGAAGGATCAACGTGTTCAGGAAGGCGGCCTGATCACGCAAACTGTTGCAACAAATCCCAGCAAAACTGCTCACGGAACCTGAATTGCAATCAGAATTTGTTCCCCCTCCATTGAAGGAAGGGGATTTTTTTGCTGCTTGAAAAAAGGATGTCCGTGCCGATTGGACAAGCGGATTGTCAATCCACAGGCAATAAGTGGAATAAGAACGGTAACAGTTGAAAAATACGGATATTTCTGATAAAAGGGCGAGTTACTTTTTCAATCTTATCCAGATGATACGACAAGCGAACCCATGAACCGATACTTTCACATACTGATCTGCCTCCTGGTTGCCTGCCTGATGCTTCCTTTGCCGGCCATTGCCGCCAAGAAGAAAAAAAATGTTTTCAGTGAGCATACCTCGGCTTCGATCCGCCCCCCGGCGATCCTGAATGAGATGAAACACTGGTCCAATCCGGATTATACGCGGGTTTCTCTCGAACTGGACCGGGATGTTACCTGGGAGACCCATGAACTGGGCAAGGGGAGTCCCGGCAAGCCGGGCCGTGTCTACATCGATCTGAATCGCACCAGGCTGGGCAAGGGCGTGCGGGATATCACCATCGGCGACGGATTGCTGAGGGGGGCGCGTGTTGGACAGTATAAGACCGACGTGGTCAGGGTAGTGCTCGACACCGAGAATATCAAGGATTTCAAGGTATTTCCCCTCTCGGATCCGGCCCGCCTGATAATCGATGTGCGCGGTGAGCGGCGCACGGAAATTTCCCGTCTGGAAGACTCGATCAGCATCATGCCGGAAAAGATGGTGGTGCCGAAGCTGGAAGAGCCGCCGCCGGTTGTCGAAAAGAAATCCAAACCCGCCAGAAGAAAGGTGATCTCCAAGATCCGCCGTGTTGTCGTCGATCCCGGGCATGGCGGCCATGATCCGGGCGCGGTCGGACCCAGCGGCATCCAGGAAAAGGACGTCGTGCTGGCGATCGGTCTCAAGCTGAGGGCTTTATTAAAGGAAGAGCTGGGGCTGGATGTGGTGATGACGCGTTCGACCGATGTCTTCATTCCCCTGGAGGAGCGCACCGCGATCGCCAACAAGGTCAATGCCGACCTGTTCCTGTCGGTGCATGCCAATGCCGCTCCCAACCGTTCGGCGGCCGGCATAGAGACCTATTACCTGAACCTGGCCAAAACCGACAAGGTGGCGCAACTGGCCGCCAAGGAGAACGGGACTTCACTGGAAAAGGTCAGCGTGCTGCAGGCGATTCTGTTCGATCTGATGGCCAACTACAAGCTGAATGACTCCGCACACCTGGCTGATGAAGTGCAGAAGTCCCTCTACAAGAAAATCCGCGCGCGTTACAGCGATGTCAAAAATCTGGGTGTCAAGCAGGGTCCCTTCTATGTTCTGGTGGGAGCGACAATGCCGAGCATCCTGGTTGAAAGCGCGTTTCTCTCCAATGCCCAGGAAGAATCCCGCCTTAAAGAAGCAGCCTACCAGGAAATAGCCGCCGAAGGCATCCTGGAAGGGGTGCGCAGCTATATCTCCAGCCTGAAATAGTTGTTTTATTGCCTTTTGGTGAGTGCTTCGACGATAGTCAGGCGTTCCGGGCTTTCTACGGTTTCCGACTGGGATAGGTAGAGGGCGTTGACCGCGACCAGCAGCGTGTTCAGCTTGTCCAGGTCGATTACGCTCGAACCGCTGACTGATTCGGCTTCGCTCAGGTTGAGCGGACAACAGTCGCTCTTGCGAAGGTTGTCCTCGGTGTAGGTGATCGGCAGTCCATGGGTGCGGCAGATGATCGGGCGGGCACGGTACAGCAGGCAGCGGTGGTGCGACAGCAGAGGGCAGCGTTCGCTGCCGGCGTGGAGGTCAACGTGTTGCCGAATCTCTTGCGCTTCCTGTTCCGGCAGTTCCTCCAACGCGCCTCGAAGCGCGGCGGCTTCCACCGGGAAAAGCGTTATCGCGGTGCAGCAGGAACTGCACCCCTCCGAACAGGTGATCTGATCCGCCAGGGATGCTTTTATCGCACCGCAGAGCGCATCGATTCTTGCCACCAGCTGTTTATAGTTGTCAAGTAAGCCGGACATGCCTGACAGGTAGCACAATCCGAAGAAAATTAAAAGTGCAATCCTGAGCTGATAAACGATTTATCTCCGCTATTTCACCGCCTTTGCCATGTCCATGTGTTCTCCTGCTTGATTGCTACCGGTGAAAATGTTACAAATCCATGATGAATGATTCCGCGCCACATCCGCAACTACCTTCCCCTTTGAAGCTGCTTCAGCAAGTATTACCGGGCGAGCTCTATCTGCTGGCTTCCAGGTCACACATCATGCAGGCCATCAATAAATGCGATGTAAACATGGTTGTCCGGGCCGAATGGAATACCCCCGATAAGACTATTCTGACGCTGGCCTGCATGGATGGCGCGAATGTTACGATAAGCGAATATGGCCGGATCTCGATTTATTGCGACTGTCGGCACTGGACACCGGATGCGCAGTGCCCGCATACTGTTATCACCTGGATCCAGCTAAAACGTCTGCTGTCGCCCGGTTCTTTTCCCCACGTCAGGATCAGCGGTCAGGTGTTGCGGGATCTGGCCGGCCTGGCGGGAATTTCCGGCCTGGCCCCGCTTGAACAGATAGACGATGCCGTTGACCCACGCCCGCCAATAATGATGAGCCGTTCGAGAATGGCAGATGAAGATGCCTTTGTCCCGGCCGGGAGTTTTAGTCCGCCAGGAATTCCGCTGGATCGAAAACGGATCAGGCTGGTATTGGAAGATTCTTTCGGCCGGCTGTGTGGTTCGATCAAGCATGATTCGGAGCAGCTTCACCGCTGGACAAACGGTGTGCCCCCCGATATTGCCGAATGCCTGCAACGACTGCCCTATTACGAATCAAAAATCCAGTATCTCTCCACTTTCATGTTGTTGACCAATGGTTCTTATCCGATCGTATACCGCGACCTGTCCGGCGTCGAGACCCCCCTGGCCATCCGCGCCGATTTGCCGAAACGCGCCTGTCTCACCTTCGCGCTGGCGGACGGACTGATTGTGATATCCCGTACGATCGACGGCAACAACCCCTTGCCCGAAAACTTCATCACATCCCATGAACTGCTGCTCGATCCGGACGCGGGCATGATCCATCCATTGTTGAACAGGGAAGTCTGGACGGTTTGGGACAACATCCAAGACAAGCTGCTGAACGAGGAGGAGTATGATGAATTCGGCGATTTTGACGGGGATGGCAACACAAACTGCGATTTTGATGACGGCTACGATGACAGCTATGATGATTTTGATTCCAATGCAGAGGGACCGCTGCAACGCGGAGCAAACCGGATTATTGTAACTCCGGAACAATTCAATGCACTGGCCTTGAGGCTTGATCCGCGGATGCTGCCTGATTTCAGCGAGTCGGTGATCTTCTATCACGATGCCGCTGTTGCCGACATCTCCAGGTGCGTACCGCCGACCTACCTGCTGGAATTACCGGCCACACTGGAAACGCCTGTCATTGAAATGGTTCCGCTGGTGGCATGCGAGACCCGCCTGTACAGCTTTGCCCATGATCTGTTCCGTTTTTTCGATCCGCGCTACCGTTCCGGTCTGTCCGGGCCGCTCAAGGCAAAAAAACGGGTGCGAACGATCATGGAGACCTGTTTTGAACTGGCCACCGCTGAAACACCATCTGCCCGCAAGAACCTGATCAGGAGCGCGCTCAGCGGCCCGGACTACGTCAAGCGCCGTGTCAAAAGCGATGCGCGCCAGTTGTTGACGGCAATGGCCGAGGAGAGCATACGGCAGCCGCTGATGGTGCAAGCCGCCAATGACGGCTGGATCTTCGCCAAGGATGATCGTCTGTCGCAGATCCGCATGCTGCAAATACTTTACGAACTGTTCGGAGTGGATGCCTTTGATAGCGGCAGCCGCCCAGGTGAGCTCAACGTCAGGCGTGATGATCTGCTGCCACTGCTTCCGGATCTGGCCGGACGGCTCCAGCGGGGCGGATTTCTGCTCCTGCTGGGGAATGAGCCTCTTCAGACCGCGAATTGGGACTTTGCCCTGGATGCCACCAGCAGCTCGCTGGACTGGTTTGAGCTGCGTCCCGAGATCCGCTGCGACGGAGAGCTGCTGAAAGAGGAAGAGTTGCAACGTCTGGCATCGGCCGGCATCCTGCAGCGCGATGGCCGGATGATACTTCTCGACGATATCAATGCACGGATCCTGGCAATGCTGACCGGTACGGCCGCTTCCGGCAAGCGCCGCAAAAAGGGAGAGCAGCAGGCGGTTCGCATCCCGCGCCTGCAGATCCTGGACTGGCTGCGGTTACGCCGCCATGGGGTCACGGTGCGCCTTGCGCCGGACGATGCCAGGGTGATGGAGAGCCTGTTGAACTTCGACTCCGTTTCCGAACGTCCTCTGCCGTCCGGACTGATTGCCACATTGCGCCCCTACCAGCGCGACGGTTACCGCTGGCTCGGATTCCTCTACGAACACCGCTTTGGAGCCTGTCTGGCCGATGACATGGGATTGGGCAAGACCGTTCAGGGGATCTCGCTTCTGGCCGGGATCGCCGATGGAACGATCAACTCCGGAGCCGGGCCGGATATGCCGCACCTGATCGTGGTGCCGCCATCGCTGCTGTTCAACTGGGAGAGTGAGCTGACCAGGTTCTTCCCCGGCGCATCGCTGATGAGCTATACCGGATCGGGCCGCTCGACCTCCGGTTTTGCCGGCTGCGATATTGTCCTTACCAGCTATGGCATCGTCCAGCGCGATATCGACAAACTGACCGAGCTGCGATTCAATGTGATCATTTTCGATGAGGCCCAGACCGTCAAGAATCTGCAGGCGGCCACCAGTGGCGCGGTGCGTCGGCTGAACGGCGCCTTCAAGCTGGCCCTGACCGGTACTCCGGTGGAGAATCGCGTCGAAGAGTACTATGCGATCATGGATCTCTGCCTGCCCGGTCTTTTGGGGACGCCCGAGGAATTCAGCCGTACCATCGGAAACAGGGGGAAGGTGGGCATTGACACGCTGCTGAACCGGACACGCCCGTTTCTGCTCAGGCGCAATAAACAGCTGATCGTGGCCGACCTGCCGGACAAGATCGAAACCGATATTCACCTGGAGTTGTCACCCCGGCAGAAGGTTTTTTATCAGCGTACCGTGGAAGAGGTGCGCAAGCAGATCGAAGAGGCCTTTGCCAACCGTTCGCCGGGCCAGGCCCGCATCATAGCGCTGACCGCGATCCTCAGGCTGCGGCAGATCTGTCTGGCCCCGGTGCTGGCGCTGCCGGGCGCTCCCGACTCCTCTCCCAAGCTGGAGTTCCTGCTGGAACAGCTGGCCGAACTGCGCGACGAAGGGCACTGCGCGCTGGTTTTCTCGCAGTTCACCAGCTATCTCGATATTGTCGAAGCCGGGCTGAAAAAACATGGCTTCCTCTATCTGCGCCTGGACGGCTCCACGCCGGTGCCGCAGAGAAAAAATCTGGTGAACTCCTTCCAGAACTCCGAGATTCCGATCGTATTCCTGATCAGCCTGAAAGCGGGGGGCAAGGGGCTCAACCTGACCCGCGCTACCTATGTCTATCATCTTGACCCCTGGTGGAATCCGGCCGTCGAGAACCAGGCTTCCGACCGAGCCCACCGCATCGGGCAGACCCGCCAGGTCACGATTACCCGCCTGGTGATGCGCCACACGATCGAGGAGAAGATGATGCTGCTGAAGGAGCAGAAGCTGAAGTTGTACAAGGCGATTCTGGATGAGGGGGCGGCCGACGGAGGCGCCGGGCTGACCAGGGAGGATTTCGACTTTCTGCTGGGGTGAGGCGGGAATCATCATAAACGGCAGTTAACCGCCGAGAAAAACGGATGCACGCCGAGAAAACCAGGACTTACATCAAAAAAGTTGATCACCTTATGGGTTAAATCAGTATTTTGTTCAAGCTTTTGATTTCTCTGCGTGTATCGGCGTTCATCGGCGGTTAACTGCTTTTTCTGGCGAGAAGTGGTCTGCTTAGCTCTCGCTCTGCGCCTTCAGCGCTTCCATCTGGTAATGCGCCCGCAGCGCATCGGCAATCTCGGCGATGTCTCCCGCCATGATCGAATCCAGGCGGTAAAGCGTCAGTCCGATGCGGTGGTCGGTCATGCGCCCCTGGGGGAAGTTGTAGGTGCGGATGCGTTCGGAACGGTCGCCGGAACCGACCTGCTGTTTGCGGTCCGCGGCCAGCTTGTCGTTATGGGCCTGCTGGATCGTGTCCAGGATGCGGGTCTTGAGGACCTTCATTGCCTTGGCCCGGTTCTTGATCTGGCTGCGCTCTTCCTGGCAGGCCACCACCGTGCCGGTGGGGAGGTGGGTGATGCGCACGGCCGAGTCGGTGGTGTTGACGTGCTGGCCGCCGGCCCCGGATGAACGGTAGACATCGATCTTCAGATCGGTCGGGTTGATGTCGATATCCACGTCCTCCGCCTCGGGCATGATCGCCACGGTGCAGGCGCTGGTGTGGATGCGTCCCTGGGCTTCGGTCTCCGGGACGCGCTGCACGCGGTGGGTGCCGGATTCGTACTTGAGCTTGGCAAAGACCCCTTCTCCCTCGACCGAGGCGATGATCTCCTTGAAGCCGCCCCGCTCGGACTCCGAGGCCGAAATGGTCTCCACCCGCCAGCGGTTGGTGTCGGCAAAGCGCGAATACATGCGGAACAGGTCGCCGGCGAAGAGCGCCGATTCATCGCCGCCGGTGCCGGCGCGAATTTCCAGGATGACGCTCTTGTTGTCGTTGGGGTCCTTGGGGAGCAGCAGCAGCTGGATGTCGGCTTCAAGCCGGTCCTGCTCGGCTTCCAGAACCTTCAGCTCCTCCTCGGCCATCTCCTTCATGTCCGGATCGGCCAGCATCTCGCGGTTTTCTTCAATCTCGCCCAGTACCTTGCGATAGCGGCGGTAAGCCGTCACCAGATCGGTCAGGTCGGAATGCTCGCGGGAAAACTTGCGGAACTCGGGCTGGTTGGAGATGACCGACGGGTCGGAGAGCAGTGCTTCCAACTCCTGGTAACGACGCTCCAGTTCTTCTATCTTGTCTAGCAACATACCGGTTCAATCCATCACCGCGGAGTGATCCGATCGGAGTCCGCGGTGTCTCTATTCAGATGATCTTGTTCAGCGGATACTCGATGATGCCCTCGGCGCCCAGTTTTAAAAGCTCGGGCACGACGCGCCGCACCTCTTTCTCGGACAGGATGCTCTCGATCGAGAGCCAGTCGGAGTTGTAGAGATGGGACACGGTCGGGTTCTTCAGGCTGGGCAGCACGCTGGTGATTGCTTCGATCTTGTCGGCCGGCACATTCATCTTGAGGCCGACCATGCCTTCGGCGGCCAGAGAAGATTTCAGCAGCGTGGCGATCTGCTCGATCTTTTCGCGTTTCCAGGGATCGGCCCAGGCGGATTTGCTGGCCAGAAGCACCGGCACGGACTCCATCAGCTCGCAGACGATGCGCAGGCCGTTGGCCTTGATGGTCGAACCGGTTTCGGTGACTTCGACGATGGCGTCGCACAGCCCGTCAACAACCTTGGCCTCGGTCGCGCCCCAGGAAAACTCTACGTTGACCGGGATATCCCGCTCCGCGAAGTAGCGCTTGGTAAAGCCGACCAGTTCGGTGGAAATGGTAGCGCCGTGAAGATCCTCCGGTTTTTGCACCTTGGAGTCGGCGTTGACCACCAGCACCCAGCGGGCGGGGCGGCGTGATACCTTGGAATAGACCATTTCACAGACTTCGACCACATCCGAGTCGTTCTCGCGCACCCAGTCCCGGCCGGCGATGCCTGCGTCGATCGTTCCGCGCTCGACATATTTGGCCATCTCCTGCGGCCGGATCAATTTGCAGTTCATCTCAACGTCATCGACGCCAGGGAAATAGCTGCGCGACGAGATGCTGATCTGCCACCCGGCTTTTTTGAACAGGCCGACGGTTGCATCTTCCAGACTCCCTTTCGGGATACCGAAGTTCAAAAGGTTGCTCATTTACACCCCTCCAAAAATATGCTGGTTTATTTTTTATAGACTTCGTTGGGGTCGAACAGCGGGTTGCTGTGCTCCACCCATTCGCCGTTCTCCCATTTTACATAGAAACAGCTGCGGTTGCCGGTGTGGCAGGCGGCCGGTCCGTTCTGCCTGACCTTGATGACCACGGTGTCGGCGTCACAGTCGGTCAGGACTTCCATCACGTCCTGGGTGTTGCCCGACTCCTCGCCTTTCATCCAGTACTTGTTGCGGGTACGGCTGAAAAACCAGGTCTTGCCGTCCTTCAGGGTCAGGTCCAGGGTCTTCTTGTCCATGAAGGCCACCATCAGCACTTCGCCGTTCTGGTAGTCCTGGATGACGGCGGGAATCAGCCCGCCCATTTTATCAAAATCAATCTGTATCATACGTATCCTCCATGTGGGTTGATAACAAAAAACGCCCTGAAAATATCAGGGCGTTTCGGGAAGTTGGTGGCGGTGCAGGGATTCGAACCCCGGACCTAGCGAATATGAGTCGCTTGCTCTAGCCAACTGAGCTACACCGCCGTTTATCTCAGCATTATGCTGAAAAATAAAACATATTTGTCATGTTTGCCGAGCCGGCAAACGTGTCTGTTTATGCCGAAGGGATCCTAAAAAAACAGATCGACTTTATAGATCGTTTTTTTATCTTTGTCAATAAAAAAGGATTGCGGCTATTGTGGCATGACATGTGCCGTCCAGTTGCAACGGATCGGATTTGTTCCAGCCGGGCGCATGAGAATGTCACGCACAGATCTTTAGTGGTGTTTGATCCGGTTTTTTGATAGGTTTCGGATATTGTTTCCGCATGGTAGATAGTTTGGAGGATGGTATGCCGGAAGATGTTCAATGCAGTTACGAACTTCTGAAACAGCGCTGCGACGAGCTGTCCAGGATCAACAGTAAACTTGAGTCCGAGGTCGGGGAATGCAAAAAGGAGTTGAAGCGATCGAAGGAGACCTGGGAGGAGACTTTCAATTCCGTCAATGACCTGATTTATATCCTGGCGGCCGACGGCACGATCGTGCATGCCAACCGCTCGATGCTGGAACGGCTCGGCTTGACGCTGGACAAGATCATCGGCCGCGGCTGTTTCGAGGTGGTGCTCGGCTCCACTGAACCACCGCCCGAATGCCGCAAGCTACTGTATTTTGATAATAGTGTCTCGCACTCGGTGGATCTCTATATTGAACATCTGAAAGGCTATTTCACCGTCACCGGCGCTCCTTTGCTGAATCCGGCGGGAGTGCGGGCCGGTTCCGTGCATGTCTGCCACGATATAACCGAACGCAAGCTGGCCGAAGACGCTCTGCTGCAGAGTGAACGCAACTACCGGGAGCTGATCGAGCATGCCCGTACCGTCATCCTGAGATGGGATGTGAACGGGGAAGTTACCTATATCAACGATTTCGGTGAAAGATGCTTCGGATACAAGCGCGCCGAGCTGTTCGGGCGTCACCTGGTCGGCACGATCGTCCCGGAAACGGATACGGCCGGCAAGGACTTGCGGCAGATGATAGACAGCATCATCCATTCTCCGGCCGATTATCACGAGAACGAGAATGAAAATGTCACGCGCGACGGGCGGCGGATCTGGATGCACTGGAGCAACACCGCAGTGTGTGAAAAGAACGGAACCCTGGTGGAAATATTGAGTATCGGCACCGATGTTACCGAACGCAAGGTAGCCGAACAGCAGCTCTTCGAGACCCACCAGTATCTGGAGAAGGCGGTGCATCGCTCCAGTGAGCTGGCAGCGGAAGCCGCCCGCGCCAATGCCGCCAAGAGCGAATTCCTGGCCAACATGAGCCATGAACTCCGTACTCCGATGAACGGGGTGATCGCCATGGCCGGCCTGCTGTCAACCACTCTTTTGACCGGAGAACAGCGCAACTACGTCGGTGTTATCCGCAAGAGCGGCAAACACCTGATGACAATCATCAACGATATCCTCGATTATTCCAAGATTGAAGCCCGCCGGATGGGGTTGGAGGAGGTCTCCTTCAATCTGGCCGAAGTGATGAATGAATTGATGCCGCTCTTGCAGGCTGGCGCCGATGAGAAGGGGCTCCATCTGCACTGCATGATCGATCCGGATGTGCCGGCCATTGTCAGGGGAGACCCGGCCAGGCTGCGTCAGATACTGCTTAACCTGGCAAGTAACGCGGTGAAATTCACCGAGCAGGGTAATGTTTCGGTACGGGTAGCGGTTGATTCCAGGGAAGCGCAACAGCTGGTACTGCGCTTTACCGTGAACGATACCGGTATCGGCATAGCCGCGGAACAGCTGCCGCTGATATTTGATCCATTCACTCAGGCCGACAGTTCGACTACACGGCGTTTCGGAGGCACCGGGCTGGGGCTCTCCATTTCCCGGCAGCTGGTTGAGCTGATGGGGGGCGAACTGGATGTTACCAGCCGGGAAGGGGAGGGGTCTGTTTTCAGCTTTACAGCTCGCTTTAAGATGATTCAAACCGGCGAGGTTTCCCTTCTGGCCGAAGAGCAATTCAATGAGCTGGTCAAGCATTCGGTGGCTTTTTCCGAGCAGCGCGGGAAATACAAAATACTGGTGGTGGAAGACAATCCGATCAACCAGCGGGTTGCGGGGGCATTGCTGGAAAAGGCCGGATTCAGCTACACCCTGGTCGAGAGCGGCTATGAGGCTCTGCAGCGGCTGGAAAACGAACCCTATGATCTGGTGCTGATGGATTGCCAGATGCCCGGTCTTGACGGCTATGAAACCACCTCGCTGATCCGTTCCGCAAATGTTGCGGTAATCCGGAATGATATGCCGATTATCGCCATGACCGCCAACGCCCAGGAAGGTGATCGGGAAAAGTGCCTGGAGGCGGGCATGGACGATTATATTGCAAAGCCGATTGAACTTTCACAGTTGATACCCTTGATTGAAAAATGGCTGCCGCCGGCGGATTTTATCTCAAGCTGTGAGCAGCCCGGGAAGCGGCCGCACATGCACATGCTATCCAGGGCCGATGTCGAGACCGGTGAGCTGCCTGTCTTTAATGAAACTGACTATCTGCGCCGAAATCTTGACGACCGCGTCCTGGCTAAGGACGTTCTGAACATCTTCGTCAGGAGCACACCTGGTTATCTGGCCGTTCTGAAGGAAAACCTGGCCGAGGGCGATTTTGTCGGGGTACGCAAGCAGGCGCATGCCGTCAAGGGAGCCTGTTCGACGGTCGGAGCCGAGCAGATGTGGGAAACCGCTTTGAGGCTGGAGCAGGCCGGCAAGACGGGAAACCTGGCATCAGCCGGATTGTTGGCAGAACAGTTGCAAATGGATTACAAGCGGCTGGAGGACGAGCTGAGGGAGAGCGGATGGCTGCAACCGGCTTGAACGCGGCCAAATGCTGTACAATCGAGATGCCGAAGCATCGATAATATTCCGGCCTGAGTCGCCTGGGGGTTTAAATGTCGCAGATGAAAAAGCACGAATCGGGGCATTCAATACTGATCGTCGATGACGACGCAGAGTTTCTTGACGGCACTCGCCGTGCTCTTCTTTCCAACGGTATCGCCAATGTCACCTCGTTGCAGGATAGCTCCCAGGCGCTGCATGCTCTTGCCACCGGCGCCCATAACGTGCTGTTGCTGGACTGGGTCATGCCGGACCCGTCCGGCGCCGACCTGCTTCCGGAAATAGTGCGCCTGTATCCCAACATACCGGTGATTATCATGACCGGAGTACGCGATCTCGAAAACGTGGTCAGTTGCATCAAGCAGGGCGCATACGATTACATTACCAAGCCGATTGATACGACCCGGCTGGTATATATCGTTCAGAATGCCGTTAAAAGCAACGAGCTGATCGTCAGGAACCGCAAGCTCACCGGGTTTCTGCTGGGCGAGCCGCTTTCAAGCCCCGAAAGTTTCAGCGAGATCATCACCTGCAGCGAGAGGATGTTGTCCATTTTCAAGGTGATCGAGACCCTGGCGAACTCGCGCCAGCCGGTATTGATCAACGGCGAAACCGGGGTCGGGAAGGAGCTGATCGCCAAGGCGATCCATCGTTGCAGCGGGCTTAAAGGGCGGATGATAACGGTCAACGCCGCGGGGCTGGACGATACCATGCTGGCTGACACATTGTTCGGGCACAAAAAAGGCGCCTATACCGGCGCCAGCGAAAGCCGGGACGGCCTGATCGAGCAGGCCAAGGGCGGCACACTGTTTCTGGATGAGATCGGCGATCTCAGCAACGCTTCACAGATCAAGCTGCTGAGGCTTTTGCAGCAGAACGAATATTACCGCCTCGGCTCCGATGTGCTCCACAAAAGCGACGCCCGGATCATTGCCGCCTCCAATGCAAACTTCCCGGCGCTGCTCGCTTCCGGGGTGTTCAGGAGTGATCTCTACTACCGGATCAGCGCCCACTCGCTGCAGATTCCGCCATTGAGGGAGCGGCGTGAGGACATACTGCTGCTGGTCGAGCATACGATCAAGGAAGTCGCGGAATCGATGCAGCGGATGCCGCCGCAACTGCCGATGAAACTGCGCAAGGCGCTGTTTTCCTATGATTTCCCCGGGAATGTACGGGAACTGCTCAACATGGTCCACAATGCCGTTACCTATAATCGCACCGAGACGCTGACGCCGGATGATTTTCCGGACCTTGCTCCCGGTACCGCGGCCTGTTTAAAGATCGTTCGTAAAATCGGAAACAATCAGTTTGCCCTGAATGGTTTCTTCCACGATTTTCCCACTGTTGATGAAGTTCTGGCCCTGCTGGTGGAGGAAGCGATCAACCTGTCCAACGGCAACAGGACTGTGGCTGCCAAAATGCTGGGGGTAAGCCGCCCGACGCTGAAGAAAAGGCTGGAATTGGCAGCTGAAAAGCGTTTCGAAGATGATCCGGAATAGCGGGGGGTGAAGGAAACGCCGTTTATGCGGGATCTTCGGGATTCAGCGGGAGATGCACGGTAGCCACGGTGCCGGCGCCCTGCTCGGAGTCGATCGACAGGCGTCCCTTGTGTTCTGATACGATAAATTTGGAAATGTAGAGGCCGAGTCCGCTGCCACCCTTGTCAATCCTGGTGGAAAAAAACGCCTCGAAAAGATGTTTTCTGACCGTGGGTGAAATGCCCTCCCCCTGGTCGGTCACGATTATCAGCACCTCGTTTGTTTCGTAGAAATGCTCGGTGCGCACCGTAACCATTCCCTTGTTGTTCGGCATCGCCTGCATCGCATTCAGGAGCAGGTTTACCACCACCTGTTCCAGCTGGTGCTGGTTCCCGGTTATTTCAGGCAGGCTGGGCGCCAGGGTCGGTGTGATGGAAATCTCGCCCTGGCGGCCATAGGCGCGGATGATCGTGAGCGCCTCCTCGACAACACGGTTTACCGAGACCCCGGGGCTAAGCTCGTTGCGTTCTCCCAAGTTATAGGCGCGCAGGTCCTGTATCACCCGCTCGACCCGCTCGGCGTTGTTGAGGATGGCCTCGTTGGCTCCCTTGATCTCTCCCTTGGCCACACCGAATGGCAAGCCTCCCAGGGTGAAGTCCCCCTCCTCTTTGGTCACCTGCTCCAATATCGGCAACGCATCCTTCCAGGAACCGGCCAGATGCTGCGCCGCCAGCTTGATCACGCCGTTGGGGGTGTTGATGTTGTGGGCAATGCTGGAAATCAGCAGACCGAGGGATGTCATGCGGTTGGTCTGGATCAGCTTGGCCATGATCTTCCGGCGTTCTTCCTGCACCTCCATCCGCATCGCCCTGACCAGTTCCTCCTGCAGGTTGCGATTTTCAATCTCGCGCTCTTCCAGAGCCGCAGCCAGCCGGTTGACAGCCAGTGCTGCCCGTCCGGCCTCGTCGTCCTTGTCGATAATGATCTTCGCTGAAAAATCCCCCCCCATCATGCTGTTTAGCCCCTCGGTGAGGGTATTGAAGGATCGTGTGACCCGTTTCAGCACCGGGTAACAGCCGGCCACCACCGCAATCCAGAACAGCAGCGCTATGCCGCCGGTTTTGAAAATGGCGGAGCGGATCGCTTCCGCGCGGTCACCGGTATCGATGGAAACCGTTACGGATCCCAGCAGAACCGGCGATGGGCGCGAAGCTCCGCTCAATGCGGCTTCGACGGTCGGACTGGCGCTGTCGGTCGTAACCCGCGTGGTTGATGAGACATGGCTTGTTCCGGGGGGTACGGCCGGAGATGTTAAATCCACCAGCGTCCTGGTATTGCTGCTGGTGATGAGTATTCGCGCCACTTTAGGTGTCGAGAGGATCTCGTGCGCGCGGCGGTCCAGTTCCGGCACGTTTTCCGAGTAGAGCGGCAGCGTAATGCTTCTAGCCAGCAGCGAGGCCAGCAGCCGGGCTTTTTCGAGGGAACGCTCCTGGTAGTTGCGGATTTCACCCGTGATGATCAGTAACACGAAAGCGGCGAAGATGACGCCGGTGAATAGCGTGAAGATCAGGAACAGCCTGCTGCGGAAACTGGTCAGGAATCGTCTGTAGCGGTTTGGGGAGTTCATTCCGGAATCCTGCCGCCGGGCATGATCAGGAAAAGAAGGCTATGTGGAAGGATTCGGGCATACATGTTGCGTACTGATAGCATGTTCCGTGCCGTCTTGTCCACAGCGTCATGAACGGTCCGGATCATTCCCGCGGTATTGCCGGGCATGTTCCATTTAATTAATATTGTTGCGTAATGCCGGGAGGGCCGGCCGGTTCCCCGGTGTTTATCGCGAGAGGTAGGGTATGGATTTATCTGGTTTCATAAAAATTTACCACGGTTCCGGTGAAAATGACCTGTTTCTGATCTATTCCACGTTGCGGGGAACGCTGCTGCAGGTCTCGCGCAGCGTGGCCGATGCCTTGCAGGGTGGTGGCCTTAAAGGACCGGAACAGGAGATAATGGTCTGGCTCGGCATTCTGGTGCCTGACGCTGAGACCGAGAAAAGGCAAGTGGCCGGGTATTTTGACTGGGCCAATGCCAATGCGCGCCGGTTCACGGCGCTGGTGACCCTCAATCAGGACTGCAACCCGGTCGGCCCAGGTGGCCATGGGAATCGTCCTTGCGCAATAGAACATATGAGCGAAGCGACCGCCGGCCTGCTGGTGGAAAAAATCCTGAAAAAGCCGATGGCGGCCGGCCGGGAAGTGCTGCTGGAGTTCCGCGGTGTCGAGGCGTTGCTCTCGCTCCCGCTGATCCGGAGGATTGCCGGGCCCCTGCGCGAAGCCGCCGTTGCGAACGGAACGGAGTTCTCCTTCGACCTGGTGACCGGCGGCCGGCTGCTAACCCGTGATGTGGTCGAGGATCTGCTGCCGCTGGGGCTGGCGGGAGCCAGGGTCAACATCGACGTTCCCGCCGGCTGTGGGGATTATGGCGTTGTCCTGAATAATATCAGGCAGGTCTGCGATCTGCTCAAGATCCGGGTCATGGGGCGCTTCACCCGCGAAAACCACCGCCGTGTCCCTGAACTGCTGGATCTGCTGGAACAGGGCGGGATCACGCCGGACATGATCCAGATGGTACAGTTCTCGCCGCTGGTCCCCGGTGACGAGACCGCCGGGACGGGTGCTTTCCCGTCCGGGTGCGCCTGCGGCGGTGAACCGTGGCAGACGGAAGCCTCGCTGCAACTGCGCGGGGAAATCCTCGGAAGGGGCTGGAGTACCCCCAAGCCGAAGCTGGCCGACTGCATGGTGGAGCTTGAAAACGATCTGGTGGTGGACCGGGACGGGTCGCTCTACAAATGCCCGGCCTTCATGGGCAGGGACGACATGAAAATCGGCAGCCTGACAGGCGGCATCGAGGATTACCGCAAATCCCACAACCTGGGTGTCTGGAAGAACGGGACATGCCTCGAATGCCCCTATCTGCCGCTCTGCTTCGGCGGCTGCCGGTTCATGCAATACCAGCGCAGCGGCGCGATAGACGTCGTCGATTGCCGCAAGGAATACTTTGACGCGGTGCTGGAGCGGATTGTCAGGCAGGACATCGAGTTCAGGCGCAAATAGATTGCGCGCATGAAACAGGGGGGGGTGCAGGTTTTTTTACACTTTTTTAACCGGCTGAAATCATTGGTGAAATCCGACTTTTTTCAAAAAGTGTAAAGAAACTTTCCAACTCTTAAAAGCATTGTAATATCAAGGCGTTACGCTGCTTTTTTCAAAAGTTGTAAAGATTCTTTCCACTTTTTTTTCCCGGAACAGGCTCCCCAGTTCACCAAGCATCCGGATTTTTATCCTCAAGATCCTCATCCGCAAAATTTTGATCGCCCCGACACATTAGCCTCCCGCAATGTTGCGCCAAATGTAGGCGCCTCCAGGCGACGACTCAACGAAATTCAGGTGTATCAAAAACCAGACATCATCCACTCCGGTGAATGATACATCCTGGACAACATTCCGATATTATTCGGCGTTTGTTGCGTGAGACCGTTTTTCCAAGATGGAATTACAGTTGGATTCCCCGCGTTTCGTACAGAAGCACCTGATTTCTCCCTTCCCCCCGAACGTCTCCGCCCGAGTGAATATCTGCATCTCTCGCTGAAAAGGCGAGGTTTGGCACTATCTGTGTAATCACTCGTCCAGTACTTCGAAAGGAAGGATACGGAACATGGAATGCAAAACAAATTCATTCGCGGGCGAACTGATTACTGCGCCCTGGTGGGTTATCGCCGCAGTCTGTGTGATCGGCAACCTGCTCATCTGGCTGGTAATCCCGGAATACATCGAGGTCAGCAGGCTGAGCGGAAACATCGATGGCGAACTGATCGGCAGATACGCTGCTGCCCAATCGACGGTTTCAAAGATATTCAATCTCGCGATGGTGGTTTTCTACATCTTTTCCCGCTTTAACAATCTATTGCTGCATAAACAAGTGAACTAGCCCGATGGGGCTGGTCACGGTAGGGGGGACAGGAATGGCCGCAAACCATAAAAGACCGTTGGAAGACATCTCCGCTATTGCCAGGCGCCTGACCTGGAAATCAAACCTGATACTGGCGCTGATTGCTTATGTGGCGCTGCATCTGGCGGCAGAGGTCAAGCTGCAGCATCCGGTCCCAATCGACCGGATCGGCGGCTACGTGCTGAAACAGCTGCTGATTACGATGGCGATGTTCGGCCAGTACATTCTGCCGGCAGCCTTGCTGATCGCGGCGCTGGTCTCCCTGGTCCGTTTCCGGAAGCAGCAGTCGCTGTACGAAGGAGTTGCGCTCAGCCAGGATATTGCGGCGCTGACCAGCCTGGCCTGGCCCGAATTCGAGCTGTTGCTGGCCGAATATTTCCGGCGTTGCGGCTACAGTGTCGCAACCACCTTCGGCGGAACCGACGGCGTCGTGGATATGAGGCTGACGATGAGCGGCGAACGCTATCTGGTCCAGTGCAATCAGTGGCGGGCCTACAAGGTGGGTGTGCGGCCGGTGCGCGAATTTTACGAAGAGATATCCGCTGTTGGGGCGGCGGGTGGGTATTTTGTAACCTCGGGCGAGTTCAGTGCCGAGGCGGCGGAGTTCGCCGGCGGACTGAATCTGCTGCTGATAGACGGCAAAAAGTTTCTGCGCATGATCAATGACCAGCGGGTGCCGGCAAAGGTAGACAGGGAGGTTGCTCCCGTCGAGAAGGTGATGGCCACGCAGTAGAGCGCATGACCTTTTTTCCGGCCAGCTCCATGGGAGGATGTATTGGTCCACGAAAGACACTAAAATCACGAAACATTAACCCGGAAAAAGCAGCTAACCGCCGATGAACGCCGAAACACGCCGTCAGAAGTAGGCGCTTCTAAGCGAGAAATCAAAAAGCTGGAACAAAATACCGGTTTAACCCATATGGTGATTAACTTTTTTGATGTATGTCCAGCTTTTACCGGCGTGCATCCGTTTTTCTCGGCGGTTAATTGCCGTTTATGGATTTAAAGGTTATAGCCGCGTCGTCGCGTGAGATCCTTGTTATTATTGATGTTATTCGTTGACAGTCAGGTTTTTCAGTAGTAGCGTGAGAAAAATTTTATGTTATGTGGTGGACGATGAAGAGTGACAGGGAACATGGGGGATTATGGGACCGCTTTGCCGGCATTTGCTGGCGGGCGGTTTTTTTGTGTGCGATAGGGATTTGTTCTTTTAGTTTTACAGCTACTTAGCAACTTGGAAGCCTGACCATGGTGGGCCCCTGACTCTCGCGGAACCCTCTTGCTTGAAGAGGTCATGAAAGGTGCGTTGGGCTAAATAATTCAGAATTTACCGGGAGGGTGGCACTATGGTCTATGAATACAGCATTAATGGCAGACTTTTGAAGACTGGGGATGTCATATCCACCAAGGACGGAACGAACTCCATCAAGTCGCTTGGTTTTCTGGTTCTTGGCGCAGCTATCCCCGGTGATATTGACCATTCTGTCCTCTATGTGGGGCCGGGCGGGCTGTGTGTGGAAGCGGGAATCTTCGGGGTCACCAGCTTTACTGCAGGCGAGACATGGAATTCAGATGAAACATTTGCCGCACGCGGTCTGTTGGACACTTTTGTGGCGGCGTCATCCGTGCTGAGCGGTCATGGCTTGTCAAGCGATGAAGAGGATACGGCCAGGAGCTTCGTGCGCGCCTATGCATTAGGCTGCGTCGGTAAGCCATACAACCTGGATTTTCTCCACCCGGACAATGAGCGCGCCATGTACTGCAGCCAGCTTGTCTATCTGGCGTACAAGAATGTGGGAATAAATCTCAACGTGGGGAACTCAGGTACATCCACCAGATGGAGTGACACGATCGTCTTTCCGCAGGAGATTTTTGACAACACAACAGAGATTCAGAAAAGTTGAACTTAAAACATTAATGGGAGGTAGGGCATGAACCTCGAATTTCACTACTGGATTACCGGCATCATTGCTGAACGAGCAGGTTTCATAGATGATGAACCACAGATCATCGCCTATAGTTCGCAGTACGTTGATGATAATGACTTTGAAATTTTAGTTTTCGATGATGAACTTGACGTCGTTCCCTCCTACATCAGTCAGGTCAGCCAAACCATGAACATCCTTCTGCCACGTAAGGATATCATGAGAATCTACCCTCTCTTTCACTTTATCCCCGGTGACCAACCGCAAATTTCAAATCGACAGGATGGTCGAAGTCACCCGATGAACACGACACCGGACAGCTCCTATGCCAACACACTGATGCAGTACACCCTCAAAAATGCAGCTTCAAGATACAAAGCTGGTGACAAGGGGGGGCTCTATCGTCTTGGGGTTATGACACACGCCTTTGTGGATACCTGGGCTCATCAAAATTTCATCGGATGGTTCGATGATTTCAATGCAATAGGTTCAAATATTATCCCTGATATCGGTCATGCCGATGCTTTGCACCACCCGGACTGGGTCGGTCATCGCTGGAACGATCAAAGACTGAAAGTCTATGATGTTGACAACATATCTCGTTTTCTGGGTGCGGCCCGAAAAACATATGCATACTTCGCTGATTTTAGACAACAGGTCACTGGAAAAACACTTGAGAATAACTGGGCAGGACTGGAAAGCGACTTGAAAATAATCTTCGGAAACAGCTACAGCGGAGATGACGAAATAGGGGCGGATGCCAGGCTAGCACAGTATAAATGTATCTCAAAGATGCTTACTGGATACGATGAACATGAATGGTTGAGTAATGCAACGGATCAAGATCGGGTCTTCAATGGAGCAACTGACGGCTACGACCAGAAGTATGTCTGGAAGGATGCCAACAGTAAGGCGAATACCGACTGGCACAGGTTTCAGGAGGCGGTCAAGGATCATGTGATTACAGCAACAAATGTTCTCAGGCCTGTGTTTGCACAAGCTGGGATTGTGCTCTGAAGTCGTGTTTTTTCATGACTCGAATGGCCTAGCTTACTAGCATTGAGGTTGGTTATTATTGCTGGCCAGTTGTTGCTACAGACACTGTGAATTCAGTTTTGTGATTTGCATCATTACGCATCCAGTAGCAAAAAAAAAGCAATAATAATTGGCGGGTGAAATATGTTCGATGAACAGTTCCCTGAATGGAATAATGATGATCAACAGTATTCAGTAAAAGCACTTAAACAATGGGTGGTTACAAATACTCAAAAGCAGATCGACTGGTATGAAACGAGAAGAAAACCCAGAAGATTGCTTGCACAAGGGGTGAGAGGGCTCGCCCTGATTCTTGCAACCTTGGGAGCCCTTTGCCCACTCTTGGCGCCAGTTGTAACGATAAATGGCTTGAAGTTGCCTGAACTTGGCTACGCATTTCTTGCAGTTGGAGCTGCTTTAATCCCCTTTGACCGGTATTACGGGTTTTCCAGTTCTTGGATGCGATTTTCCAGTACGCAGCTTTCATTAGAAATGCTGTTGCGTGAGTTTCAGTTCGACTGGATACTGTTACAATCGCAAGTCTTCTCGGCCGGGACATCAATACAGAAGCTGAAAGAATTTACGGGGAAGGTAGATGGGATCATTAAACAGGAGACGGATGCTTGGATCACTGACTTCAAGAACAATATCGCAGAACTGGAGAAAATGCTGAAGGCCGGTGCAGAGGAAAGGAAACCGGGTGCGATCAAATTGATGATTCCGAATGCTCGCGATTTTCAGAGAATATCCATTTCTGTGGACGGAGCATTTAACAAAGAGATGGAAGGCGTTACGGAGACTCTAATCGATTCTATCAGCCCCGGACGACACGAGGTCTCCTTGTCTACTGTTGATAAATCGGGGAGTGAGCATAGGGAAGCAAAGGTGGTGGATGTCACGGCAAGTACGACAGTATCAGTTGATGTTACTATTCGCTAGGTTGACGGGTACTGTAATATTCAAACAGTGCGGAGCGGTGGTTACTGGAAATGTTGATGAGCCATTGACTATGCTTGGACCCGCTGAACAACTGGACGCTTTGGTGGAAATCAGAAATAAAATTTCCCGTGTCCTGGCGATTTAGCAACCATGTAAATTGAAGGATCATTCGATAGGAGGTGTAAGTGTTCACAGAATCTCAATTTAGAACGAGGCATGAGGGGAACGGTGTTATTTGTTTTTCTAATTCACTCAATAGATAAATAGATAACAGCGTCCCGCCGGACGTTTCCAATAGATAAATAGATAACAGCGTCCCGCCGGACGTTTCCCCGCCGGACGTTTCCAGGCACGGTGGGGCGTTGAGACCCAACCCTTGGAGATTGACGGTGTCGGAGCTACACATCTGACAGTGGAGATTGACGGTGTCGGAGCTACACATCTGACAGAATCACCCAAAAATGGCAAATTGTGTAATGTGTAGCCCCGACACCGTTAGACTACAAAATAGCGGAGGGGTCTTGAAAATGGAAATTCGGCCTCAAATTCTAAATTCAAGGGCAGCCCCCTAATCTGTTTCATTTGGCGGACAAGGCTCGAATGGTGATCAGGGAGATAGAGATAAACAGCTGGGCAGATCTACAGAAACTCGTGTGCGACAATCCCAGGAAGTTTCTGTTCGGTTGATTTTGAGCCCAATTCAAGGGGGAAAATATGGCAAAAGTTAATTTCACACCGGCGCTACGCAAGGAGTATGAAGACCTCTTCAACGGCTGCATTATCAAACCGGAAAAAACAGCTGCTGTAGAGGCGATCATTGGTAAGTTGTTGGCAAAGCAGTCGGTCTATCAAGCAGTCGGCGATCCCCTCGGCATTCCGTGGCACTTCATCGCAGTGATTCACAACATGGAGGCGAGTCTCAACTTTACCCGACACCTGCACAATGGCGACCCGCTTACAGCCCGTACGGTACAGGTCCCAAAAGGAAGGCCGGTTAAAGGAACTCCTCCCTTCACTTGGGAAGAGAGCGCTATCGATGCTCTGACCATGCGAGGTCTGGGCAAAGTTACAGACTGGAGCCTGCCCGGAACCCTCTATCAGCTGGAAGGGTACAACGGCTGGGGGTATCGGCTGTATCATCAACATGTCCTTTCCCCTTATCTCTGGAGCTATGCCAATCACTACATCAGCGGCAAATACGTTGCCGACGGCACTTGGTCCGACACGGCAATATCACAGCAATGCGGCGCGGCGGTACTTCTACGAAGGATGGCTGAGCACGGCCAGATCAGTTTTGTCGACCAACCTGCACTGGAAGCTGGTTCACAGCCGCTGGTGGTGCCGTATTCCATGCATAAGTCCAGCGATCCAGCGGAGGTAGCCAAGGCAGAGGCGTTGCAGAGGTGGCTGAACACTTTCCCCGGAATTTTCGTCAAGGTGGACGGCGTGCCAGGAGAAAAAACGTCGAATGCCTACAAGAGTGTAACTGGTGGATATTTGCCGGGGGATCCGAGGGCATGAAGGTACTCACGCACGTCTTTGACTGGAGGATATATGCCGCCTCGTAATGACAGCGTTTTTTTCGTCAGTTATGCTGGTGAGGATTTAAAATGGGCGCAATGGATTGTTTGGGAGCTTCAGAACGCCAAGCCTCGTTATCGCTGCATCGCTCAGTTCAAGGACTTCACGCCAGGAATGAGCTTCATACAAAAGATGCGCGAAGCTGCCGAATCTGACTGCACTATAGCAGTCTTTTCACCACATTACTTTAGCTCCAGGTATTGCCAACAGGAACTCGACGCGTCGCTTACCGGTGATGTAACGAGGCTCCTTCCAGTACGAGTAGAACCATGCGACCCGGGCCAATTTCTTCAAAATCGTATTTATATTGATTTGGTGAACAAGTCCATCGATGACGCAAGAAACTCACTTTTGAGTGGCGTGGAAGCTTACCTTACAAGCACCAGAAAGCTCAGCGACAAGCCCGCCTTTCGGCAAAGGCCAGTTTTCCCAGGTCCCATGCAGGACGAAACCTCACATAATAAACCAGTTATTCCCACAGTTGCTGAAGGGCCACTTAAAGTCCTTTTTCTGGCTCCACAAGTGGGGGGGCTTTCCCCGAGCTCTCAATTGCAAAAAATGAAACGTTGCTTGGAACAGGCGCGGTTCCCCAAATCCATTATTTTTAAAGGCGTATTCAAGGTACACGTGACGTCGCTATTCCAGGAATTGAATAAAGAAGCTCCACATGTTTTCCATTTTAGCGGAAAGCAAAACGGTGGCGACATTCTGATGCGCACGGAAAACGGCGGTCTGACCACAGTTCAGGATACAGCACTTGCAGGGATGTTCCAGTCACTTGATAAAGGTTTGAAACTTGTGGTCATCGATACATGCTTTTCGTTGCGCTGTGCATCCACCATCGCAAAGGTTGTGCCTTGTGCAATAGGAGTAAAAGCCGAGATCTATGAGGATGACGCTACGACGTTTTATGGCATCTTCTACCAGGCTGTTGCCTCGGGACGCTCCCTTAAGGATGCAGTAGCGCAGGCAAGAACCTCACTGAAATTCGCAAAAGTTCCCGAGGAACAGATTCCCCAATTATGTTGCCGTGAAGGGGTCGATCCCGCTCAAATATTCTTGGTTGATCACTAAGTCAGTTGCACAATTAACGAGCGTACCTTGTCCATGACGTTGTGGAATTAATTCATTGCGAGAGGAGAACCATATGGCTGCTGATAAAACCCTGGTCGTATTCGTCCATGGCTGGAGTGTCACCAATACCAACACCTACGGCGGATTGCCGGTCAGGCTGGCTAATGAGGCCAAG